>NZ_JANFME010000009.1:0-75944 GCF_029616525.1 Streptococcus suis | reverse complement strand
TTAAAACAAAGATATATATTGCTTTAAACATCAAAAATGAGAGAACGAATTTCGTCCTCTCTAGGTGTTAGCTTTTCGTCTACCCACTACAGTTGACAAAGAGCCGGATTTTAGTGTGTTATCGGTCAGGCGTCAGAATCATTGGGATAATGATTGGTTCACGCTCTGTTTTTTCGTATAGGAATGGTCGTAGGGCGTTAACAATGGCGCCGTTGACTGTTTGGATATTGGCATCTTTGTTGCGCATGGCGATGCGGATAGCGTTGAAAAGGACGCGTTGGCTTTCGCGAATGAGCTCGCCAGATTCTCTCATATAGATAAAACCGCGGCTGAGGATGTCTGGTCCTGCTAATATCATCTTAGAATTAAAATCGACAGTGGCTACTGCAAGGACAACACCATCTTCTGAAAGATCGCGGCGGTCTTTTAGAACAGCTGCGCCGATTTCACCGATGCGGTTTCCATCGACATAGATGTCTTGGGCATTGAATTGACCTGCGAGACGTGCAGAATCTTTTGTCAGAGCAAGGACATCTCCGTTTTCCATGATGAAGATATTATCTTTTGGAACGCCTGTATCAACAGCTAGGCTGGCATGGATTTTTTGCATGCGGTATTCACCATGGACAGGCATGAAGTATTTTGGTTTGATCAAGCGGAGCATGAGTTTTTGCTCTTGTTGACCACCGTGCCCAGAGGTATGGATATTGTTGATCTTACCGTGAATAACATCGACACCGGCTTCAATCAAGATATTGATGAGCTTGTTGACACCTGTGGTATTTCCCGGAATAGGACTAGACGAGAAAATAACCGTGTCGCCTGGCTGGAGTTGCACCTGACGGTGGGTACCGTGGGCGATGCGAGAGAGTGCTGCCATAGGCTCCCCTTGGCTCCCTGTACAGAGAATCATAATCTCGCTGGCAGGGTATTCTTTAATCTCGTTTGGCTCGATGAAGGTATCTTTCGGCACCTTGATATAGCCGAGCTCGATACCATTGACAATGGCTTTCTCCATGGAGCGTCCAAAGACAGCAATCTTGCGACCAGTCTTGACTGCAGCGTCAGCCGCCTGTTGCAGACGGAAGATGTTGGAGGCAAAGGAAGCAAAGATGATGCGTCCGTGGATGCCTTCAATCAGTTTCATGATGGACTGACCGACCACTTTTTCCGAGTTGGTGAAGGTTGGGACTTCAGCATTTGTCGAGTCGGAGAGGAGGCAGAGAACGCCTTCTTCACCGAGGGCAGCCATACGGTGAAGGTCTGCTGGCTCTCCAACTGGAGTGAAGTCGAACTTGAAGTCACCGGTACAGACGATTTTTCCTTGCGGGGTGTCAACGACAATACCAAGTGGTTCTGGAATGGAGTGGGTGGTGCGGAAGAAGCTGACTTTGAGGTGCTTGAAGGTCAACTCTGTATTATGATTGATTTCATGCAAGGTCGCATCACGGAGCAGTCCGTGTTCTTCCAATTTGCCTCGAATAAGGGCAAGGGCTAAAGGTCCAGCATAGATTGGGACATTGGCTTGCTTGAGTAAGAAGGGAATGCCTCCGATGTGGTCTTCGTGCCCGTGGGTAATAACCAGACCTTTAACGCGGTCTAGGTTTTCAACGATGTAGGAGTAGTCTGGGATAACGTAGTCGATACCCAATAGGTCATCTTCAGGGAACTTGATACCGGCATCGACGATGAGAATTTCATCCTTATACTCGATACCGTAGGTGTTTTTCCCGATTTCTCCCAAACCACCGATGGCGAAAACGCCAACTTCATGAGGTTTTAGATTGACTGATGACATGGATTAAAACTCCGTAATTTTGAAATCTGCGTGCTCTTTCTCGTATTCAAGATGATTGTCTGATAAGAGGTCGATAAATTCGATATTGTATTCAGGGCGGTTGGTTTCCACCAATTCACGCGCGATAATACGACCTTCCAATTCTGATGCAGCATCGATGTCTAGATAAAGAGCACGTGTTTGCTCGCGACGTGGGCTAATTTTTGATTCTTGATAGAATACTTTATAAATCATGTGTAGTATAGTTCCTTTCTTTTTGACTGGCAACTATGAAAAAAGCCCCAAACAGTTGGGGCTGTCTGGTAATGCCTATTCAATTTTCTCGAGTTGTCAATTTATTCAGTCTAAATGTACTCTTCATTATACCATAAAATTTGCTGATGGTAAAAGGGTTTGGTAGGAAAATGGAAAAGTGTCATGATTTTCAGAAATTCGGTATTTCAGAAGGAGATGAATCAAAGAAATGAGTTAGGATTCCGAGTGTATTGGGATTACTAAGACTAAGTTCAATTGTGCTGAGAAATGCCTGTCAACTGCCAGATAGTGATGTGACTTACTAGAATGACAAATCGGTTCGATCCATTAACCTACTAGAAATCACAACCGATTCTTTTCATTATTTGAAAAAAAGGTCAAGATGGCTTACAATAGAGAGTAGCATTGAAATACTCTTCGAAAATCAAAATCAGACGTTGTTGACTTGATTTGATGAGTGAAAGGCTCCAGTGGAGCCTTTCAGCCTGTTACCTTGAAACAAAATAGTAACAGGGTTCTATCTGCTAAGTAGAAACGAACTACGTTCGCTCTATCTCCAACCTCCAAAGGTTCCCCAAACCTTTGGAACTAGTCTGATTTTGATTTTCATTGAGTATAAGGAAAGAGGAGAAGATGAAAATACTAGCTTTAGACAGCTCCAATCAGGCTTTATCAGTTGCCTTGGTGGAGGACGGTCGTTTGCAGGCGGAAACCCTGCTGGCCGTTAAGAAAAATCATAGTATCAGCCTCATGCCCGTGGTCGATTTTTTGGTGGCCCAGGTGGGCTGGACGCCCAAAGACTTGGATAGGATCGTGGTGGCTGAGGGACCTGGTTCCTACACGGGTCTTCGTGTGGCGGTGGCGACTGCCAAGACCTTGGCCTACACCCTCAAGATCGACTTGGTGGGGCTATCTAGTCTTCAGTCTCTGGTTCCTCCTAGCCTGACGGGTCTGGTGGTGCCTCTCATTGATGCCCGCCGTAACTGCGTCTATGCAGGTGTTTATGAAAATGGCAGAGCAGTCGAGTCAGACTGCTACTGGTCTTTTGAAGACTTGCTTTCTAGCCTGTCTGGTAAGGAAAATATCACCTTTGTTGGCGAAGTAGAAAACTTTATGGAGCAAATCGAGCAAGCTCTGCCGACTGCCCAGTATCAAGCTAGTCTGCCGTCAGCCTATCAGCTAGCAGTAATCGGTCAAGACTTACCAGCAGTAGATGTCACCAGCTTTGAGCCCAACTATCTCAAGCGGGTAGAGGCAGAGGAAAACTGGCTCAAGGACAACCAAGCTAGCTTAGAAAGCTACATCAAACGTGTATGATAGAGATTAAACACTACGACGGTCAGGAAAATCTGGCGGAGGCTGTGTTGGCAGTTATGCAGTCCGTCTATGAGCAATCTCCATGGACTCTGGAACAGATTGCCTCTAGTATGTCTAGTCAGGATGAGGGCTACTATCTGGCCTATAAAGGTCAGGAATTAGTCGGATTTTTGGCTGTGCAGACGGTGCTGGATGAGATGGAAATCTTGCAGATTGCTGTCAGGGCTGATTTTCAGAGGTTGGGAATCGCCAGTCAACTGATGGCTGCTGTGATGGACTGGGATGGGGACATCTTCCTCGAAGTGAGGGAGTCCAATAGTGCAGCTCAGGCCCTCTATACACGCCAGCATTTTACCAAAATAGGAAAACGAAAAGACTACTACCGCCATCCTGTCGAGGACGCGGTGATGATGAAGAGAGAACGTGATGAAAGATAGATTGATTTTGGCGATTGAGACCTCCTGTGATGAGACCTCGGTGGCTGTTTTGCGAAATGATGCGGAGCTTTTGTCCAATGTCATTGCCAGCCAGATTGCCAGCCACCAGCGGTTTGGTGGGGTGGTGCCTGAGGTGGCCAGCCGTCACCATGTAGAAGTGATTACGGCTTGTATCGAGGAGGCCTTGTTGGAGGCAGAGGTGACGGCAGAGGACTTGACGGCTGTGGCTGTGACCTATGGGCCTGGCTTGGTCGGTGCCTTGCTAGTCGGGATTTCGGCTGCCAAGGCCTTTGCCTGGGCTAACGGTCTGCCACTCATTCCTGTCAACCACATGGCAGGGCATTTGATGGCGGCGCGTGCGGTCAAGGAGTTGGAGTTTCCGCTTTTGGCCCTCTTGGTCAGTGGAGGACACACGGAGTTGGTCTATGTGTCAGAGGCAGGCGACTACAAGATTGTCGGTGAAACGCGGGATGATGCGGTCGGAGAGGCCTATGATAAGGTGGGACGGGTTATGGGCCTGCCCTATCCAGCTGGTCGGGTGATTGATGAGTTTGCACATGAGGGTCAGGACATTTATGATTTCCCTCGTGCTATGATTAAGGAGGATAATCTGGAGTTTTCTTTTTCTGGACTCAAATCCGCCTTTATCAACCTCTACCACAATGCTCAGCAGAAAGGGGAAACCTTGTCCAATGCGGATTTGTCAGCCTCTTTCCAAGCCTGTGTCATGGACATCCTCATGGCTAAGACCAAGAAGGCCTTGGAGCAATACCCTGTCAAGACCTTGGTTGTAGCGGGCGGTGTGGCAGCTAATCAGGGCTTACGAGAGCGGTTGGCAGCTGAAATCACCGATGTGGAGGTCATCATTCCCCCGCTTCGCCTCTGCGGTGACAATGCGGGCATGATTGCCTTGGCAGCGGTCAGCGAGTACAACAAGGAAAACCTTGCTGGCTGGGACCTCAATGCCAAGCCAAGTCTGGCTTTTGAGAATTTATAGAATAAAAGAGGCTGAGCAAAAAGCTCAGCGCCACTTCTCGGAGTTCGTGTCAACATCTCAGCGCAGTGGTTGATTGGCAGATTTGTTCGTGTTTTACACTCCAAATCTGACCTAATCAACTGTTCGGGGGTGGGAAGACGAACTCTTTTTTGTTCGGTCGAGTTCTATCCCACTCCCTTATTTGTGGATTTTTCGCCAGCGATTTGGAGAAATTTGGTAATGTCTTTTAAAAGCAGTTGAAAAATTGAATTGGTTGGAGTATCCGATTTCTTCAGCAATTTCCTGTAGTGTCTTAGTGGTGTTTTTTAAGAGTTCGCAGGCTTCGCTGAGTCGGTATTGGATGATAAATTGTTGAGGTGAGATGTTCATTTGCTCCTTGAATAGCCGACTGAAGTAGTGGCGATTGAGGTTGCATACTTGTGCCAAATCATCGACGGATATAGCTTTCTCATAGTTTCGTTCTACGAAGTTGATGGCCTCTCGTATATAAAATTCCTTGTTTTCATCGTGTTTACTGCTTGTTTTGGTCAGAGAACAGTCGATGAGATAGGAGATAAAGAGGTAGAGGTGCCCAAGAAGGCAGGCGCTTTTTTGGTGATGGAGCGCGAGAATTTGTTTCATTTCATGGTAGACAGGACTAGAGGTGGGCATTTCTCGTTGCGAAAAAATAGGTTGCTCTTTTGAGAGTCCTGCTTGTCTGAGGAAATGCTCAGTTTTCAGACCGTCAAATTCAAGCCAGATATAGGTCCAGGGGTCCTTTGCGTCTGCTTCGTAGCTACAGATGGCATCTGGGG
This sequence comes from Streptococcus suis, assembly GCF_029616525.1. Taxonomy (GTDB): domain Bacteria; phylum Bacillota; class Bacilli; order Lactobacillales; family Streptococcaceae; genus Streptococcus; species Streptococcus suis_AF. The sequence goes on along the minus strand of NZ_JANFME010000009.1, from coordinate 70,346 downwards.
AGATAAGGAAGCCCTGTCCTGCGGTTAGGTGGTATTCACGTTGGTCGGAGGTATCGTAAAAAGTACCTGAACCAGATATGATGTAGTGAAACAGGTAGTGTTGTTTCATAGTTGGGCCGAATGAGTGAAGTGGCTTACAGGCTTCCATGCCAAATTGGATGGGGTAAAAATCTACATAGGATCTGTTATTAAAGACGTAAAATTCAGGTTGTATTTTCATTGTATTCTCTCCACAAAAATTGTAAAGGCTTACAAATAGTATAACATATTTATATGTAAATGTGACATTTTATTTGAAAAAATTAAAAAATATCCCAAAATCATATAGAAGATGTCAAATATTCCTATTTTATTATAAAACGCTTACATGTTATAGTTATAGTAGAAACAACAAAGTTCGTCGACGTATTCGACAAAAGAAAAGGAGTATTACCATGAAGAAATTTGGTCGCTATGTTACCTTGCTTGCGGCTGCAGGCCTACTGGCAGCGTGTTCTACTTCGACTGAGTCTAGTAAAGCTACGGAAGGAAGTAGTTCAGGAAAGACAGAAATATCCTATGCCATTTGGGATTCTGGTCAGGAACCTGGTTTGAGAAAGATTGCGGATGAATTTGAGAAAAAGAATCCAGATATTAAAATCAATATTCAGGTATCTGACTGGGATTCTTACTGGACCATGCTAGAAGCTGGTGCGACAGGTGGTTCATTACCTGATACCTTCTGGATGCATTCAAATGAGATTTATCGCTATGGTTCCAATGAAATGCTATTGCCATTGGATGAATATTTAGCCAAGAGTGAAGATGCTAAACTAGCTAATTTCCCAGATGGTTTGAACGAAATCTACAACATAAATGGTAAGCAATACGCTATTCCAAAAGATTTCGATACAATTGGTCTTTGGTACAATAAAAAATTATTTGACGAAGCAGGTATTCCATACCCAGACGATACTTGGGATTGGAATAAGTTGAAGGAAGTGGCAAAACAATTGACCAAGCCAGACGGTAGCCAATATGGTTTTGGTGCTGGTTTGAGTAACCAAGAGGGCTACTACAACTTTATCTATCAAAATGGTGGTACAGTCATTACTGATGATTTGAAATCAGGCTACGATGATCCTAAGACCATTGAAGCCTTGGATTACTACTTTAGCTTTGTCAAAGAGAAAATTTCACCAGCTATTACAGTGGATAAAGAGCGGGCCGAAGCATTCCAAAACGGTCAAGTGGCTATGAGCGTCTTCGGTTCTTGGAATTTATCTGGTTTCACTGCTAATGACTACATTCGTGAAAATGCTGATGTAGCTGTCTTGCCAAAAGGACCAGATGGAACTCGTGCAACCATCTTTAATGGATTGGGTCATGCCATTGCTGCTACCACTAAACAGCCTGATGCTGCTTGGAAATGGGTTGAATACCTCAGTTCAAAAGAGGCACAAGAAATGCAGGCAACACTTGGTGTGGCAATCTCGGCTTATAAAGGCGCGGCAGATACTTGGGTAGATTCAAATAAAAACTTTGCTATCAAGAACTATGTTGACATGGTGGATTATGCACAGATTCGTCCATATTCACAAACAACCATCAAGTGGGAAGATAAGGCTTACGAGCTATTGAAACCTGCTTATCTTGGAGAAAAAGCAACTGAAGAAGCTGCCAAAGAAACAGCTGATATGATGAATGCTGAATTAGCAACTGAAAAATAGGTAGGAGGTCTTGGGAAGTTGATTCTTCCCCGGACCTTCTTATTAAATGAAGAAGGATGGGGATAAGATGTTCCGAAAAAAGGGAAGTTTAAATGAGGCAATTTGGGGATGGGCAATGGTAGCGCCGACCATTATTGGATTAGTCGTGCTCAATATTATTCCTATTTTCCAAACCATGAAGATGAGTTTCCATAAGAGTGGAGATTTCGGTAAAGGTGACATTTTTGTCGGCTTAGCGAATTACCAACGCATGTTAGGGGATGCGCAAGTGTGGCAGGCGACATGGAATACCTTGAAGTACACGATTCTAGTTGTTCCAGCTACCGTTGCCTTGGCCATGTTACTTGCGGTTTTATTGAATTCTAAGATTAAAGGGAAGCATATTTATCGAACCATTTTCTTCTTGCCTATGGTGGCAGCACCAGCCGCGGTGACCATGGTTTGGAAATGGCTCTACAATACGGACTTCGGTCTGATTAATTATGTCTTGCGTCGTTTGGGACTGGGTGCTGTGAACTGGATTGAAGATCCAAAGATTGCTCTCTATTCAATTGCTCTGATTGGAATTTGGAGTACTGTTGGCTATAGCATGATTTTAATTTTAGCTGGTTTACAAGAAATTCCAACGGATTTTTATGAGGCGGCTCGCATTGATGGAGCTAGTCCAGTCAAGCAATTTTTCTCCATTACCCTGCCCTTGGTTTCACCGACCTTGTTCTTTGTTGTGGTAACCAGCGTTATTCAATCCATGCAAGTCTTTGATGTTATCTATATGATGGAAGACATCCGAAGTCCTGCCTATGATAAGACGGTATCTCTGGTTTATCTGTTTTACAATAATTCCTTTAAATATTTGGATAAGGGCTATGGTTCTACCATTGTCATGTTGTTGTTATTGATTATTCTTGTCATTACTTTCGTTCAGATGAAGGTACAGAAAAAATGGGTGCATTACCGTTAAGGAGGTTCATGTGAAACCATCAGCTTTTAAATCAACTATCTGGATGCATGCCTTCTTGATTTTAGTGGCAATGGGCATGCTGATCCCATTTGTTTGGATGGTGTTGACGTCTTTTAAAACGGTAACAGAATCCACTCAGATGAATCCTTTCCAATTTTTACCAAGTAAGTGGATGGTGAGCAATTATACGGAGGCTATTCGGACTAATAATTTTCCGATACTCTATCTGAACACCATTTTGATGATGTTATGGCGTATCTTTAGCTCGGTTATGTTCTCAGCTATGGCAGCTTATGCCTTTGCTCGCTTGGAATTTCCTGGGCGGAATGTCTTGTTTGGTCTGGTCCTCTTTCAAATGATGGTGCCACCTCAGTTATTCGTCATTCCTCAGTATTTGATGATTGACCAACTTGGTATGCGCAATACGATTTTTGCTCTGGTATTTCCAGGAATTGTCAGCGCCTTTGGTACATTCTTGCTCCGTCAATTTTTCATGGGTCTTCCGAAAGAATTGGAAGAGTCTGCGAAATTGGATGGTTGTAATATCGGTCAGACCTTCTTTAAGGTCATGTTGCCTTTGGCCAAGTCTGGTTTGATTGCCTTAGCGATTTTTACGGCTTTGTTTGCTTTCAAGGATTTGCTGTGGCCATTGATTATCAACTCAGAAGCGGACAAGGCTACCCTATCTAGCGCACTTTCTAAAATTCAGGGAGCTTACGCTGTTAACTATCCTCAGCTTATGGCTGCAAGTGTTTTGGCTATTTGGCCGATGTTGGTACTGTATGTGATATTCCAGAAGCAGTTCATCCAAGGGATTGCGACATCTGGTGGAAAATTATAGGAGGCTACAATGGGAATTATCTTTCATGAAAAGACAAAGGAATTCCATCTTTACAATGAGTTTATTAGCTATGTGTTGACGGTCTTGCCTAATGGTCATATTGGTAGTTTGTATTATGGAAAGCGTGTAACAGAAACAGCTTCCTATCAGTATGTGCGTGAAGATGAGTATCGTGCTTTGACTTCCTTTGTAGAAGACGATGACCGTTTCTTTTCGCTCCAATATGCCAATCCTGAATTTGCTTGTTATGGTACAACGGACTATTTTTCTCCGACTTTTGAGTTGGTGCAGAAGGATGGTAGTAGCCTGTCGCACTTTGTGTATCAAGGTCATATGATTTATGCTGGGCGATCGGCTTTGAAGGGTCTTCCTCATCTCTATCTGGATGAGGAGGGACAGGCAGATAGTTTGGATATTTATTTGTTGGATGAACAGTCGCAGACCCGCCTGGTCTTGTCTTATACGATTTTTCGAGATTATCCAGCGGTGACTCGCTCTGCTCGTTTTGAACAACTCGGAGAAAAATCTGTCTGTTTGAACCGTGCCTTGAGTATGACACTTTGTCTGCCTGATATGGACTATGACTGGTTACATTTGGATGGGGCTTGGGGGCGTGAGCGGCATCTACAAGTATCGCCTCTTCATCAAGGTTGTCAGTCTATTTACAGTCTCAAAGGGGCTAGTAGTGCGGAGCACAATCCCTTCATGGCTTTGAAACGCCCAACTGCGGATGAGCAACAGGGAGAGGTACTGGGCTTCTCGCTCGTCTATAGCGGAAACTTTTTGGCGCAGGTGGATGTGAGTTCTTTCCAAAAAACAAGAGTGAGTATGGGAATCCATCCTGAGCGTTTTTCTTGGACATTAGATAAGGGAGGAGAGTTCCAGACGCCTGAGGTTGTTATGGTTTATAGCGAGAATGGTTTGAATGGCATGAGCCAAACCTATCACCGCCTCTTCCAAAAACATCTGGTGCGTGGCTATTGGCGTGATAGAGAACGACCTGTTCTCTTGAATAACTGGGAAGCTATGAACTTTGATTTTGATGAGGAAACAATTCTTTCCTTGGCCAAAGAGGCTGCAGGTCTTGGTGTTGAACTCTTTGTCATGGATGATGGTTGGTTTGGCAAGCGAAACCATGACCGAGCAGGCTTGGGAGATTGGACAGTCAATCGTGAGAAATTGCCAAGTGGCTTGACAGGGATTATTGACCAAGTTCATGCTATGGGAATGAAATTTGGGCTTTGGATTGAACCTGAAATGGTCAATAAGGACAGCGAGCTTTACCGAGCTCATCCAGACTGGATTTTCCATCATCCTCAGCATAGTCAATCTCACGGACGCCACCAATATACCTTGGATTTGTCGAGGGAGGATGTTTATCAAAATATTCATGACCAACTCCATCGGCTGTTGGCTGAGCATGATATTGACTATATCAAGTGGGATATGAATCGCTATATGACAGAGGTATTTACCTGCACAAGGGAGGCGGAGCGGCAAGGGGAGACCTTCCATCGCTATATTCTCAATCTCTACCGTTTATATGATAGCCTGATAGCAGCTTTTCCGACGGTTCTGTTTGAATCTTGTTCAAGTGGTGGAGCTAGATTTGACCCGGGAATGCTCCACTATGCACCGCAAACCTGGGTCAGCGATGATACGGACGCCATGGAACGCTTGAAAATCCAATATGGAACGAGCATGGTCTATCCTTTAAATAGTATGGGTTGTCATGTGTCAGCTAGTCCAAATCAGCAGTTGGGGCGTGCTACTCCATTAAATACACGTGCCAATGTTGCATTCTTTGGAAGTTTTGGCTATGAATTGGATTTGTTTGAGTGTAGCCAAGAAGAGTTGGAAGAGATGAAGGAGCAGATTGCCTTTTACAAGGCTCACCGTAAGATTTTCCAACAGGGTATTTTTACTCGGCTGAAAAGTCCATTCGATGGAGAAATAACGGCTTGGCAGGTCCAATCCTCGGATGGTCAGCAAGTCATCGTGGGTTATTATCGTCGGTTGACAACGGCTAATCTTTCCTATCAACGCTTGTATTTGCAGGGGTTGGAAGAGGAAGCGGTCTATCACCTTGATGGAGAAGTTTATACTGGTAGCCAATTAATGCATACAGGTTTGTCGATTCGAAATGGAGACCATGTTGGAGACAATAAGGACTTTACTTCTTGTTTGATGGTCCTTCAGAAACAACAGTAGCTCCCTATCCCTAGGCCCAGCCATCGGCTGGGTCTTTACATATTGTCTATATATGAAACATGTCCAACAATGAGTGTAAAACTTTTACTCGGATATAAGAGAAGGCTTGAAAAACGAGTTGTAATGTGAGAAAATGAGAGAATACTTTTTACGAATTATTAAGGAGATATGGAATGAAGGAACATGCTTTTCGTGAGGGCTTGCGGGATGCTATCCCAACAGCTCTGGGCTATGCTAGTATTGGCCTAGCCTGCGGTGTCGTATCGGTCAATTCAGGCATTTCCGCAGTGGAAATGGCTTTGATGAGCCTTTTGGTCTATGCAGGAAGTGCCCAGTTTGTCATGTGTGCTATGATTTTGGCAGGTGCCCCCTTGGTGTCCATTGCGGTGACAGTTTTCTTTGTCAATCTGCGGAATTTTCTCATGTGCCTGCATACGACGACCATTTTTCAAGGGAACAGTCTGGGGTCTAATATCCTGATCGGTTCTTTTGTGACGGATGAGTCCTATGCAGTTCTCTTGCGGAAACACATTGAGGAAAAGCAGATTGCACCAAGCTGGATGTACGGCAACAACTTTGCGAGCTATGCTTCTTGGGTTATATTTACCACTTTAGGCAATCTCATCGGAGGTTTGATTCCGAATCCCGAGCAGTTTGGCTTGGATTTTGCCCTGGTGGCTATGTTTGTCGGCATTTTCTCAGGTCAGTTGGAGGCCATGGCTCGAACCATTCCGTTGAAAAAGATCGGCTTGATTCTGCTGGCGGTGGGTCTGGCCTATGTCGGTCTGTCTGTACTGCTGTCGTCCTATGTTGCGGTGCTTCTGGCGACGCTTTTGGGCTGTTTTGTGGGGGTGATGATTGATGATAAAAACTAGTATTTTACTGATTATTCTGGTGTCGGCTCTAGTAACCTGGGTGCCACGCGTCCTGCCTTTTGTCCTGACGCAGAACAAATCCCTACCACCCCGCATGGTCAAGTTCCTCAGTTTCCTGCCCATCACCATTATCTTTGCATTGACCCTGTCCAGCATCATGGACGAAAAGGTGGGATCCTTTCCCAGCCTTCTCCCTGTCGAAAGCCTAGCCCTCATTCCGACCTTTTTGGTGGTCCTGAGGACCAAAAATATCCTCCTTGCAGTAGTGATTGGTGTCTTGACGACAGCTACTCTCCGTTTAGTTTTCTAGGAGGTGGCTATGGTCAAGGAAAATGCCAGAGGTGTGGCACTTTGTCTCGTCTTGGCTGGAATAAGCTGGTGCTTAGGGAGTTGGTTTTCAGTAGTGGGTGGGCCTGTTTTTGCCCTTCTGATCGGGATGTGCCTGCACTCTTATATCACAAGGAAAAATGCGTTTCAGCCTGGCTTGACCTTTACTTCTAAGAAGGTCTTGCAGTATGCGGTCATTTGCTTGGGATTTGGACTAAACTTATCTGCGGTCTTGGCAGTTGGGCGCCAATCTCTACCGATTATTCTGTCAACCATCAGTTTTGCTTTGTTTTTGGCATTTCTGATGTGGAAAATCTTGCCCATTTCATCTCATTTGGCGACCTTGATTGGCGTAGGGACCTCTATCTGTGGAGGCTCTGCCATTGCGGCGACAGCTCCCATTGTCCAGGCAGATGATGAGGATGTGGCACAGGCTATCTCGGTCATCTTTCTCTTTAATATCTTGGCGGCCTTGATTTTTCCAACTTTGGCATCTTGGCTTGGTTTTTCGACCGATTCGGGTCAGGCCTTTGGGATGTTCGCCGGAACGGCGGTTAATGACACCTCGTCGGTAACCGCGACAGCAACTACTTGGGACAGCCTTTACGGACTGGGCAGTCAGACCTTGGACACGGCAGTGACGGTCAAGCTGACGCGGACTCTGGCCATTATTCCCATTACGTCGGTTTTGGCGATTTGGCAAGCTCGAGGAAAGGGAGTTCAGGCAGACAAGAAGTCCCTCTTGGCAAGTTTTCCGACCTTTATCCTCTATTTTATCCTAGCCAGTCTGGTGACTACAATCGCAGGTCATCTTGGACTGGGAACGGACCTATTTTCGCCTCTCAAAACCCTGTCCAAGTTTCTCATTTGTATGGCCATGGCTGCTATTGGTTTGCGGACCAATGTCTTTTCTTTGGTGAAAAATGGCAGAGCTGCTCTTCTGATTGGTCTGATTTGCTGGCTGGGAGTGACGGTGCTGACACTGGTTTGGCAGGCAATCTTGGGAATTTGGTAAAGCAAAACTCTTCGAAAATCAAAATTATCCGTTGTCAACTTGGTTCGATGAACCTTGGTTCTATCATCACCTTCGTTTCCTAGGCTACTCTTGATTTTCATTGAGTATGTATAAAATAGCCTTCTCTTGCGAGAGGCTATTTTTTATGATTTCAAGCGAAAAGTCTGCGGAGCTTTTTTTAATAAAATCCAGTAACCGATACTGACATAGGTAATCATAGCTATGGAAATGAGTAGGATGTACAAGTGACTGCCTAAATCCAGCTTGATATTGAGATAGGCCACCCAGTAGAGAGCCCCACTGAGAAATTTATAGACTGGGTTGACAACCTCCATGTCCTTGGTAAAGGGTTGGAGGATATAGTAGATAAAGAGGTCGTGGAAGGAAAATAGGGCTGTTAGACTCAGCAGGAGCAGAGCAGTTAGGAAATAGGTTTCAATAGGTAGCTGCGCTCTAGTAAAGATGATGAGGGCCAATAGTAGAGATCCAGAGAAGGCAGCATTTAATTTTACAGTTTGCAGAAAACGATAATGAAAGCCTGCAATAATGGTCTTTGATTCGCGGTGAAATGGGTAGTGAAGCATGGAAATATCACAGTTGACAAAGACCATCTGTGCGACAGCCTTACCCATAGAGGCGGCATACATGACCATGAAAGCAAAAGGCAGTCCCTCGATGTAGTTGGCATTGCTTATCTCTATATCCTCTTTTGAAAACCAACGAATTCCTTCAATAAAAAGGACAATAGCCAAAAGACAACCCAAGCGAAAATGCAGTTTTTTCGTAAGGATGGAGCGGTAGCGATCAAATAGCAGAGCGTTTAGGTAAGTCATGCCAGACAGGTGGGACAGGTCATTTCCTGTTTCCGCATTGAGTTTTGCCTGCATCTGCAACCCTTGTCGGGTGTACTCGTTCCCTTTGGTCATCTCAAAAATTTTCTTATCCATCTGCAAGGACTGGTCCATGCAATAATAGAGATAGTCCAGATGATTGGTCTGTTGTTTCAAATAACGATAACCAAACCAAATCAGCAAGACCTGACAGACAAGCACAGTCAGTAAAAAGATGGGCGACAGATGATTGCGGAAAAGGATAAGGCAGGCAATAGCTGCTAGACCAGTTCCAAAGATGACCCAAGATTGCCAAGAATTACGGCGGGATAGAATCCGTCGATTAAAAAAACAACGATTGAGAGCCTGTCCGGTAAAACTTCCTGCTGGAATGGTCAGTAATCCTAGAGGAAAGTAGAGCCAATTTCCTGACAGGCTAGAAAAAATCAGCAGGGCAGGCAGGTAGAACAGACTGGTGATAATGGGCTCTACAAAGAGTTGACTCTGGAGAAAACTAGATTGGGAAAGTCCAAAATTTCGCATGAATTCCCGCTCGGACTTGGCGATAAAAGGCTCAAATCCCTTGCCAAACCGATAGGTGTAGCCAACAAAGACCATCCACATGGAAAAGCCTAGAAGCCAAGTATCTGACGGGATTTGCCAAAAGTCCAGCTGATTGTTGGATAGGAGTTTAATCCAGAAAGCAGCAATGCAAGAATAGATGGTTAACCAAATTCCCTTGACAAGAAAGCGACTGGGAATAGACAGAATGTGCAGTAATAAAAAGAGAGCAGACTTAAAACTGTAAGACTTGAAAATACTCTCTGGAATGCTCTTGCCAACAAGTGGCAGTTTTCGCAGGTAGTAGAAAAATCCATTGACGGTCCGATAGAGGTTGTACTTTTCCTGATACCAAAAATAACGTAGAATGGTTTTCATAAGCTCCTCCTAGTCTGCTGTCAAGAGGGCAACCACTTCCTGTTCAAAATCAGGGTCGTGTAGTTTGTCACTCGGAACAGCCTGTAATTCTTGGTGATGTAGTAAAACAATCTCGTCACAGAGGTCCTGAGCCAGCTGCAGAATATGGGTGGAAAAGATGATAACGGAATCCTTTTTCGCCTCCCGAATCAGTTGCTTGAACTCGTGGGCAGCCACAGGGTCAAAGGAAGTCAGTGGCTCATCTAAGAGTAGGACAGGCGGCTGAACAATCAAAGACAGGAGCAACTGGACCTTGTTCTGCATACCGTGGGAAAAATCCTTGAGCAGACGGTGCTGGTCTTCAAAGTCAATTCCCACCAAAAGCAACCAATCCTCAGGACGACGCTGGTCTTTGAGTTTGTCCTTGTGGATATCCATATAAAAACGCACAAACTCATAGGCCGTCATAAAGGCAGGTAGCTGCGGATAGGTCTGGGTAAAGCCGATGTCCGTATTATCGTAGTCAAGTACTTCCTCGCCCTCTACAAACTGAATATTGCCACTGTCCAAGGTCAGATTGCGGGCAATACAGTTGAACAAGGTCGTCTTACCAGCACCATTTCGCCCCAGCAAACCGTAAATCTTGCCTTGTTCGAAGGTAAAGGAAGTATCTTCCAAAATGATTTTATGGTCGAATTTCTTGGAAACAGAAGATAGTTTCAGTTGCATAGCCAATCTCCTTTTGTTATATTGTTATGGTTTTATCATACAATAAAAAACAAAAAAATTCAAGCAGATTTTTGCTTGAATTTAGAAAGAGGATAGGGGTTGTTTTTGCTGCCCCTGGCCATCAAAGTTACTATCCTTTAACCAGCTTTCAAGGGCACGTTTGCGGTCAGGCCATTCGTGGTCTAATAGAGAAAACCAGGCAGTATCCCGATTGCGTTCCTTATAGATTAGAGCCTGACGGAAGGTGCCTTCGTAAGTAAAACCAAGGCGTTTGGCAGCAGCTTGACTGGCTTGGTTGAGCGAGTCGCATTTCCACTCATAACGTCGATAGCCCAGTTCTTCAAACACATAGGTCATGAGAAGATAGTGGGCTTCTGTCGCCTGTCGGGTCCGTTGCAGTTGCGGAGAAAAGATGACCCAGCCAACTTCAATGGTACGATGGTTGGTATCTATTCGCATGAGTGCAAAGGTTCCGACTGCCTGGTTGGTTGCTTGGTCAATGATGGCAAAATAATAGGGGTCGGTCGAGTTCAAAAGAGTCTGGAAATAGTCCTGAAATGTCGCTCTGTCCTCAAAGGGTTCAAGGGCCAAGTAGGTCCAGTCAGCTTTCTTGGCACTTGGTCCATAAAACTGATAGAGATCATCTGCATGGTGCAGGCTCAGTTTTTCTAAGCGGACTGTGTGTCCTTGTATAGTCTCCAGGCTTGGTCGCTCACCACTGGTGTAATGTGGCAAGGGCATACCAATTTCTTGACCGAATGAATTGATAGGCATGGTTCCCTCCTAATAATGCAAACTCCCTGCCACCCAGCCAGTCGCAAGACAGTAGGTAATGTTAAAGCCACCGGTGTGGGCGTTGATGTCCAAGACCTCACCGGCAAAGTGGAGGCCAGGGATTTTCTTACTTTCCAAGGTTTTGGGATTGATTTCCTTGAGGTCAACGCCTCCCTTGGTCACAAAGGACTTGGCCAAGGACATCTTGCCTGTGATCTTAATCGGCAGGGCTTTGAGGAGAGTGACCAGTTCAGTCAGGTCCTTTTGAGGAACCTGTTTGACCTTGCAGTCGTAGTTCTCCGCGAAAAAGTCGGCTAGGCGGTCTGGCATGAGTTCAGAAAGGGCATTCTTGACGGATTTTTCCCTGTTCTTTTCTAAATGCTCAAATAGGTCTTGGTCAGAATGGGTCGGCAGAGCATCGAGAAATGCGGTTTCGCCGCCTTTGACAAAACTAGACAGACGAAGAGCAGCGGGACCCGACAGGCCAAAGTGGGTGAAGAGCAGGTCGTGGGTGATGACGTGCTTGCCGTAGGTCAGGGTGACATCGTCCAGGGAAATGCCTTGGAGCTTCTTGTGGGGGAAGTCGGTCAGGACAGGGCTTTCAGCAGCCTCAATCTCTGTAACTTCCAGCTTGAAGTGGCGGGCAATGTCGTGTCCAAAACCGGTCGAGCCAGTGGAAGGATAAGTCTTACCGCCAGTGGTGACAATAAGCTGGGGTGCCGTAAAAGTTTCCTCGCTAGTCTTGACATGGAAGAGGTCGTCCATCTTGCGAACGGACACCACCTCAGTTCCTGTGCGGATATCGACGCCGTTTTCCAACATTTTCATCTCCAAGCACTTGATAATGGTCTGGGATCGATCGGTAGCCGGAAAGACACGGCCGTGGTCCTCGACCTTGAGCTTGACCCCATTTTCCTGAAAGAAATTCATGATGTCGTGGTTGTCAAACTGGGAAAAGACGCTGTAAAGAAAGCGGCCGTTTCCTGGAATGCCAGCTAGTAGGTCTTCCAGTGTGCCGTTGTTGGTCACATTGCAACGTCCGCCGCCTGTGCCAGATAGTTTCTTGCCCAAACGCTTGTTTTTTTCAAGGAGGAGGGTCTTCTTGCCGTAAAAGCTGGAAGAAATCGCAGCCATCATGCCAGCAGGCCCCGCTCCGATAATAATGGTATCTACTGTATTCATGCCTTTATTGTATCATATTTTCATCAAGAAAGTAGTTTGAGTCTTTGCTATGATTTGTGGAGTTTTTCCTTGAGATTGCGGAAGACCATTGACGGGTTAGGGGAGTATACTTAGACTAAGGGAAATTAGTTTTTATCAGGAGTCTGTATATACAAGCAAAGTAATTTTGTGGAAGCTGCATTGTGAATCCAGGTTCTAACAACTCCGTCTGTAGCATGAAAGAAAGTAGGTAGAAGAATGGTAACTGAGCAAAGAGAGTATCGTTTTCCAGAAGGTTTTTTGTGGGGCTCCTCTACTTCAGGTCCTCAAAGTGAGGGAAGCGTAGCTGGTGATGGAAAGGGGTGGAATAACTGGGATTACTGGTACAGTCAGGAACCTGAGCTCTTTCACCAGCAAATAGGACCGGAACAAACATCGACTTTCTATGAACATTTCCAGTCAGATTTGGATTTGTTGGTGGAAACAGGTCATAGTATTTTTCGCACCTCTATACAGTGGTCACGTCTGATTCCGGAAGGGATAGGCGAGGTCAATCCGCAAGCTGTGGAGTTTTATAGGGCTGTATTTGCAGGTATTCGAGAGCGTGGGATAAAGCTTTTGGTCAATCTTTATCATTTCGATTTGCCTTATGTCTTACAGGAAAAAGGGGGCTGGGAAAATAAGGAGATTGTCTGGGCCTATGAGGCTTATGCTCGCCAGTGTTTCAGTCTCTTTGGAGATCTGGTGGATCATTGGATTACCTTTAATGAACCCATTGTTCCAGTAGAATGTGGCTATCTAGGAAGCTATCATTATCCTTGCAAGGTGGATGCAAAGGCAGCTGTGGTCGTAGCGTATCATACTCAACTGGCTAGTTCTTTGGCTGTTCGGGCCTGTCACCAACTACACCCAGACCACAAAATTTCCATTGTTCTCAATCTTACTCCTGCCTATCCAAGAAGTCAGAGTCCAGAAGATTTACAGGCAGCGCGGATTGCTGAGCTATTTCAAACGAGAAGCTTTCTGGATCCATCTGTTTTGGGACAATACCCGAGGGAACTGGTTGACATTCTTGAAAAGCACGGTTTACGTCCAGAAACCACAGAGGAGGAATTGACCATTATCAAAGAAAATAGGGTTGACTTCCTGGGGGTGAATTATTACCAGCCCCTGCGCGTGCAGGCTCCTTCAGAAGATGGATGGAACGGAGAAGCTACTTTCCTATCCCAGTATTTCCAGCCTTATGATAAGCCTGACAAGAAAATAAATCCCCATAGAGGCTGGGAAATTTACGAAGAAGGGCTGTACGACATTGCCAAAAATATCCAGGAAAACTATGGCAATATCGAATGGTTGGTAACTGAGAACGGCATGGGAGTTGAAGGGGAGGATGTTTTTGAAGAAAATGGCATGATTCAGGATGACTATCGGATTAACTTCATGGAAGACCATTTGATTCAGCTCCATCGAGGTATTGATGAAGGAGCGAACTGTAAGGGTTATATGGTCTGGACCTTTATTGACTGCTGGTCTTGGTTAAATACCTATAAGAACCGATACGGTTTGGTCTCGCTTGACCTCCAAACTCAGAAGCGTACTGTCAAAAAATCTGGATATTGGTTCAAGCAAGTGAGTGTTAAAAATGGTTTTATTAGATAGAATGTATATTTCGTTTCTCCATAACATTGCATTGAGATAAGATGCTTTTGAGGTTTGTGATTATCCACTAATGCTTGGTAAGAAAATTCCCCTAGATTTGACAGGGATAGGGTTCTGTGGTAATATTTTAATGATACAAACTATGAGAAATGTAAGTACCGAGGATATTATGGGAATCGAAAAAACAGTCAGTGAGTTAGCTGAAATTTTAGGAGTGAGCCGGCAGGCTATGAATAATCGTGTCAAATCACTTCCTGAAGAATTTGTAGATAAAAATGACAAGGGTGTGACCGTTGTAAATCGTGCTGGCTTGATTAAGTTGGAGGAAATCTACAAAACAACCATTTTTGAAGATGAGCCGATTAGTGATGAAGTCAAGCATCGTGAATTGATGGAAATTTTAGTTGACGAGAAAAATGCTGAAATCATCCGCTTATATAGTCAATTAAAAGCCAAAGATAAGCAACTTGCCGAAAAAGATGAACAACTCAAGGTTAAAGATGTGCAGATTGCTGAGAAGGATAAACAGTTGGATCAGCAACAGCAATTGACACTAAAAGCTATGGCCGATAAGGAAGTTCTCAAGTTGGAATTGGACGAAGTTAAAGCACAGGCAGAAGAAGTGCAAGCTAAAGGCTTCTTTGCACGTTTGTTTGGAAGATAGATAAGTAAAAAATCAAGCTCTTAGGAACTTGATTTTTTTTGTTCTACCCATTCTTCTCTTAAAATTCCATATTTGATAGAATCATGATAATGCCCTTGCCAGTATCGAACCTTGCGGATGTGGGCTTCTTTGGTCATGCCTAATTTTTCTGCGGTTCTCATCATGCCCTTGTTGCCAGACCAGGTAGTGAGCCCGATGTGTTCCAATTCTGTAAATTGCTGGAAAATGGTATCAATCCAGAGTTGGAGAGCAGCTGTGCCATATCCTTTTCCCCAGACCTTATCGTCATAGATTTCAATCCCGATTTCGAGCCAGCGTGTTGACTGGCACTCCCAGTAATAGCTCACAAATCCAATAGGCAGCTGATCCACTAGGATTGCTCTGACACAATCTTTTTGTAACCACTGGTAGAGTTCAAGTGCTTGAAAATCTTCAAAAGTGGCGCAGGCCTGGTAGTCATCAAAATAGGGAGCTGCAAATTCCTTCCAGCGAGGTGCGGCTTCACGATGGCCAATCTTCCAAAGTGTATGCAAATAATCTTCAGTCATCGGTGCAATTCTAATCATGAGAACCTCCTTTATTTTTCTAGTCTAGCATATTTGATGAAGGCTTGCAATTCCTGTCAGAATATGGGACACTAGAATCATGAAAAAGATACAACGTGAATTTCAAAAAATATATTACAACTTAGACAAGATTCTTTTGCTCTTTTTTACCCTGTTTACCTTTATGGAATTTGTTTGGATACCGCTCAATTCATGGATTTCTGAGGGACTCTTAGCTATGACAGGGCATGCCTATCTTTCACCGACGAATTTGTTGTCGGTGTTTGCTGAAAATCTGCTCGTGACAGGCTTGTTTATTCTCCTCTTTTTTGTCAACATTGCCATTGCCTATCTAGAATTAGCTCTATTGTTCACAGGGGTTTGGCAACTGTTGGATGAAAAAGTCAAGCACCTCCCCGACTATTTACGGGATGTACGAGATAGTATGGTGGCGATTATCCGTCACAGCAGCCTACCAAAGGTTTTATTTCTGCTCTTTTACTCAGTTATTCTTCTCCCATTTCTACGACGGGTATTAAATATCTATTATTTTAATAAAATTGTAGTACCCCAATTTATCGTAGATTACCTATCCAACACAGTCTGGCTAGGAATATTGATTTTGGTCTTCCTCCTCTTGTTCTTCTGGCTTGCATCACGCTTTATGTACGCTCTGCCGAACATTTACTTTGAACACAGGAGTGTGAAGGAATCCATCGCTTATTCTTGGAAGAAGACCAAGGGAAGAAAGCAAGTCAGTTCCTTTCTCCGTCTGATTTGGCTGGTCACTTTTCCAGTCCTCCTATTCACAGGAATAGGAATATTGCTCTATCTAGTACAGCTAGTGGCTGAACCTTATCTACCAGACACAGGCCCTTCATATTGGCTGGCAGTTGTTTGTTATGCAATCCTAAAACTAGCCTACTACGGAGTAGTTGCACTCTTTATGATGGGATTTGTAAGTCTCTTAACAGGGAAACAATTGCCAAACTACCGCCGTAAACGCCTCCGTCATCGCCTGCGATTGGCAATTTTGCTAGTATCTGGTCTGGTATTCGGTACCCAAGGAGCGCTTGCACTCTACTATCCCTTCGATACCCTGCCAGTTACCATTTCCCATCGCGGTGTCGACAATGGCAATGCTGTCCAGAACTCTATCGAGGCCCTAGAGAAAACCTCTCAACTCAAGCCAGATTATATTGAGATGGATGTTCAGGAGACGAAGGATGGTCAGTTTATTGTCATGCATGACACGGATTTATTGGCTTTGACGGGCAATCCCGGAGGTACACATGACTATACTCTTGCAGAGTTGACAGGGATGACTGCATCAGAAAACGGCATGGCAGCTCCAGTTCCTTCTTTTGATGAATATCTTGAAAAAGCGGATGAGCTGGGACAGAAATTATTGGTAGAAATTAAAGTGACCAAAGCAGATTCGCCAAAACTCACCCAGAATTTCTTAAAAAAATACGGTCAACGTTTGATTGCCAAAGGACACCAGATGCAATCATTAGACTACCGTACTATTATCGAAATAAAGCAGTATAGCGAGAAATTAGTATCCTTCTTTATTCTTCCGTTCAACTCTATCTATCCGACGACGGTTGCTGACGGCTATACTATGGAGTATACCTCGCTTGATCAAAACTTTATGGTAAAATCTTGGATTCGTGGGAAGTCAGTTTATGCTTGGACACCGAATGAAGAAGAGAGTATGTCCAAGATGCTGCTACTACAAGTGGACGGTATCATCACTGACAACATGACCGACCTCCAAAGTCTGATGGAGGAAATGAAAGAGAATCGACGTTATCCAGACCTCTTTTTCCTGCAACTTCAGTCTTTGATTTATAATTTTGAATAAAAAAACGCGAGAGGAGAATATCCAATCGCGTTTTCTTTTAAAAAGGTAATTTACCTGCAAAGGCACCTAGTTTTTTCTGAGTTGCCTCGTCAACTTTTGTAAGTGCAGCGTTGACGGCTTGGATTGTCATTTCTTGCAAGGTTTCAAGGTCGTCTGCATCCACAACATCAGCCTTGAAGTCGATAGAAACCAATTTCTTATCTCCAGTAAAAGTAGCGGTAACCAAGTCCTGTACAGAGCTACCAGTAAATTGAGTAGCAGCCAACTCAGCTTGACTCTTCTCCATTTGTTTTTGAAGTTTTTGAGCTTGGCGCATCATGTTTTGCATATTCATCATAAGATTTTTAAGATTCCTTTCGTATCAAGGGTTTAGACCCTCTTGTTAAATTTTCGTTGCCTTATTTTGCCTTATTGTTAAAAATTTTCAAAGGCAGAGGCGTAGTAAATATTATAACATGTTTTATATAGATAATGCTACCTTCTTAAAATAAGTTATAGTCAGCAATATCGGATATAAATTTGACATATTAATCTATTTTAAATTGACTTTGAGAGATAAATTAGCTATAATATAAGAAAAAACTGGTTATAACCAGAAAAACAAGGAGGAGCTATGTTCCGTTTAGCAAAAGAAGAATTAGAAAAGTTGGGAGCTATTATTACGGCGACCGAAATTTACCAACAGCCTGGCTTGTGGAAAGAGGCTTATCAACTCTATCTTGACCAATTGGAAAAAATCGAGAGTTTTCTAAAATCAATCAAGGAAAAACATGACTTTGTTCACGTTGTTTTTACAGGCGCAGGGACTTCAGACTTTGTTGGGCAAAGCATTGCCAACTACCTCAACCAAGTCAATGACTTGAAACACATTCGTTTTTCTGCCATTGGTACAGTGGAGCTGGTTGGTCGTCCACATGACTATTTACAGGCAGATGTGCCAACGATTTTGGTATCCTTTGCCCGTTCAGGTAATTCACCAGAAAGTGTGGCAGCAGTTGAAGTCGCTAAGCAATTGGTAGATAAATTGTACCAAGTGACTATTACCTGTGCACCAGAGGGCAAATTGGCTCTTGCGGCTGAAGGGGATGCGGACAATCTCTTGCTCTTGCAACCGGCTGGTTCAAACGATAAGGGCTTTGCCATGACAGGCTCATATAGCTGTATGTCCTTGACTGCTCTGCTTGTCTTCTCACCAGCTAGCCAAGAAGAAAAAACTGCTTGGGTCGATACCATTGCCCGTCTGGGTCAAGATGTTTTGGACCGTGAAGACTACGTGCAAGACTTGATTAACCTTGATTTTGAGCGAGTGATTTACCTCGGTTCAGGTGGTTTCTATGGTCTTGCCCACGAAGCTCAGTTGAAAATTCTGGAATTGACAGCAGGCAAAATTGCGACCATGTACGAGTCACCACTCGGTTTCCGTCATGGACCAAAATCCTTCATCAATGAAAAGACCTTGATTTTCCTCTTTGCCTCAAACGATGCCTACACTCGTCAGTATGATGTGGACTTGCTTAATGAAGTTCATGGTGATGGCATAGCAGAGCGGATAGTGGTATTGTCGGCTGACAAGCTAGCAGATACAGAGGCAGCTAACTTTGTCTTGGCAGAAGGCGGAGCAGATCTGCCAGATGTTTTCCTAACCTTCCCTTACATCATCTTTGCCCAAACGGTATCTATTATGGCAGCCATTAAGTGCAACAACTTGCCAGATACACCATCGCCAACAGGCACCGTCAACCGTGTGGTGCAGGGTGTGATTATACATCCACTACCATAAACAAGGTATCAAAAGAGCTTCCGCAAGGGGAAGCTCTTTTTAATATGGTAAATGAAGGCTAGACTGCTCCAAATCAAGAGAAATGGTCCAGTTGTTATTATCCCGAACAGTACACTCAAAGTCGGTTGTATAGAGAATCAGCTCTAAGACGTCATCTTTTTTCAGCTGATAAATGGTCGGCTGCAGCTTCCAGGTTAGATCCATCCACTGGTCTGGCACCACTTCCTCGACAGTCATCAGGTCGGTGCGGTTCTGCAGGTTCATAAAGCCCTTGGTTACCAAGCGTTGTGGCATATCTACATAAGGCAACTCCACCAGATTTTCTTGGGCATGGTAGCGACCATTATCCAGACTCAACCGCGTTTTTGGTGTCGGGATTGGGGCTAGGCGTTTTTTATTTCCTTTGTCCAATAGTTGAGCAGATAAGAGGCCTTTAGCTACACTAGAAGCTACACGGAGTTTCAGTGTGACCTGTCCGTTAATCAGGATATCCTCCGTCATAGGTAGTTCCATGCTGATTTGATTGGCCTTGCCTGTATAGAGGTCTTGGTGGAAACTTGGATAGGCCTTGCCGTAGCGATCAAAATCTTCTTGGGCATACTGATTGGAAATAGTCTGGCTTCCTGTTCCCAGTGGCAAGACAGCCTCTTTTTCACCGCCAAAGGTTTCTAAGGTCGTCCAGGTTTGCTCACCGCTGTTGTCCTGCCAGATGACCGTTGGCAGTTGATAGTTATTCTCGTAGCCCAGCAGTTTTTGACTGAGCAGGGCGTTCATGGACTCACGGAAGTCGATGGACTGCCAGCTGTTCATATACACGTGGGCACCGTTGTGGAAGAAGAGATGCTTTTTGATGTGACTTGGCAGGGCATGGAACATATTCCAGACGTGGATTGGCTTGACATTCCAGTCCTGTGAGCCATGGGTAAAGACGACTTCACACTTGACCTTATCAGCGTGGAGCAGGTAGTTGCGGTCATGCCAGTATTGATTGTAGTCGCCACTGGTGCGGTCCAGCGCAGTACGCTCGGCAGCCAGTCCTTTTTCGTAGGCTGCTTTATTGCGGAGGAAGTCACCTGCTTGCAAACTCTTGGAGTAGGTCAGGGCGGTCAAGCTGTCCAAATCTTCGCCTGGATAGCCACCAGGGCTGGTCACCAGCCCGTTTTCACGGTAGTAGTCATACCAAGAGGAAATCCCTGCTTCTGCGATGATGACTTCCAATCCGTCCACGCCAGTTGTTGCCAAGGCATTGGACATGGTACCGAGATAAGACAGTCCCGTCGTCGCTACCTTACCATTGGCCCAATCGGCCTTGACCTCAAGCGAGCGAGTGTGGTCTGTGTAGGCCTTGGTGCGACCGTTCAGCCAGTCAATCACCGCTTTGTAGCCCTCCACCTGCTGGTAGTCGCCAGATGTCATGTAGCCCGTCGAGCCCAGCGTACCGACCCCAGACACGTGGAGGCTGGCGAAACCACGAGCAAGGAAATAATCATTGAGGGAGTAAGAAGTGATGTGGCCCAGTTTTTCGGTGGAAGGGCTGACAGGTAGGTCCCGCTGGTCCAAGTCTAGTTTGGTGATGCTGGTCTGCTTGACCTCAATGGTGCCAGCAGGTTTCTGCGCTAACTCGCCTTCCATCTTGTGCAGGGCCTTGTCGCTGGCAACTTCATTGACTCCTTGATGATAAGGACTGTTTGTAATGACCGCAGGGATTTTTCCGTCAAACTGCGGACGGAGAATGGACAGCTTGACAATATCTGTCTGCCCAGTCCCAGCGGTATCGACAGGCGTTTCGACATAGACCACCTCGCGAATGAGGTTTTTGGTTGAAAAGGTTGCTAGTGACTTACCATTGAAGAAGTGGTGGTGATTGTCTTCTGGAATCAGGTCGTCACTGACCAGCTGGTCAATCAAGGTATTTCCAGACTTGGTGCGGGTAGCCAGCAACTGGTAGAGGTTGTCTATGATGTCCCCATAGACAATTGGGAAATGGCTGGACTTGCGGAATTCTTCCACATCTGTATAATCTACACCAGGCACGAAGCCTAGCAACTGAAAGGCCACTTGATAGAAAATCAGGTCTGTCAACTCACGGTCAGACTGGAAGAAGGTCAGAAGATCTGTCTCCCAATCCGCAATCATGTTGGACAGGGCAAAGTCGGTGTTGGCTGTTAAAAAATGGCACTTTCTGACAAAGGTTTCTAAATTTGTCTTACTACTTGCATTAGGAATCAGTTGAAATCCTAGAGCATCAAGCTCTTGCAAGTAGACGTAGGTCTCTTTTTTTATAAAAGAAAATTGATTAAAGCGCATAAATTCTCCTCTTTTTTAGGATAATAGTCTATAATAGCTATTATATCTGATTAGCTAGTGTTTGTCTAAAAATTATCAGCATACACAAAGATATTAATGTATAAAACGACGATACAATTAGTTGTAAAATGACGAAATTTTTTATACAATATTGTAGAATGACTGAGGAGTGAAATGTATCGTGTTGAGAAAAAATGAAGCTATAGTCCCTGTTTTACGTATTAATAATAGGGCTATTAATCAAGGATTTTTAGAAAAAAATCTAGGAATGAAAACCAAGCTAGAAGATGGTCCATTTGCTGATTTTGGAGATAGAACAAGTCCAGAAACGAAGCTCGTTTTGACAGAATCTCCTGGTAATCGCACCCGTGCTGTCGAAGGGCTTAAAAAATTGAATAAAATTGTGATAAAAGTAGACAATGCCTCTGAAATTGAAGCTTTACTGGCGCAAGGGTCACAGTATAGTAAGCTCTACCAAGGAAAAAATGGCTATGGTTTTGAAGCTGTGTCGCCAGAAGGAGACACCTTCCTTTTACACGCAGAAGCATCTGTTGATGACCTAAAAGCAATCCTTCCACCTGTTCCATTTAAGGTGCAGGATGACTTTTCTGGATTGACTGCTTTTACAGTAGAGTCTATTTGGATTAATACCCCACAGGCTAGTATCAGTCAAGACTATTATGAGGCTATCCTACCTCAACAAGCCTTTTTGCGTTTTGTTGGAGCAGAAGGTGAGGATTTATTAACTCCTGCAGAACAAGTTTGGGATTTAGAAGGCTTGCGTTTTCTCGTCGAGCAGGACTTTGATTGGGCGCATTTGGAAAGCCAGTTGGAAGGACCATTCTTTAAAGATAAAAAAGCAAGCTTTATTCAAACGGTTGATCCAAGTGGTATTGAATTGTGGTTCGAAAAATGAGACAAGCGATTTTAGATAAGATTTCAGAGCAGATTGGGCAAGGAGTTTATCCTGGTGCCAGTCTGGCTCTTTTTTCTAAGGGTCAGTGGCAGGAGTATTATCTGGGTACCCAGGATGGTCAGACGCCAGTTGAGGCGGGTTTGACTTATGATTTGGCCTCCGTGTCTAAGGTGGTTGGTGTAGGTACTCTTGCAACTTTTCTGGTCAATAGCGGAGCTTTGGAGCTAGATAGGACCTTGCAGTCTTACTATCCTGCTTTTCAGAATAGTCAAGTGACCATCCGGCAATTATTGACCCACACCAGTGGTATTGATCCCTTCATTCCCAATCGGGATAGACTGGATGCAGACCAGCTCAAAGAGGCGATTTTGAAGATTAAGGTGACGGATAAAAAAGATTTTCTCTATACAGATATCAATTTTCTTCTGCTGGGCTTTTTGCTGGAGGAACTGGGTGGAGCAAGTCTGGACCAGCTGATCAGTCAAGGCGTTCTAGAGCCCTTTGGCATGTCCCAAACCTCTTATGGACCAGTCAGTCAGGCGGTGCCGACGGTGCGTGGCGTCAAAGCAGGTGTGGTGCATGATCCCAAGGCGCGTGTCCTAGGCCTCCACGCGGGAAGTGCAGGTCTCTTTTCGACGGTCAAGGATTTAGAAATCTTCTTGGGACATTATCTGACGGCTGACTTTGCGGCAGATTTGACGCAGGATTACGGTTTTGATGATAAGCGCAAGCGGTCTCTGGCTTGGGATAAGAAGGGGGACTGGTTGTCGCACACAGGCTATACGGGGACCTTTATCATGTATAACCGTCCCTTGCAGAAAGCTGCGATTTTTCTCTCGAATCGTACTTTTGACAAGGATGAGCGGGCCCAGTGGAAGTTGGATAGAAACCAGGTTATGGCCTTGATTCGTCAGGTCTTGGAGGAAGAGGGGCAATGAGATATGTTCTTCTGCTGAGAGGGATCAATGTTGGTGGTCGTAACAAAATCGTCATGGCTGAATTGCGTCAAGCGGTGGCAGATTTGGGCTATGACAAGGTTGAAACCTACATTAATAGCGGTAATCTCTTCTTTGATTCAACCAAGAATAGAGGGGACATTGTTGCTGAATTTCAAACTTTTTTCACAGAAAGATACCCCTTTGTGGAGCAATTTGCTCTACTAGACGCTCAAGATTATCAGGCAGAAATCGATCAGCTTCCAGCTTGGTGGCAAGAAGAATTGGCGAGAAAGGATGTTCTCTTCTTCACCGAAGGATTGGATAAGCAGGCTATGGTGGACTATATTCAGTCCTTGCATCTAGGTGATGAAGTACTACATCTCTCCGAGCATGCTATTTATTGGGGCAAATACACTGAAGGCAGCTATCTACAAACAGCCTATCACAAGCAGTTGGCAAAGTCCCCTTTTTACAAGCAGGTCACCATTCGAAATGGCAATACATTTTCCACTCTATCAAATTATTTGATACCTTAAATAAGAAATGAGATAGTTTCAGATTTGTAATAATTTTGACATAGTTATTAAAAGAAAATCCTGATAAAATAAAAGTATATTTAGGAGGTGTTTATGAAAAAGTATCGTAGCAAATTAAGTGTCCTTGTAGCTAGTATGGCTCTTAGCTTTTCGGTGACAAGTAGTATTGCAGCAGACAGTCATCTTGTTGCTGAAGGTGACTCCATTTATTCCATTGCTGACCAATACGGTGTGGATCCCTATCAGCTTGCAGAAGCCAATGGCATGGATATTCTAGGCGTGATTACTCCTGGCCAGTCATTGACGATTCCCGGCTTGAACAGCCAAGAAGAGGTAGTTGTCGAAGCAAGTGCCAATCAAGCTGAGTATGTAGTCCAGTCTGGGGATTCTCTATATGGTATTGCGGATACCTTTTCATTGGATATCAATAATTTGCTGGAACAAAATCAGTTGACATTAGATGCCAATATTCATCCAGGTCAAATTCTCAAGTTAACAGAAACAATTTGGAATCAGACGGTTGATACGGCTACTGACAGTTACTATTTACCAGGCTATGAGTACGAGCCAGGTATCAACTATCCAGTTGGTCAATGTACATGGGGTGTGCAAAAAGTTGCTTCATGGGTAGGCGACTGGTGGGGTGATGCGGCTACATGGGGAGCTAATGCAGCGCGTGATGGTTTCCGAACAGGGACAACTCCAGAAGTCGGTGCCATTATTTCATGGAATGATGGTGCATTAGGACACGTTGCCTATGTGACAGCTGTCAACGAAGAAGGGCAAATCCAAGTTCTTGAAGCCAACTACCGTGGACAACAGTGGGTGGATAATTTCCGTGGCTGGTTCTATCCAACGGATACAGCTGGAGAGATTACTTATATTTACAATAACTAGGAAATGAATTCCCCCTCTCGAATTGGATTTCGTGAGGGTGTTTTTGGACCAGCTCTTTATCCTTCCGTATTTTCCCATTCCTTCCGCAAATTGTGTGAGGATTTTCTGATACAGGAAAAAGGACCTGCGTTAGCAAGTCCTTTGAGTTTTTTTTTTAGGCTCTACAATTTGATTTTACGCTTTTTAAAGCTTAATGTTCCAGCAATGAATGAGAACAATAATCCTAAAGTAGTTAACTTAACGGAAGTTTTTTCACCTGTAGATGGAAGTGAAGACGACTTTGCAACAGGCGCTTGCTCAAGTTCATTATTAGTAGTTGGCTTAGTGGATGTTGTAATGGATTTGTTGGGTGCTGTTGGAGCTTTTTGAATTGCTATCAATTCTACATAAGATTTGTATTCTTCCGTTACAATTTTATAGTAATAAGTGTTTGAGTTCACATTGGTCACAACCCATTGAGTTAGATTATTAGTGAAGGTTTGCGAATAATCCTGTCTGATATCAATTGCTTGACCACCAGTTGCCTGAATGATGGGTGTGAATTCAGCGACAGCTTCGCCAGTATTGTACTGGTCAAAAACAAAAGTTGTAGCAATTTTCGCTGTTTTAAGGGCAGTTGCTGTTTCTTGTACAGAAGCAGTCTCGTCTATATATGTATTAATATCTTCGTCGGTGAAGACGATGGCAAAACGAGCAGTGTTTGCATCAACTGACCAGTCATAATCTGAAGCAATAAATTTCAAAGGATTTGTAGGGTTTTCGCTTGAACCATGTGATAAATACGGCAAGGTTTTTAAGGTTGCTAAATAACTTGTGGCATCAGTGGTAAAGTAAGAATTGCCAAATTGAAAAGTTTCATACCTAGTTCCATAGGCCACTAGTCCTAATCTTGTTTTGATACTTTCTTGGTTCAAACCACTTACAAAGTTAGTGATATTATCAATCACTCCTTGAATGGTATTAGCCATGGAACCAGATGTATCAATGACAAATACGACATCAGCATTTTGTCCTTGTGTAACCGTAGATGTTGCACCTTTTTCAACTTTTACATTTTCAACACTTGTCACTTTTGTAATGACTTCTCGCTCAGTAATATAGGCTGAAGCGGTTTCATATACTCCTGATGTTTCAATCGTTTCAGTAATTGGTGCTTCTTTACCAATTGGAGCGCTAGAGTCAGACTTGTAGGTGGAGACTACAGTCACTGTGTCTTCTTGTGTTTCAATAATTTTGTTGTTTTCTTCAACAGTATTTGAAACTGGGTTTGTAGTAGTTACGTTTACAGAGATGAGGTCACCAGTTTGTGCAGTTGCTTCTGGAACAACTGGTTGAGAGGTTGTCTCTGCAATTTCAGTGGCCACAACTTCAGTAGCTGTTTGACCGTTAATCAAATTTTCAGAAACCACAGTCACTTCTTCCTCAAAAGAAGTTTCAATGTTTTGAGCAAGGCTGGAAGGCTCAGAAACTGGAGTCTCGATTACAGTAGTTTCTGTAGAAGTAGTCGTATTAGCAGAGACAAGCTCTGCTCCCATAAAGAAAGTAGCAACAGTAACAGATGCCAAACCTACAGATAATTTTCTAAATGAAAATTTCTTTCTATTTTCTTGGTAACTATTCATAATATAATCTCCTTTCAAATAGTTGCATATATTATATCACAAAATACTATAAAAATCTCATAAAATTTACAAATTTTATGATAATTTGAATGTTTTCTTGTTTTAGCAACTAATTTATTAATGGAATAACATGATGATCTAACAAATGATCGTGCTAAAAAAGAAAAATTAGTCATCCAGCCTGTTTTCTCTATTTTGACACATTTGAAAGAGAACATAAAAAGAACACTCATCAAGAGTGTTCTTTTTATTATGCTTGGCCTGAAACTTCTGCAGCGTGGTCGTCCATTGAAAGAACTTCGTGGAAGACACGTTGAGTCAATTCAGTTTTTTGCTCTTTAGTGAGGTATTTAGTGTTTACGCAGTATCCAGAGATACGAACGATAACATCTTCACCTGCCATAATCTTGTCATAAACGTCGTTCAAGTCCATAACGTTCAAGTTGACGTGTTGACCACCTTGTTCGAAGTATCCGTCAAGGATTGTCACCAAGTTGTTCACTTGCTCATCGAATGTTTTACCAAGAGCTTTTGGTGAAACTTGAGTTGTCAATGAGATACCGTCGTTGGCATGTTTGAAGTTGAGTTTAGAAAGAGTATTCAAGTTTTGCAACCAACCACCACGAGATTTAGAAGTTGGGTTAGCACCTGGTGGGAAGAATTCTACTTTAGAAGTGTTGACAGAGCCATCTTCATTGAGGAATACACCACGGTGAACTGGTGAGTTAGCTGTTTGTTTAGAGTAAGCAACGTTTGAAGTGATTGTCAAGATAGACACAGTTGCTTCAGCATTCTTGTACAATTTGTGCTTGTTCAAGCGAGAGAAGAATGCTTCCATGAGCCATTTCGCGATGTCATCTACACGGTCGTCATCCTCACCATAACGTGGGAAGTCGCCAGTTACTTCGTAATCGTAGATGAAGCCATCTTCGTCACGGATTGGTTTCACTTGTGCGTACTTGATAGCAGACAATGAGTCAACAGTATTTGCGAAGCCACAGATACCGAAGCCCATGTTTGCACGAAGGTGAGTTGGCAAGAAGGCCATTTGAACTGCTTCATAGTTGTACTTGTCAGTCATGTAGTGGATAATGTTCATTGCATCTACATAAGTGTCAGTCAACCAGTCAAGGGCTTTTTCAAAGTTGGCAATAACTTGATCGTAGTCAAAGATTTCAGAAGTATTTGGTTCAACACCATCGAACACTTTGTAATCTTTGTGAACATCGTCGTAGCCGTTGTTCCAGCTTGAAAGAAGAGCTTTAAGAACGTTAACACGAGCACCGAAGTACTGAATGTTGTGGCGTTGGTCTTCGCTTTCTGGATCAAGTGGAGATACACAGCAAGAGATACATGACATTTCGCCATAACCATCTTTCGCCATTGTTGTCACACCTTCGTATTGGATAGAAGAGTGTTTGTGGCTCATTGCCATACAGTAGCGACGGAATGAATATGGAAGTTGGTCAGACCAAAGAACTGTCAAGTTTGGCTCTGGAGAGTTACCGATGTTGTCAAGTGTGTTCAAGAAACGGTAGTCCATCTTAGTAACACGGTGACGACCATCGTTACCCATACCTGCCATAGATGTTGTCAAGAATGTTGGGTCACCAGAGTAGATTTCGTCGAAGGCTTTTGTACGAGCGAATTTCACTGTACGAAGTTTCAATACGAAGTCATCAACAAATTCTTGGATTTCAGATTCAGTAAATGTACCACGAGCCAAGTCACGTTCTGCATAGATGTCAAGAACGATCGGCACACGACCAAGAGAAGTTGCAGCACCGTTGATAACACGACATACTGCCATGAAGGCGATGTTTGTCCATTGGATAGCTTCTTTGGTGTTCATCGCAGGTTTGCGAACATCAACACCGTATAAGTCACCTAAGCGTACAACTTGTTGCAATGCTTGGTATTGAAGGTTGATTTCTTCACGAAGACGGATTGATTCTTCATCGATTTCAGTAATCGCATTCCAGTCAGCTACTTTTTCTTCCATCAAGTAGTCTGCACCGTAAAGTGCCAAACGAGCGTACATACCGATGATACGGCCACGTGAATAAGCATCTGGAAGACCAGAAACGTGGTGTGAGTGGCGAGCACGACGGATGTCAGCGGTGTAGGCACGGAAGATACCGTCGTTTACAGTTGTAGCGTGTTTTGTATAGATTTCATGAAGGAGTGGGTCTGGAGTATAGCCGTTTTCGATAAGCGTTGTTTCAGCCATACGAATACCACCACGTGGCATGAAATTGAGTTTGAAGAGCTCATCGTTTTGGATACCGAAGATGAGTTCATTCTCTTTATCGATAAAACCTGCTGGAATATCAGCGATAGAAGTAGCACGATCTACGTCCATTGGGAAGCGAGTGTCTTCGTAGCCAGCTTTTGTTTCTTCGATGATTTTTTTGATATGAAGTGAACGCTCAGTTGGGCCTGCGAGGAAGCTTTCATCTCCATCGTATGGAGTGTAGTTGGCTTGAACGAAGCGTGTTACACTTGCCTTATCTTGCCAATCTGTACCTTTAAAGCCTTCCCAGGCTTGGGCGAAAATGTCTTCAGCAACATTTTTTGTTTTAACTTTTGTTGACATGAGGGTTCTCCTTTAAGATATTGTTACTTTTCACATATTTTAGTATATCATATGTAAGCACTTTCTTCAAGACAAAACACTGAAAAATAAATTTGAATTTTTTCCAAGTAGTGGAATATAAATCCAATAATCCAGTCATCGGTCTCTCGAATTATCATTATATTAAAATATATAACAACCGTCAAATATAATAGATTGATATATTGAAAAAGAAAGCGTTATCATGTAGAATATATGTGTATATTAATAACAAAAGATAAAAGGAGGCAGACGATGAGAGCTTACTCTAAGGAATTATTTTCTAAGAAGAATAGATATTCAATTAGAAAATTGACAGTAGGTGCGGCGTCAGTTATCGTAGGAATTTCTCTATTTTCAGGTGGAACAGTATTGGCAGAGGGAATAGCACTTGCCGATACTCCTGTTGAGACGATAGAAAACAATGATGTTAGCAATACAAATGAAGGAGTTGTGGATCAAGATAGCTCCCAAACAGACGAGGTAGTTGCTACGGATATAGAAGCTGCGCGGACGGAATTGAATTTTGCCCAGTCAGAATCTCAAGAAGTCGCTGCGGAATGGACGCCAACTTCTATACCGGCTGGTACAGTTGAGGTCGTAGAAGAAGAAGGAATTCGTTACAACCGCTTGTCCTCAGTTGAGGGTCAGGACAATTCGACAAATATCGGAACATTTGAAAATCCGGACTTGAAGATGAATGCAGATGGCAGTGCGGAGGTATCATTGTCATTTGTAGAACGCTCTGAACCAGCACAGGCTCGCTTTGGTATCTATCTTAACCATACTGATCAGAATAAGCATGTTTTAGTTGGTTATGATAAAGAGGGTTGGTTCTGGGAGTACAAGTCTCCAAGTGCAAGTACTTGGTACCAAGGTCAACGGGTACCAGCTCCTGAAAGAAATGTTCTCTATGATTTAAGTGTCAATTTAACACCTACTGGTGAGATTTCGGCATCCATTCTTTCGGATTCCATGACCGAGGCACAGGAATTGTTTGCGGCTCAGCAAATTCCCGAAGCAGCTTGGAATGATTTAAAGAATACCTTATCAGCTAAATTAAAAGTTACTAGCCGTAATACTGATCGTACAGTGGTAGATATTGTTGCTAAAAACCAAGAAGGAGTTTCAGAAACAGCTAGCCAGCCAACAACTCCTGCTACAACAGGTACAGGAGAAACGAATACACCTAAGCCAACCGAAATCCAACCAGACTGGACATCTACTTCAGCTATCAAAGGAACAGTTGCCATTAAGGAAGAAGGTGGAGTTCGTTACAATGCACTTTCTTCAACGACACAAAACAATAATGGAGATAGCATTGCCATCTTTGAAAAAGCTGGATTGGAAGGTAGTCCAGAAGGCAATGTCAATCTAAACTTGGAGTTTGTAGAGCGTTCTGAAAACAACCAAGGCCGTTTTGGAGTCTTTGTCAAATACAAAGATGTCAACAACTTCCTCTTTGTTGGATATGATAATTTAGGATGGTTCTGGGAGTACAAGGTTAACGGTACAGGAAACTGGCTACGTGAACGGACAGTCACTACATCTCCTGTAAAAGATAGTAAAAATACTCTATCGATTTCATACAAATCAGATGGGCAGTTGAATGCTACTAACAATGATGTACAGTTGTTTGATACACTAAACTTGGAAACAGCTGTGAAAGAAGCCTTGTCAGCTGAAAAACGAGTTGTTTTGAAATTAGGTACATTTGGTCAGCAATTAACCAAGGTTGATATAAAAGCAGATGACCAAACAGGTGTGACCCCTGCAGATGAAAAAGAAGAAACACCTACAACAGCTTTTGTTGTCAATGATGCGGCAGTTGCCTATGATGAACTCAATTCAGGTGAATTGACTGCCAAGATTGACCGGGCTTTCCCACGTGTTAGAGAATATACTTTCAACGGGAACAAGGTATTTGGACAGGTTCATTCCCTCAATTCACTACGCATCAACAATGTGAAAGTGACGCCAACCGTTACCTATAACAAAGTTGACGACAAGACCGCTCACTATGTTTTGGATGTTGTGGATGAAGCTAACAAAATCAACGCTTCTATCAAAGTTCAAATCAAGGTAGAAGGTAAAGAACTTCACTTTGATGTTTTGGAAGTTAATAACCGCAACCAAGTGACCTATGGAGCAGAGATTGATGATGTTGCCAAGTTGATTCAAACCATTGCTTTTGATGAAAATAATTTGGTTTCAGTCGCTAGCCATCAAACCGATGCAAAATTTGATGGAAGCCGCATGTCGACCCACACCCATCGTACAGGTGATGAGCATATTCAATTGCAAGATGGTGTGAATTACCAACGTCAAGGATACATGTATGGCTTTGTTTCAACAGATCAATTTGCGGCAGCAGTTTGGAGTAATTCACAAAATAGCTATGGTGGTGGTGCAAGTGACTTTACACGCTTGACAACAAATAGCCACCGATATACTGTTGATGGTGAAACTGGTGTTCATCTAGGAATTGCTTCCTCTCCATGGAGATGGGAGGGAGCCCACAACGGTGTCGTTTATCCAGAATATACTCTCGAATTGCCAAGTGCAAAAGTAGTTTTTGCAGCTGATGTAAACAATGATAATAAGGTAGACTGGCAAGATGGGGCTATAGCTTACCGTGACATCATGAACAATCCAAAAGGGCATGAATATGTACCGGAACTGGTAGCTTACCGTATTGCTATGAACTTTGGATCACAGGCTCAAAACCCATTCTTGATGACCTTGGATGGTATTAAGAAAATTGCCCTTCATACAGATGGTTTGGGACAAAGTATCCTCTTGAAAGGTTATGGTAGTGAAGGTCATGACTCTGGACACTTGAATTATGCAGATATTGGTAAACGTATCGGTGGCACAGAAGACTTCAAGACCTTGATTGAAAAATCACAACCATATGGTGCAAAACTAGGTATTCACGTCAATGCATCTGAAACCTATCCAGAATCCCAATACTTCTCTGAAGAGATTCTTCGTCGTCAGGCAAATGGTGACTACGCCTATGGTTGGAACTGGATTGATCAAGGTATCAACATCAGTGGTCATTATGATTTGGCCCACAACCGTTTGAAACGTTGGGAAGATTTGAAGAAAGAACTGGGTGACGGATTAGACTTTATCTATGTCGATGTGTGGGGTAATGGTCAGTCTGGTGGCGAAAATGCTTGGGAAACTCATGTTCTTGCCAAAGAAATCAATATGCAAGGTTGGAGAAATGCCTTTGAATGGGGTTATGCAGGTGAGTATGACTCGACCTTCCAACACTGGGCAGCAGATTTGACCTACGGTGGCTTTACTCTGAAAGGTATCAACTCAAACATCGCTCGCTTTATCCGTAACCACCAAAAAGATTCATGGGTTGGTGACTACCCAGCTTACGGTGGCGCAGCCAACTATCCATTGCTTGGTGGCTACGATATGAAAGATTTCGAAGGATGGCAAGGACGTAGTGACTATAATGGTTACATTACCAACTTGTTTGCCAACAACCTGATGACCAAGTATATCCAACACTTCCAAGTAACCAACTGGAAGAATGGTGACCCTGTTCGTATGACGGACAACGGTGAAACCTATACTTGGACGCCAGAGATGGAAATCACTTTGAAAGACAAGTCTGACAATACCTTGGTCTTGACCCGTAAGTCAAATGATGTTAACAATGCTGGCTACCGTCAACGGACAGTAACCTTGAATGGTCGTACGATTCAAGATGGAGCAGCTTACTTGGTGCCTTGGAACTGGGATGCGAATGGTAATGACCTGACTAGTGACAAACACAAAATGTACTATTTCAACGAAGAAGCAGGTGCCACAACTTGGACCCTTCCTTCAGATTGGACTGGTAATAAGGTTTATCTCTACAAACTTACTGAGCTAGGTAAGACAGATGTTCAAGAATTGGCAGTAACCAATGGTCAAATTACCATTCAAGCAGATGCAAATGTGCCGTATGTCCTCTATAAATCTCCACAGACAAATCCAGAGATGTCCTGGAGTGACGGCATGCATATCTATGACCAAGGCTTTAACTCTGGTAAGCTAGACCATTGGACAATTGATGGTGACACTAGCAAGGCTACTTTGGTCAAATCCCAAGGTGCCAACGATATGCTCCGTATCCAAGGCAATACATCCAAAGTTAGTCTCAGTCAAAAATTGACTGGTCTGAAACCAAATACCAGCTATGCAGCTTATGTAGGGGTAGACAACCGTAGTACTGCAAAAGCTAGCATTACGGTCAATACAGGCAGTTCAGAAGTTACAAACTATACAAATGAGTCTATTGCTCTGAACTATGTAAAAGCCTATGCTCATAATACATTGCAACAAAACGCAACGGTTGATAATACAAGTTACTTCCAAAACATGTATGTCTTCTTCACAACTGGAGACAATGTGGATAATGTACACTTGACCCTATCTCGTGATGCAGATGCGGCAGCAACTTATTTTGATGAAATTCGTGTCTTTGAAAATGATTCAACCATGTTTGCAGGTGGTCACAATACAACTGCTGGTACCTTCAAGCAAAACTTTGAGAGTGTTCCGCAAGGTATTTTCCCATTTGTTATCGGTGGTATTGAACGAGTTGAGGACAACCGTACCCACCTTGCAGAGAAACATGCTCCATATACTCAGCGTGGCTGGAATGGTAAGAAGGTGGACGATGTCATTGAAGGTACTTGGTCACTCAAGACAAATGGTCTGACAGCTCGCAATAGCATTGTTTACCAAACTATTCCACAAAACTTCCGCTTTGAAGCTGGCAAGGCCTATCGTGTAAGCTTTGATTATGAAGCTGGTTCCAATGGAACTTATGCCTTTGCTATCGGTGAAGGACGTTATAACAATGATGCCGGTAGCCTAACGCTGAATCCATTGAACAATTCATGGGAAGATAGTGATAAGGCTAAGAAAGCAAGTTTCTTAGTTACAGGTGCAGAGTCTGGCAATACTTGGGTTGGTATCTTCTCAACTCGCCGTGGTGGTGATACTAAGGGAGATACTGGTGGAAATGCCAACTTCCGAGGCTACAATGACTTTATGCTAGATAATCTGGTGATCGAAGAAGTTACCTTGACTGGTCACTTGTTGACAACAGATTACTATAACTTAAATACCCCAGTCTTGAATGAAAACTATACTCAAGCAAGTTTGGCACCGTACAAAGAAGCTTTGTTAGCAGTGTCTGCAGCTCCTGAGGATATTAGTATCGAAGACGCTCGTACCTTGATTGCTACTGCCAATACAGCCCGTCAAAATCTTCAAGTGAAGAAAACAGCAATCACAAACGAAGATATTGGCTTGGCTCAGGCTAATGCTCAAGAAGGTGAAGAACTAGCTAAAGCTTTTGATGGCAATCCTTCTACTATCTGGCACACACCATGGAATGGCCGTCATATTAATGAGCCAGCGACAGTGAACCTTAGTAGACCAGTTGACATTCAACGCTTTGAATACGTGCCGAGACAATCAGGCCTCAACGGTATCTTGAAAGCATTGACATTGGTGATTACTGATGATCAAAACGTGGAACATACCTTTACTGGTGCGGATTGGCCAGCAACAAGTGCTACTAAGACAATTGATTTCGGTAAGACAATTAAGGCTAAGAAGATTGTGATTACAGGTACTGCCTCATACGGTGATACTGCAGATCAATTTATGTCTGCTGCTGAATTCCGTTTCTTGACACCTGTTCAGGAAGAAG
Source organism: Streptococcus suis (assembly GCF_029616525.1). Taxonomy (GTDB): domain Bacteria; phylum Bacillota; class Bacilli; order Lactobacillales; family Streptococcaceae; genus Streptococcus; species Streptococcus suis_AF. The sequence continues at coordinate 35,919 of NZ_JANFME010000009.1, read as the reverse complement.
CCATCCTTGATAAGTCAGCATATGAAGCAGCACTTACTGCAGCACGTTCAGCAGGTAAGACAGCTCTTGTCAAAGAAGTAGAAGGCTTTATGGCTTCTGTCGAAGCTGCAAATCTTTTGACAGCAAATATCTTAGATGCTACAGTTGCTCGCTTGAATGCTACCGAAACGCCAGCAAATCCAGGCACAGTTGAACAACCAGTTGATGAGCCAGTCAAACAAGATGAGGACATCGTCACTGCTAAAGGAGAAAGTGCCAAAGCAGATCCTCTTCCGCTAGGGGAATTGCCACCGCTTGTGATTGCAAAAGGTGATAGTGTTAAAGCAGAACCATTACCTGCTTTCGATGGAGGCTTAGTTCCTAACTATGCTCCTACAGTAGCAGCTCTTCCAAGTATTGATCCTGCAAGCTTGGCGAAAGAAGCTGCTAGTCCAAAACCAGCAAAAGCTACTTCAGCTACTTTACCGCAAACAGGTGAAACAACTGAACAAGGCTTGCTCCTAGCAGCTGGTTTAGTAGGTCTAATGGCTATGGCAGCTCGAAGAAGACGATTTGAGTAGTCATTTCAGAAAAAAATAATTAGCTTGTTCTCCAAATGCATTAGAGGTAGGTATCGGACCTGCCTCTTTTGTATTGTTTATCGAAGCTTTTCGCAAACTTATAGCAAAATGGAATTAGAGACAGGACACGTCTAAGTTTATATATTTGAAAATTCTACTATCTAAAAATGCGAAGTAGTGGTGTTCTATCTGCATATGCGTCGCCTAGTCTGATTTTGAATTTCATTGAGTACTAATTGCCTGTCAATGTTCGCTTTATGAAAAAATTTGTTAGATAGGCTATAATATATCTAGTAGGAAGGAGCAGAAAGGAGTGTTCATGTTAATTTTTCCTCTAATCAATGATTTATCTAGAAAAATTATTCATGTAGACATGGATGCTTTTTTTGCTGCCATTGAGGTAAGGGACAATCCTGAATTGAAAGGAAAGCCTGTTATTATTGGAGCGGACCCTAGGTTGTCTGGCGGAAGAGGTGTTGTGTCGACTTGTAATTATGAGGCGCGTGCCTTTGGGATTCACTCGGCTATGTCCTCAAAAGAAGCCTATGAGCGTTGTCCTCAGGCGATTTTCATTTCTGGCAATTATGAAAAATATCAGGAAGTTGGGCGACAGGTTCGAGAAATTTTCCATCGCTATACTGATTTGGTGGAGCCCATGTCTATCGATGAGGCCTATCTAGATGTGACGGAAAATAAGTTAGGCCTTAGCTCAGCAGTTAAAATCGCCAAACTAATCCAATACGACATATGGAATGAGTTGCATCTGACAGCTTCAGCTGGTGTTTCCTATAACAAATTTTTGGCAAAGATTGCTTCGGATATGGAAAAACCACATGGATTGACCTTGATTTTACCAGAAGAGGCTGTGGGGGTATTGGCATCCTTGCCGATTGAAAAATTTCATGGTGTTGGCAAGAAAACTGTAGAACGACTACATGATATGGGGGTCTACACAGGACAGGATCTGTTAGATGTACCAGAGATGGTTTTGATTGATACATTCGGTCGTTTCGGTTTTGACCTCTATCGCAAGGCTAGGGGAATTTCCAATTCACCTGTTAAGGTGGATCGAGTGCGCAAGTCTATTGGTAAGGAAAGAACCTATCGGAAATTACTTTATCGAGATGAGGACGTACTGAAAGAGTTAACCAGTCTTTGTCAACGGGTTGCTGGTAGCTTGGAGCGTAATGAAAAGAAGGGTCGAACAATTGTGTTAAAGGTGCGTTATGGTGATTTTTCTACACTAACCAAACGCCATAGTCTTGATGAATACACCGACCAGTTAGATATCATTGAAAAAGAGGTTCGTCAGTTGATTGAAGAGATTGGACAAGTTGAAAAAGGTATCCGGTTGTTAGGAGTGACAGTCACAAACTTTCAGGCTTGAGTTCTGTTTCAGTCTATGATAGACTGAAAAAAAGGAGAAGAGATGCAAATTTCAAGTAGATTTACCATTGCCAGCCATATCTTGGTTCTCTTGGCTTTGGAAGGAGAAAAAGAAAAACAGACCAGTACTAGCATTGCAGGCAGTGTCGGGGTTAATCCTGTCATTATCCGAAATATTTTGTCCCAACTCAAGGAGGCTGGTCTGGTAGAAGTAGCGCGTGGTGTTGGAGGTGCTCGCTTGGCACAGGGTCCAGACCAGATTACACTTTTGCATGTCTATCAGGCTGTGGAGTTATTTGGAGAAAAAGGCCAATTATTCGCTTTTCATGAGCAACCGAATCCTTCCTGCCAGGTAGGTCGCAATATTCATCCTCTGCTAGATAGTCGTTTGGAAAATGCTCAGTCGGCTTTGGAAAGAGAACTTGCACAGACGACCATTGCTGATTTACTGGCGGAACTATAATTACATTAAATGAAGGAATCATCAGTTTGATGATTTTTTTAATTTTCGAGCTGTAACAATTGACATTACAACCGAAATGATTTATACTTACGTTATAAATAAAGTTATTACAACGAAATAAGTGAGGTATCAATATGAAAATTGCTATTATTGCAGCGAATGGTCAAGCAGGTCAAACTATTGCAAAGGAAGCAGTAGAACGTGGTCATCTGGTGACGGCTATTGTCCGTTCTGAAAACAAGAGCGTAGCCCAAGAAGTAATCCAGAAGGATGCTTTTGCTCTTACCAAAGAAGATTTGGCAGGCTTTGATATAGTAGTCAATGCTTTTGGTGCTTGGACACCAGAAACCTTGCCGGATCACGCTCGTCTTGCTGAGCATCTAGCGACTATCCTTGCTGGTAGTCCAACTCGTCTTTTAGTAGTTGGTGGTGCAGGCAGTCTTTATTTAGACGAGAGCCAGACAGCTATGCTGAAAGATACTCCAAATTTCCCTGCGGACTACCTGCCAATCGCTGAGGCTATGGGTGCTGGTCTAGACCTCTATCGTCAGGCGACAGCGGTCAACTGGACCTATATCAGCCCAGCAGCAGATTTTGATGCGGAAGGACAAAAAGCAGGTGCCTACACTTTGGCTGGCGAGGTTTTCCAAGTCAATGCCCAAGGTGAAAGCTATATTAGTTATGCCGACTATGCTGTGGCTTTGGTTGACATTGCGGAAAAAGGTGGCTACCAGCAGGAACGAATTTCCGTACTTGCATAAAAAATTTAAATGGTCTAAAAGATAGTTCCATCGAGGAATTATCTTTTTATTTTTTACTTGCATATAGTATAATAATATAAACAAAAACTAAAAAGGAGACCGTCATGATTCACTTGATTTGTCCCAATCCAGCCCTAGACCGCACGCTTCTTGTGGAAAAGATTGAAAAGAATATTCCCCTGAGACCGACGGAAGTGAGGGATTATCCTGGTGGAAAAAGTTTCAACGTGGCCTATGCACTTCGAGAAAATGGAGTGACAGACTACACTATCCATACCATTTTAGGTGGGCAGATTGGTCGCTATATTCAGGAGCTTAATGCTGATGGTGGAAATGCCCTGTGCGTGGTTGAAAATAATCAGAACACAAGAACCTGCAATATTTACGTAGAAACCAGCACAGGCGATGTAGTACTATTTTATGAAAAAGGTTTTGAACTAACAGAGGATTTGCTCAACCAATTCACTCAGCAGATTGAAAATAGCCTGCAAGCTGGCGACATCCTAGTCTTTTCAGGCAGTCTGATGAAGGGGATGCCGGATGATTATATTCAGCGGTTTATTGAAAAATACCCAGAGGTTCTGACCATAGTGGACACCAGTGGACCAGCTTTACGTGCGGCTTATCAAGCTAGGCCGGCCCTTATCAAAATCAATAATGAAGAGCTGAAAGATATTTATCCAGAGCTGGATGAAGAAAGTCCTGAAGCTATTTTAGGTATCCTGAAAGAAGTGACTCCTCATGAGAATATCATCATTACCATGGGAGGCAAGGGGAGTCTAGCTAAGATTGGTCAGCGCTTCTTCCGTATCCAATCTCCAAAGAAAGAAACGCGTAATCCGATTGCCGCAGGGGATTTCTACCTGGGCTTGCTAGTCAAGGGAATCAGTCAAGGTCAAGCCCCAGAAATCTTTTTGAAAGAAGCAGCAGCCTTTGCGACTGCCAACTGCCTCAACTATTTCCCAGAAGTTGAAGCAGAGCAGTTTGAAGCGATTGTAGATACAATATTACTAGAGGAACTGTAGCATTGTATCTCTTTACTCATCGTGCTATAATGGCAAGGAGAAACAAGGTGATATGGGGGATAGTAGTGGAACAGTTGACGGTTCTTTACCAAAATTTAAAACGGCGATATGGTGAATTTCACTGGTGGAATGATGAAAATCCCATAAAGGATTTGGTATCTATGATTCTTATTCAGCAAACAACGGAAGCAAATGCCAAGCGTGCTTTAGAACAGTTGGAGGGACGATTGACAATTCATTCGCTTTTAGAGATGCCTGTGGAGGATTTACAAGAATGCATTCGCCCAGCAGGATTCTTCAAACAAAAATCACTCTACATTCGGTCGGTGGTTGAGTGGGCCAATCAGTTCGATGGAGATTTTTCTCGTCTAGATCGTGTTGAGACAGCAGTACTCCGAAAAGAGCTGCTGAGCTTGAAGGGGGTTGGCAATGAAACTGCGGATGTCATTTTGCTCTATTTGTGTCGAAGAAGTGTTTTTGTGGCGGATCAATATGCTCTTCGACTATTTAATCGGTTAGGACTTAGCCAGTCTCAGGATTATTTGAGTTTGAGACAGGAATTTACAGAGCATATAAAAGATTGGTCGGTAAAAGACGCTCAGGAGCTTCATGCACTGATTGATGAACATGGCAAGCAGTTCAGATTAACAAAGGGGCAGCTTGATGAATCATGGTTGATGATATAGTCATACTCTTCGAAAATCAAAATCAGACGTTGTTGACTTGATTTGATGTACCTCAGTTCTATCTGCATCTGCGTCGCCTAGCTTGATTTTGATTTTCATTGAGTATCAATTAGTGTATTTTTTATTACTACGAAGAGCGAGGAAGCCTCATTTCCTTATTTCCGAGTTTAAACACTCCACTGGACAGTTGAAGTAGTCTGCATATCGTTGCCTTGTACTAAAAGCAAACGAAACGATTATAAAAGAGTAAAACCAGCAAATCTACTGACTTGCTGGTTTTTATGCTTTAAAAAATTCTTCAATATCTGCCTGTTCTATGCCAATCATAGGGTCGATGGTTAGCAAGTTGTCCACAGTGAGGATGTATTCTGTGAGTTGGGGCCTTGTTTTTTCTGGCTGGTCTTGATCAAGAAGGGAGAGTTGTTGGTTGTTTTCTTTGACTACTTTAACCTGTTCTTTCCTGTCTGGCTGTGTAGGGGGCTGGGTTTGGACGGTTGCAGCTGTTTTACTTTCGTCTTTTTCAGCTAAAGCTTCCTTGCTATCCTGCTCTGCCATTTCCCCTTGGAAACGTGGGACCAGATAGGTTTTTCGGACGGTTCCGGCGTTTTTGACGGCGTAGTCGAAGGCGGAGATTTCACCCAGGAGGATGAGCTTGCTCTTGGAGCGGGTGATGGCGGTGTAGACTAGATTGCGCTGGAGCATGCGGTGGCTGGTGCGCGTGATGGGAAGGATGACGACCTGAAACTCGCTGCCTTGGGACTTGTGGATGGACATGGCATAGGCCAGGGTAATCTTGTACCATTCATTGCGTGGATAGGTGACCTCGCTACCGTCGAAGTTGATGGTAATCTCGTCCTGCTTGGAGTCGGTGTACTTGGCAGGCAGGAGGTCGGTAATATAGCCCAAGTCGCCATTGAAGACATTGGCTTCGGCGTCGTTGACTAGATGAATGACCCGGTCGCCTTGGCGGAAGGCTTGCTCGTTATGGAGGAATTCTAACTCTCCCTCTTCCAGTGGATTGAGCAGGGCCTGGGTCATGGTGTTGAGTTGGTCAATGCCTGCGGCCCCACGGTACATGGGAGCGAGGATTTGGACTTCGTTTGCAGGAATTCCCGACTTGATGGCTGCGCCGACAATGCGCTCAATCAGAGCTGGAATTTGTTCGTTTTGCGCTTCAAAATAGGAGCGGTCAGCCTTTTTCTCACGGAAATCGCTCGGCAGAGCCCCTTGGCGAATCTGGCTGGCTAGGGTAACAATGGTCGAATCATCGGATTGACGATAGATGCGTTCCAGAGTGATGCTGGGTAGCTTGTCAATTTTCAAGAGGTCAGCAAGGACTTGACCGGGACTGACAGATGGTAATTGCTCCGCATCGCCGACAATCAGAACTTGGGTTTGGGAGGAGATGTTCTGGAAGAGCTGGTTTGCCAACCAAGTGTCGACCATAGAAAACTCATCCACGATGATGAAATCAGCTTCGAGGTAGTCATCTCGGTAGGATTCTTCCTGTCCTTCGACAAGCCCCAGATGTCGGTGGATGGTGGCAGAAGGCAGCCCTGTCAATTCATTCATTCGTCTGGCTGCTCGTCCAGTTGGAGCGGCTAGGAGGACTGGGCATTCTTCTCGATTGCGAGTCAGGTCAATCTTATGCAAGATGGCATAGACCGCGATAATACCGTTGATAACCGTTGTTTTTCCAGTCCCTGGTCCGCCTGTCAGAATGAAAAGCGGATTGGTAATGGCTTGGACGATGGCTTCTTTTTGAATGTCATCGTAGGTCAGGGAAGACATAGTTTCCAGCTCTGCGATGGCAGCCTCAACGTCTGCGCGTGGGAAGGGTTTGAAACCATTTTTTCCCATCAGGCGGGTCAGGTTTTTATGGATACCATGTTCGGCAAAGTAGAGGCTGTTGTCAAAAATCTTTGTGCCTTCTTGCTGTACCTTGTCGTCTGCAATTAGTCCCGTCAATTCTTTGGCAACAGCAGCGGGGTCCAGCTCTGTATGGCGGGATTTTTCCAGCAGTTCAAGGGTTGCTTCCAGCAAGTCTCTGGCCTCCACATAGGTATCGCCTGTTTCCATGGAGCGATGGATGAGGCTAAAGAGCATGCCAGCCCGAAAACGTTGGGGTGAATCACTGGCAATTCCTAGATTTTCCGCAATCCTATCGGCAATGGTAAAGCCGAGCCCCTGGACATCTTCGACCAGTTGATAGGGATTTTCTTCAATAATCTGAAGTGTTTTTTCCTTATACTGGTCTTGGATTTGAAAGGCCAATTTATTGGGAATGCCATACTCGGCTAGTTTTGCCAAGATCAACTCGGTTCCATAATTGAGGTGGAGTTTTTCGACAAATGCCTGCATGTTCTTGCTGGATAGGCCTGTGATTTGGGTTAGTTTTTCAGGTTCAGCTAAAATCTTATCAATGGTATCTTCGCCATAGAGCTCAACGATTTTTTCAGCTGTTTTGCGTCCAATTCCCTTGAAATGCTCGCTGGAGAAGTACTTGACTAGACCAGCGGAGGTAGGCTTGCTGCGTTCGTAACGCGAAATTTGCAGCTGCTGACCATACTTGGGATGGGTGACCAGATTGCCATAGAAACGATAGTCTTCTCCTTCAATGACATCGGCAATCGTTCCGGTCACAATAATTTCGTAGTCATCATAGTCTGCGTCTGTCTCCTCAATTTCAAGGAGAAGGATTTTATAAAAATTACTAGGATTTTCAAAAATAATCCGGTCAATAGTACCGGTAAAATACACTTCGTTCATAGACCTTATTTCCAATAATAATGAAAAAGAAGTTTGGAACGGATTGCTCCAAACTTGTTTGTATTAATCAACAGTCCCAATACGGTTGAGAGGCCACATGCGAAAGACAACTTCTCCTTTGATGTTTTCACGGGAAAATGTTCCTACACTACGACTATCTAGTGAGACAAGGCGGTCATCTCCCATCAGGTAGTATTGTCCTTCTGGGACTGTCACGGTAAAGTCTACGTAACCATTGGCATCTTGTGTGAAAGCTTCAGCAGATTGGGCTACAGCTTGGAATTGTTTGTTGTAAGAATAGACTTCTTGAAGTTTATCTTTCTGGAATGCAGCTAGATATTCATCTAAGTAAGGCTCGTCCACTTTTTGGTCGTTAACATAGAGGACATCGTTTTCGTAGCGAATGGTGTCACCTGGCATACCAATCACACGTTTGACAATCAGTTTTTCATCGCCACTTTCATCGGTTTCGCTAGCCACGACGATGTCAAATCTGTCAATTGAAGTAGTTTTTAACATAATCAATTTTTCTTGGTGTTGAAGCGTTGGGTCCATAGAATGGCCATCGACAGATACAGGGTTCCAGATAAAGTAACGACTGGCAAAAAAAGCGGCCATAAACAGTAAAAAGATGCCCCACTCAGCTAAGAAGGTGACTAATGGCGATCGTTTTGTTTGCTGTTTTCTTCTTCCCATGATAGTAGTTTCCTCATTTCAATAATTTTTGTGCTTTTTGCGTATTGGCAAAGTGGAGTTTGGCTGTTTGAGAGAGACCTGCCATGCCATAGTCTTTTATGATGCTTGCTGCGACTTGGTCGGATTTACTGCCAGCTCCTGAAGGCAGGTTTCTGCCTACCAATTGACCAAGCTGGACAAGATTTTCTAAAAACATAGCTCTAGCAATAATAGAAGATACTGCCACAGCCAGGTACTTGCCCTCAGCCTTTTCTTCCAGAGTGACGGGGTTGGCAAATTGGTTGGCTTCCTTTTTCAAGTATTTTTGATAATTTTGACTGGAAGTGAAGGCATCAATGACAATCTTCTCAGGCTGAATACCCTTTTGCAAGAGTAAGAAAATAGCCTGATTGTGTAGGGCGACCTTGACAGACACCGCATTGTAGCCTTGCTCGATGACTTCGTTGTATTTTTTCGGTGACAATAGCAGAGCTTGGTGGGGGATTTTCTCTTTTAAGAGTGGTGCGATTTGGCAGATTTTTTGGTCTGTCATTTTCTTGGAATCATCCACACCAAGCGACTTGAGAAAGGCATGGTCTTCTGGGCGGACAAAACTAGCAACGACTGCCAAACCTCCAAAATAAGACCCGTTTCCAACCTCATCGGTACCAATCATGGGCAGGTTTTGACCAGGTACAGTCGTCTGTCCAGAGCTTTCTGGCTCATAGCCCCAGAGCCCTGCTTCCTGCTCTGCCATTTCCCCCTGAAAAACGACTTTTCCAGAAGTGTAGATGGACAGGCTGGCACCGGTCAGTTTGAAAAATGCTTCTATGTAAGGGTTTTTGCTGGTCTGCCGATAGCGGTTATAGTGAGCCATCATGGCTTGTTTTTGCTGGGCAGAGGCCTTTAGTACAACGGTATTCATGTTCTTATTGTAACACAAATGCTAGTTAGAGTGTGCAGAAAAGGGTGGAATTTACTATAATGGTAGAAGAAAGTGAGGTACACTATGGAAGTGCAAATGAAGTATAAATGGGCGACTCTGGGAACAGGTGTCATTGCCAATGAATTGGTTCAGGCCTTGCAGGCTATGGGAGGAAATCTTTATTCGGTAGCCAACCGTACCTATGACAAGGGTGTGGAATTTGCGCAAAAATATGGCATCGAGAAAGTTTATCGAGAAATCGATGAAGTGTTTGAGGATCCTGAAGTAGACATTATCTATATTTCTACGCCTCACAATACCCATATCAATTATTTGAGAAAGGCCTTGAAGGCTGGAAAGCATGTCCTCTGTGAAAAGTCTATTACGCTTAATTCAGAAGAATTAGCAGAAGCCACTCAACTGGCAGAAGAAAATCAGGTTATCCTGGCAGAAGCCATGACTATTTTCCACATGCCAATCTATCGTCAGTTGAGCGAAGTGGTTGCCAGTGGTAAGCTTGGAGAGTTGAAGATGATTCAGATGAACTTTGGCAGCTACAAGGAATACGACATGACCAACCGCTTTTTCAATAAGAACTTGGCCGGCGGTGCCCTCTTGGATATTGGTGTCTACGCTCTGTCCTTTGTCCGTTGGTTTATGACAGAAAAGCCAAATCAAGTCCTATCTCAGGTTAAATTAGCTCCGACAGGTGTGGACGAGCAGGTAGGGATTTTGCTCAGCAATGATGCAGGAGAAATGGCGACCATCGCCCTGACCCTCCATGCCAAACAGCCAAAACGGGGTACTATTGCCTACGACAAGGGCTACATCGAACTTTACGACTATCCTCGTGGTCAGACGGCAGTCATTACCTATACTGAAGACGGCAGTCAAGAGGTAATCGAAGCGGGCGAGACAGCCAAGGCGCTTTCTTATGAAGTGGCGGATATGGAAAAAGCTGTCGCAGGCATCGAAAACACCATGCACCTAGCCTACACCCAAGATGTCATGGAGATCATGACCCAACTCCGTAAAGAATGGTGCTTGGTTTATCCTGAAGAAATGTAGGTTTTTGACTAATCCGAAAATAGAAATGAGAGTGAGTTAGTAGCCAATTGTTGGATTACTGCCTTACTCTTATTTTTTACTTATACTCTTCAAAAATCCAGACGTTGTTGACTTGATTTGATAAACTTTAGTTCTATCTGCATCTGCGTCTCCGAGTCTGTTTTTGATTTTCATTGAGTATTATCTAATAATATGACAGTCAGATGACATTTATATTGATTGTGTGACAGAAAAGTCCTAAGATTACATAGTGGAGACAGTTTATTTAAAAGAACGGTTGAAGGCTTGTTTTTCAGATTTAATTTAGGTAAGATAGAACTATCTCAAAAATAAAGAAGGAATAAGATTATGAAACGTAAGAGAACAAATAAACCACAACATATGCGTCGCAAGAGAAAAACACCCATCATGAAAAACAATAAGAAGATGTTATACACATCTTCATTGGCTCTTTCCCTCTTTAGTACAGGGATGATTTCGACAAATGTTTTAGCCATCGAATGGGCTCCACGTACTGTTTCTGAAATTAGCCCAGAAATTGTACAAGAAGAAGGAAAGATGACCTATACTGTTCGGTATGGAGATACCCTATCTGCCATCGCCTCAGCTATGAATGTTGATATGGACTTGTTGGCGAAAATAAATCAAATTGCAGATGTCAACTTGATTTTCCCTGATACGGTACTGACGACGACTGTTGACCAAAACAATCAAGTGACTCAGGTTGAGATTGAAGCACCTGTTCAGGGAAGCACAAATGAGACCGTTCAGGCAACTGTTGACCTAACAACCAATCAAGTAACGGTTGAGGATACGGTTGTTCCCTTGGATCAAATTTCATCAGTTACCGCCTCAGCGCCCGTAGAGGAAGTTGTAGAACAGCCTGTAGCAGAAGCACCTGTGGAGGAAGTTGTAGAACAGCCTGTAGTAGAAGCACCTGTAGAGGAAGTTGTAGAACAGCCTGTAGCAGAAGCACCTGTGGAGGAAGTTGCAGAACAACCTGTGGTTGAGGCACCTGTAGAGGAAGTTGTAGAGCAGCCTGTAGTAGAAGCGCCTGTGGAGGAAGTTGTAGAGCAACCTGTGGTTGAGGCACCTGTAGAGGAAGTTGCAGAGCAACCTGTAGTAGAAGCACCTGTAGAACAGCCTGTAGTTGAAACTCCACAAGCGGCAGCCCAAACCCAAGCAGCGACTAGCTCATTTGATGTAGGCTTGCAACCACAGGTCGCAGCCTTCCGTGCAGAAGTAGCTAACGCCTTCGGTATTACTTCCTTCTCAGGATATCGTGCTGGCGATTCTGGCGACCATGGTAAAGGCTTAGCCATTGACTTCATGGTACCACAAAGTTCAGCACTTGGGGATCAAGTAGCAGAATATGCTATTGCCAATATGGGTGCGAAAAATATTTCCTATATTATCTGGAAACAACGTTTTTATGCTCCATATGCAAGTATTTATGGACCTGCATATACTTGGAACTTGATGCCAGACCGCGGAAGTATTACTGAAAACCATTATGACCACGTACACGTGTCATTTAATCCATAAAATAATTATAGCCAAACTCACGGTGAGCTTGGCTATTTTTGCGTGCTTATTAATTGGAAGGTATGGGATACAAGTTTCTTATCTTATCTCCAGAACTTGTCATAGCCCTTCTTCTCATCCATGTTAAAGGTGATGATAGTGCGGAGCAGGTCCCAGTTGACCTCTTGGTCTTCTCTGATTTTGAAGAGGTTGGAAGTCGCCTCGTAGCCCGCCTCCTTGATGTCCTTGGCAAAGGTTTCCATAGTAACCGTTTCAGGTGCAATGGAAATATGAGCCTTGGCAGCAGAGAATCCGATGATAAAGGTTCCATCCATGATAAACATGGGCTGGTTCCACTTGATTTCTGTGGTTAGACTTGGAAATTCTTGCTAGATTTGATTGAAAATGCCTTCTAGTTTGTCCTTCAAGACAGGATTGTTGACCTTGTTCAAAAATTCTTGGAGCATGATGTTTCCTTTTCTTTTTTATTTCATTGTATCACAAAAGAGGAGTGGTCTCCTCTTTTATTAATTATTTAACCAAAATCGCCAGTGCTTGATAAGGCTTGAGGGTAATTTTCTTACCGAGTTTGTTATCAGGATAGTTGCTGATGAGGACTTGGCCGTGGGCATAGTCGTCTGCCAGGTCTAGTTCAACCTCTTCTGCGAAGAAATTGTTGAGGACCAGTAATTTTTCACCGTTTAGTAAACGCTCAAAGGCATAGACTTTCTGGCTGTCCTTATAGGCTGCCTTGTAATCCCCTTCTGAAATCAGAGGGAGTTCTTTCCGCAGGCGGATGAGTTCTTGATAGAAGGTGAAGATTGGGCCTGTTTTTTCGGCTTCAACGTTAATGGTTGGATAGGATTTGCCAGCTTTCAGCCAAGGAGTTCCTGTTGAGAAGCCTGCATTGTCAGAAGCATCCCACTGCATCGGGGTGCGGGAATTGTCACGGGACTTGGCCTGGATAATCTTGAAGGCCTGCTCAGGTGTATGACCTTGGTCCAAGAGCATCTGGTAGGCGTTGATAGACTCGACATCTACGTAGTCGTCCATACTGTCGTAATCGGGGTCAATCATGCCGATTTCCTCGCCCATGTAGATGTAAGGTGTACCGCGTGACAGATGGATAGAGGCAGCCAGCATGGTTGCTCCTTCGTTGCGGAAATTCTCCACATCAACAAAGCGGTTGAGGGCACGAGGCTGGTCGTGGTTGTTGTAGAAAAGGGCGTTCCAGCCATTTCCGACGGACATTTCTTCCCCCCAAGTGTGGAAGAGTTGTTTGAGTTCCTCAAAGTCAAAGTCCATAATGGTCCATTTTTGACCGTCCTTGTAATCCACTTTCAAGTGGTGGAAGTTGAAGGCCATGGACAGTTCTTCCCGCTCAGGAGCTGTGTAGAGAATGCAGTTTTCAATGGTGGTGGCAGACATTTCCCCGACGGTCAAGAAGCCTTTTTCTGCTCCAAAAGTGGCGTTATTCATCATCTTGAGGTAGTCGTGGGTGATCGGGCGGTCGGTGTAAGCAGGCTTACCGTCATTGATTGGGCAGTCTTCGAGGACTTCGTCCTTACCAATCAGGTTAATGACATCGAAGCGGAAGCCTTTGACACCCTTGTCTTTCCAGAAGTTGACCACCTTGAACAGTTCTTCGCGGACATGAGGATTTCGCCAGTTGAGGTCGGCTTGGGTCACGTCGAAGAGGTGGAGGTAGTATTTCCCAGTATCTCCAAAAGGAGCCCAGGCATTGCCACCAAACTTGGAAAACCAGTCAGTTGGTTGGTCACGTAGGATAAAGAAATCCTGGTAGTATTTGTCGCCGGCTAGGGCCTTTTGGAACCACTCGTGGTCGGTTGAGCAGTGGTTGAGGACCATGTCTAGCATGAATTCGATACCCAGCTCTTTACCAACGGCCACCATTTCTTCAAAGTCAGCCATGGTGCCGAAATCAGGATTGACGGCCGTATAGTCAGAGATATCATAGCCGTTGTCTCGCTGCGGACTTGGGTAGAAGGGATTGAGCCAGATCATGTCAATTCCTAGCTCCTTCAGATAAGGGAGTTTTTCTATAATCCCACGTAAATCACCAACACCGTTTCCGGTTGTGTCCTTGTAAGATTTGGGGTAGATTTGATAGACAACTTTGCGCTTGTCAATGGTCATGATGATGTTACCAATACCTTTCTCGAGAATGATTGTATCAACGGCAAAGAGTTGGGGTCACCAACTCTCTACACTTATTTTGTTTTATGCTTTTGTTGCTTTCAAGATAGCTTGGCCACGTTCTACTGAACGAGGAAGGCTTCCAAGAACCTCTGTATTGAAATCCGTTTGGTTGGTCACGATAACTGGTGTTTCAGCGATGAGACCAGCAGCCTTGATGACATCGATGTCAAAGCTAATCAATTTATCGCCAGCTTTTACCTTGTCACCTTGTTTGACGTGAGCTGTGAAGCCTTTGCCTTCCAATCCAACAGTATCCATACCGATGTGCATAAGGAGTTCAACTCCGTTTGTAGCAGTAATACCAACAGCGTGGTTAGTAGGGAAGAGGACAGATACTTCACCATCGACTGGAGCAACCAAGATGCCTTCGATAGGATCGATAAGGACCCCTTGTCCCATAACACCTGATGCAAATACAGGGTCAGTAGCTTGTGACAATTCTTTTGCTTGACCAGTTAGGGGGCTGATCAATTCGATAGCAGAACCAGTTTCAACGACAGTTTCAGTTACGACTACAACTTCTTCAACAGTTTCTTCTTTTTTTGAAAATGCACCTGTACGTTTGAAAACAGCTGTCAAAATCATTGGGACAACAATCGCAACAATCATTGTCATGAAGAATGCACCCCAGTATTCAGCCTTGATAGACAAGATACCTGGAAGACCACCGATACCGATAGAAGCAGCTTGGATGTTGAAGGTTACAGAGAGAAGTCCAGCAATACTTGAACCAATCATAGCCGCTACGAATGGGTAAACGTATTTCACGTTAACACCAAAGAGGGCTGGTTCAGTAACACCTAGGTAGGCAGAAATAGTTGCAGGAAGTGAAACTTGAGCTTCTTTTTCATTGTGACGGTTCATGAGGAAGTAAGCAAATACCGCAGAACCTTGAGCAATGTTAGAAAGAGCAATCATTGGCCAGAGACCAGTTCCACCAGCATCCGCAATCAATTGTGTATCGATGGCATTTGTCATGTGGTGAAGACCAGTGATAACGAATGGCGCATAGAGGGCACCGAATACCGCACCGAAGAGCCATTTCAATGGACCAGTCAAACCAGCCAATACGATAGTTGACAACCATTGACCGATTGTCCAACCGATAGGACCAAGGACAGTGTGAGCCAAGATAATTGCTGGAAGAAGTGATAGGAATGGTACGAAGATCATTGAGACCACTTCTGGAACAACCTTACGCCAGAAGATTTCTAGGTAAGACAGTGCCAAACCGGCAAGGAGGGCAGGGATAACTTGCGCTTGATAACCGATACGGGCAATACTAAATGCACCGAAGTTCCAAGACCAGTCGCTGGCAATAGTTGCTGCATCTGTACCAGGTACGGCATAAGCGTTGAGCAACTGAGGAGAAACCAAACAGATACCAAGGACGATACCAAGGATTTGAGATGTCCCCATCTTACGAGATACAGACCAAGTGATACCTACTGGTAGGAAGTGGAAGATGGCTTCACCTGGCAACCAGAGGAAGTGGTTGACCCCATTCCAGAATGGAGATACTTCAACGATTGTTTTCCCATTCAAAGCAGACCATTGTACACCTTCCAAAACGTTACGGAAACCGAGAATCAAACCGCCGACGATAAGGGCTGGGATGATCGGCGTGAAGATTTCCGCCAACATAGTCATGACACGTTGGATGGCATTTTGGTTGCTTTTAGCTGCTGACTTGGCAGCTTCCTTAGATACGCCTTCGATACCAGACACGGCTGTGAAGTCATTGTAGAAGATTGGTACATCGTTACCGATGATGACTTGGAACTGACCTGCGTTTGTAAAGGTTCCTTTTACAGCAGGAATATCTTCGATGACTTTTACGTTTGCTTTTTTGTCATCCGCTAGAACAAAGCGCATACGTGTTGCACAGTGAGTAACTGCGTTAACATTTTCTTTGCCGCCAATAGCGTCCAGGAGCTGTTTGGCTTCTTTTTCAAATTTTCCCATATATTTTTCCTTCTAGACGGCTTATGGAAACCGTCACCTTATATTTTTTAGACATCTTTTGAAGCATGTCCTTTTTTGAAATTTGTACGGACAAATTTCGTTTGTGTTAATATTGTATCCGATTTCAAAAAATAATGCAAGCGTTTTTGCTTAGTTTTTTTAAATTTTGAAATGAATTTTGTTATAATGTTGATAGTTGTATGTTATTTGACAGATGAATTTGCGAGGAAATGATGAAAAAATACCAAGAAATTTATAATGACTTAAAAGAAAAAATACGGACAAATGTTTATCCGGCAGAAAGCTCCCTACCGACAGAACAACAGCTCCAGGAAATCTATGGTGTTAGTCGTGATACGGTTCGTAAGGCGTTGGCGATTTTGACTGAGGGAGGTTTGATTCAAAAAGTGCAAGGGCGTGGTTCAATGGTCCTTAAGCAAGAAATTCTCAATTTCCCAGTTTCAGGTTTAACTTCCTATCAGGAATTGACAAATGTTCTCCAGCTTTCTACCAAGACAGATGTCGTCAGCTTAGATATGATTACCGTTAATAGTAGCCTTTCGCACTTGACAGGCTTTGAGCCGTATAGCAAGGTGTGGAAAGTTGTCCGTACACGTTCGATTGACGGTAAGGTCTCCGTTGTGGATACAGATTATCTTGCTGTCGATGTCGTGCCAGAGTTGACAACTGCTATTGTTGAAAAATCCATCTACGAATACCTAGAAAATAAGTTAGGCCTTGATATTGCTTATGCACAAAAAGAGATTACGGTAGAGCCGACCAATCGAGAAGAGCGTGAGCTAATGCAATCGAAGGATGATTATTTGGTCTTGATTAAATCTCGTGTCTATCTCGGTGATACCCAGCAATTCCAATATACAGAAAGTAAGCATAAAATTGATAAATTCCGTTTTGTAGATTTTGCTCGTAGAAAGCATTCTTTATAGGAGAGATTAGCCAAATCAAGTTTTTTACGCTATAATAGATAGAAGAAGAGGTAAGATATGGCAAACTTAAATCGATATAAATTTACATTTGGCGGGAAGCAATTAACCTTGACAACTGAGCATGATAATTTATTCATGGAAGAGATTGAGCGTATTGCACAGGAAAAATACCAAGCCATCAAAGAAAAGATGCCGACGGCGGACCCTGAAACCCTCGCGCTTTTGTTGGCAATCAATGCTCTATCCGTTCAACTAACGCGCGAGATGGCATTTGAACAAAAGGAACAAGAACTTGCAAGCGTCAAAGAAAAGGTCTTGAAAAAGAATGTGACCTTGATTGACTTAGATGAGCTTGAGGACAAGGTATGATTTCATTAGTAATTGTTCTCATTTTGGCATGGAGTTTCTACATTGGCTACAGTCGTGGTCTAGTTCTACAGGCCTTTTATAGCATGGGAAGTATTATTGCTCTGGTGGTTGCGACGGCTACTTATAAAAAATTGGCATCCTTCCTTTATCTCTGGGTGCCATTTGCCAATGCTACTCAGGGGAGCTCCAACTATTATTTTGATGAGAAATATCTCTTTGACCTAGATATGGTATTTTATGCGGGATTGGCCTTTCTTTTGATATACGTCTTGGTTTATGCTATTGTGCGTTTCATAGGAATATTTGTCCATCTATTAGAGGCTTTTAATCCTGATACAAAAATGACCAATCTCATAAGCGGCGCCTTGGCTGTCTTGGTGACTTTTATTTCTCTTCAGATTGTCATGGTCTTGCTATCAACTATTCCGTTAGCGATGATTCAAGATAAATTGCACAGTAGTTTTCTTGCCAACATCATGATTCAGTACACACCATTCACTAGTAGCTTTTTAAAATCTCTCTGGTTGAGTAATATAGCAGGGTAAGGGAGACCTTATCCTTTTTATCGTCATTTATAATACTCTTCGAAAATCAAAATCAGACATTGTTGACTTGATTTGATGAGTGGGAGTGGGAAAGAACTCGAGCAGTCTAAAAGAGTTCGTCAACAATTTTTCGTTTTGAGTTGTTGAGCTGAAACAGTCTATCCCCAGACTGTTTCACTCCCACCCCCGCACAGTTGATTAGGTCAGATTTGGAGTGTGAAACACGAACAAATCTGCCAATCAACCACTGCGCTGAGATGTTGACACGAACTCTGAGAAGCGAGGATGGACTTTCTGCCCAGCCTCAGCCTGTTCCCTTGAAATATAAAAGGAACAGAGTTCTATTTGCATCAGAGCGAAACGAACTTCGTTCGCTCTATCTCCAAACTCCAAAGGTTCGGGGAACCTTTGGAGCAAGTCTGATTTGGATTTTCATTGAGTATTAGTTGACTGTTATACCCTTAATTAAGAGATTGGGAAAGATTATATTTTTATCTTTTATTGTTTTGATAATGAGATAAAGCTAAGGAAAAGACTAAGTAGGAACATATGAATAATAAAATTATTGAAACCCTTGAATTTCACAAGGTAAGACAAAAAATTGAGCCCTATCTCTTGACGGAACAGGGCTTTGAAGAATTACGACAGTTGGAGCCCATGGTGGAAGTCCACCGTATCCAACAGGCCTTCGACGAGTTGACAGACATAGCGCAGATTTTTGTGGAAAATCCCTATTTCAGTCTGGCTGCTACTAGTGACATCGGTCCAGCCATGCGTCGTTTGGAATTGGATACAGACCTCAATATCGCCGAATTATTAGCTGTTAAAAAGGTCTTGGAAGTTTCTAAATCTCTCTTGGACTTTTATGGAAATCTGGAAAATGTCAGCCTAAGCCAGCTGGATAAACTCTTTGAGAAAATCGAGCTCTTTCCCCACTTACAAGGTTCGCTCCAGTCTATCAATGATGCAGGCTTTGTCGAGGATTTTGCTTCTGAAAAGCTGGCTCGTATTAGAAGAAAAATCCGTGAAGCTGAGGACCAGGTTCGTCAGGTCATGCAGGATATTTTGAAGACCAAGGGGGACATGCTGTCCGATAGCATTTTGGCAAGCCGTAATGGACGCAATGTCCTTCCTGTTAAAAATACCTATCGCAATAAGATTGCAGGGGTTGTCCATGATATCTCCGCCTCAGGTTCGACCGTTTATATTGAGCCGCGGGCAGTGGTGACCTTGAACGAAGAAATCAGTCACCTACGTGCAGAAGAACGCCATGAGCTCAACCGTATCTTGCAGGAATTGTCGGATATGCTCCGTCCGCATAGTGGTGTGATCCGTAACAATGCTTGGCTTATCGGGCATATTGATTTCGTCCGTGCTAAGCATCTCTTTGCGCGTGATCATCAAGCAGTTGTACCCAAACTATCTGAGAAGCAGGATATTGCCCTTCTCAACGTTCGGCATCCGCTCATTGCTAAGCCTGTACCAAATGACCTTTATTTCGGTAGTCAGTTGACGGCTATCGTGATAACAGGTCCCAACACAGGTGGTAAGACTATCATGCTTAAGACCTTGGGTTTGACCCATCTGATGGCTCAGTCTGGTTTGCCTATCTTGGCTGATAAGGGCAGTCGGGTAGCTATCTTCAAAGAAATTTTTGCGGATATTGGTGATGAACAGTCGATTGAGCAGAGTTTATCAACCTTCTCCAGTCACATGACCCACACGGTGCAGATTTTAGCGGAGGCGGATCAAGATTCTCTCATTCTATTTGACGAGTTGGGAGCTGGGACCGATCCGCAGGAGGGTGCGTCTTTGGCAATGGCTATTTTGGATGACCTTCGTCTGCGGGGGATCAAGACCATGGTGACCACCCACTACCCTGAGCTTAAAGCCTACGGGATAGAAACCTCTGGTATTGAAAATGCCAGCATGGAGTTTGATACCAATAGCCTGCGTCCGACCTATAAGTTTATGCAGGGTGTTCCTGGTCGCTCCAATGCCTTTGAAATTGCCCGCCGTCTTGGCCTATCTGATATTATTATCCAGTCAGCCCAATCTTGGACGGATACAGATAGCGATGTGAACCGCATTATCGAGAAATTGGAAAGTCAGACGGTTGAAAGTCGTCAGCGTCTGGATAAGATTCGTGATGTGGAGCAAGAAAATTACAAGATGAACCGAGCCCTTCGCAAGCTCTATGACGAGCTCAATCGTGAGCGGGAAAATGAGCTCAACAAGGCACGTCTGGAAGCTAGGGAAATTGTAGATATGGCATTGGCAGAAAGCGAGGATATTCTCAAAAATCTCCATGCTGCAGCTAGTCTTAAGCCCCACCAGATTATTGAAGCCAAGGCAGAGCTGAAAAAGTTGGCGCCTGAAGTGGTGGATCTGTCTAAAAACAAGGTTCTGAAGAAAGCTAAAATTCAGAGGGAAGCCAAGGTGGGCGATGACATTATCGTTACAGCTTATGGACAACGTGGGACCTTGACCAATCAGCTCAAGGACGGGCGTTGGGAAGCTCAGGTTGGCTTGATTAAGATGACCTTGGCCAAAGATGAGTTTGAGTTAGTCAAGGCGGAAAAGGCAGAGCAGCCTAAGAAACGCCAGGTTCACACAGTCAAACGTGCCAATGTACGAGGACCGAAAGCCCGCTTAGATCTCCGTGGTAAACGCTACGAAGAGGCAATGATGGAGCTGGATGAATTTATCGATCAGGCCCTTCTCAACAATCTGGCACAAGTAGACATTGTCCACGGTATAGGTACAGGTGTCATCCGAGAAGGGGTGACCAAGTACCTACGCCGCAACAAGCAGGTCAAGGAGTTCGGCTATGCCCCACAAAATGCAGGTGGATCAGGCTGTACTATTGTGACGTTTAAATAGCAATCAACCGATGGGAGATTCTTATGATTATCAGAAAATATCAAACCAGTGATGAAAAAGGCTGGGTTTACTGTAAGGCACTCAGCTATCTCTACTCTCCATTCTTTGATGATAGAGAAACAGAGAAGCCCGAACTAATGACAGACGTTTATGATCATCGTGTGGAATGGGTGGCTGAAGTAGACGGACAAATTGTTGGTCTAATCGACATCGATATTTACACTGAGGAGTGCAGCCAGTCTTATATTTACGCACCAAGTAAGCGAACAGCTTATTTTACTAACCTAGCTGTCCACCCTGATTTTCAAGGGCAGGGCATTGCCCAGGCACTTTTTGAAAAAGCAGAGCAGGAGTTGAGAGAGCAAGGTGTAGAGAAACTAGCCATCTTTACTCGTGAGGATGATGCAGCCAACCATTTATATCAGAAATGGGGTGGTGAGGTAGTCTGTTCGGATTATCTAGTGGTCGGAGCGCCACAAGATGTTCCAACCTTCCGCTTTGGAATTGATTTAGAGCGAGGCAGATTGTCCTTTTCAGATATGGAAGGTCAGCCAGTTCCCTACTATTTGAGAGAAGGTGTTTATGTAGTCAGCGAAGAAGCTGGCTTGGATCTCTTTGACATAGAAGATGTCTATCAAGAATTGACCTACGTGGTGGATTTGACGGAAAAAAGTTGAAACATTTTCAACTTTTTTCTTTTTTTGTAAATGAATCTGGTACGTGATT
This sequence comes from Streptococcus suis, assembly GCF_029616525.1. Lineage (GTDB taxonomy): Bacteria > Bacillota > Bacilli > Lactobacillales > Streptococcaceae > Streptococcus > Streptococcus suis_AF. The sequence goes on along the minus strand of NZ_JANFME010000009.1, from coordinate 14,422 downwards.
CCCCCTCGTCCTCCTGCGGTCTAGTTTAGAATGATCAACATGCTTTCAAATCACAATTGTTTAAGCATGTCTATCTCATTTCTCTTCCGTAGCATCTACTCCGTCACCCTATCTCGTTACTACAACTGGACTTTATAAGCAAAACAATTTCTCAGTTCCCCCCCTCGTCACCCTGCGGTCTATTTTAGAATGATCAACATGCTTTCAAATCACAATTGTTTAAGCATGTCTATCTCATTTCTCTTCCGTAGCAAAAATTCGCTTTCTATTTTTTTTTGGTGTAGAATGATAGTAGAAAAACAGAAACGGAGAAAATTATGGTTCAAGTTATTACAGATGCAAACTTTGAAGTTGAAACACAAGAAGGCGTAGTCCTTGTTGACTTTTGGGCACCATGGTGTGGTCCTTGTCGTATGCAAGCACCAATTTTGGAGCAATTGGCAGGTGAAGTGGATGAAGATGAATTGCGCATCTACAAAATGGATGTTGATGAGAATCCAAACACAGCTCGTCAGTTTGGTATCATGTCTATCCCAACTCTTTTGTTCAAAAAAGATGGACAGGTTGTGAAACAAGTTGCTGGTGTCCACACGAAAGATCAAATCAAAGCTATCTTGGCAGAGATTGGTTAATTGAAAATGAAAGCAAGTGGTGAATCGACTACTTGCTTTTTTTATAATCAGACTTACTTTTGTGATTATTTTCTAATATAGTCTTTTAGTATCTGCTCCAACTATCTGGGAGATAGTTGGAGGTTGGAAATATAGAAACGATATTTCCTCGCTCGTCGAAGTAATAAAAGAAAAACTTAATGACGATATTTGCTAAGATATAAGATTGTGAAGGTTGGCACAAGATGTTATAATAACCTTATCATTGTCATTTTAGAAAGGTTAGATATGTCAACTATTAGTTACAAACCATTAAATCTCTATCGTCAGTTTAAAACAGCAGCTCAAGAGTTTCCAAATGTTGCCATTTATTTTGACCAACCCTACGCATCCTTCCCTGAATTAGGATTGGAAAATACCTATCAAACAGTTTTTGAGGCTATTCAAAAAAGAGCTGCCCAATTTGCAGCGGCAGGTATTGGCTATGGGGACAAGGTGGTTCTGTATAAAAGCCCAGCTTTCGACACCTATTTGTTAGCAGTAGCGGTAACGGCATTGGGTGCTGTTCCTGTTATGATTTCCTACCATTTGCCATCTTCGAATTTAGATGTGTTTGCGGAGCGATTGGAAAAGTCTTTCATTGTCTACGACCAAGAAACGGAAGAACGTGTAGCAGGAATGACTCGAACTGACCTGGTCACAAAGGTATTTTTACCCCAAGTCCTAGTGCATGAAGCAGTTGCTTTTGAAGAAAATCTCCTGCCGGAAGATGTCATTCAATACATGACTCATACTTCGGGAACGACAGGTGTTCCAAAATTAATCTGCCACACAGCACAGACCATGGGCTGGCGAGTAGCTTGGCAACAAACTATTTTTGACAAGATGACGGAGAGAGGCTTGCTGGCCTTCCATATCTCCCCTGTACATTCACGCTATAATATCGGCGTGTCTTCGGCGATTGGGCTTGGATTCCCCCTCTACCCGCTTTCTTCTGCAAGAAAAGATGATGTTGAACGGGCACTTGCGCTTCACCGTCCAAGTGCTCTGGAAACCCATCCGAATAACTTTGTCCAATGGGCAAGATTGGCCAAGGAAAAACCAGAGGTCTTTAGTAGCATTCGTTATTACCATTCAACCTTTGATGCGATCAATATTGGTACGCTTCGCGCATTCTTGGAGGCTTCTAAAGAGCAAGATCCAGTCTTTATGCAGGTTTATGGTCAAAGTGAATGTGGTCCAATGATTTTACGTTACCATCGCTTGGAAAACCTAGGAACAGTTAGCGGACGAGATATGGGGATTGGTCTGGAAGGTTACACAGAAGCACGTATCACAGATGCCCAAGGGAATCCTCTCCCAGCTGGAGAAAACGGGCATATCCAGTTCCTGTCAAAAGGTCGTGCTGTGACTTACTACAAAGAAGATGCCCGTTTCCAAGATAATGTGTACGGTGCTTGGTGGGATAGTGGTGACTACGGCTGCATGACTCCAGAGGGTACACTTCTTCTAAAAGACCGTCAGGTTGACCTCATTGAGCACATCGACAGCAACCTTGCCTTGGAAGATTTATTGCTGGATAAATTGGACTTTTTATCAGAAGTCGTGATTATCCGCGATGTCAATGGAGCACCGCAGCCGATTATCGCTCTGGCAGAAGATGTTGAGATGAACTGGGAAGCTTGGTGGGCCATGGTTGCAGACCTACCACTATTGAAAGAGCCTATCTTGATGGCTTATGACGACATTCCACGAACAGCGACCATGAAGGTTCAACGCCTCAAAATGGAAGCAGAAATGAAAGAAAAAAATCTGTAAGAGTGACGAAACCACGCTTGCAGATAAGAAGGAGTTCACATGAAAGAAATCTACCTAGCAGGCGGTTGTTTCTGGGGAATGGAAGGCTACTTTTCCCAGATTGATGGTATTCTTGACACCAGCGTTGGCTATGCCAATGGACAGGTGGAGACGACCAATTATCAACTCCTCAAACAAACAGACCACGCAGAGACGCTCTATCTAGCCTATGATGAGACTCGTATCAATTTGCGGGAAATTCTCCTCTATTATTTCCGCGTCATTGATCCCTTCTCTGTCAATCAGCAGGGACCTGACAAGGGGCGCCAGTATCGGACTGGTATCTATTACACGGATGAGGCTGATTTGCCGACCATCGAGCAGGTCATGACGGAGCAGTCCCAGCTCTTTGGCGGACGCCCCCTAGCCGTTGAAGTGGAGCCACTCGCACATTACATCCCCGCCGAAGACTACCATCAGGATTATCTCAAGAAAAATCCCCGAGGGTACTGCCATATCGATCTTGGGCAGGCAAAAATCCCTCTGATTGATGTTGCAGACTACCAAAAGCCAGACCAGCAAGTCTTAAAAGACAGCTTGACCGACCTCCAGTATCAAGTCACTCAAGAAGCTGCGACGGAAAGACCATTCGAAAATGAGTTTTGGAATAGCGACCAAGCTGGCATCTACGTCGATATTACGACTGGCGAGCCCCTCTTTCTCTCGACGGACAAATTCGACTCAGGTTGCGGCTGGCCCTCCTTTACCAAGCCAATCAGCAAGGAAGTGGCGACTTATTTCCAAGATAAGTCCCACGGCATGAACCGTATTGAAGTCCGCAGTCGGGCTGGTCATGCTCATTTAGGTCATGTCTTTGATGACGGACCGCGTGACAAGGGTGGATTACGTTACTGTATCAACTCAGCAGCCCTTCGCTTCATACCGAGAGAGGAAATGGAAGAAGCAGGATATGGCCTGTTTTTGGAGTTGCTTAAATAAATTTAGGAACGCAGAAAGTCTATTCGCAAAGAATAGGCTTTTGTGTATTAAAATTGTATGTTTAAAAAGATGATTTTGATATAATAATTTATACATAGATAATATTTTAGTTGAAGAAGTTGCTATTTTGCTGTCAATCAACCAGTTCGCTGAGATATTAAAGCGAACTCTTAGCAGAGACATTGGAATTTTTTCCTAGCCTATTTCTTACATTTTAGAGAATAGGAAGACAGATGATTATGATGAAAGGAAAATTTGTACTTGTATCGACTATCATTCTAGCTGTCTTTATGATCTGGTTGGGGGTCAGCCAAAAGGAGACTATGCTAGTTCATTATTATCCTTCTGTGACTACCTTGTCGGTATCTGAGGACGTGACTTACTCAGATGTACGACAGCGATTAGAGGACTATTCTCAACAGACGGATAGTATCATTGCCAGACGAGTGATTGAGCCAAGTACATCAGGCGGACGTACCTTTTCTTATGATAATTTTAGTCAAACTCCCCTACCAAGAGGACTAGAGGAATTTCAGGCATCAGAAAAAGTGGAGTCTGCACTTTTAACCAAATATTTTATTTTCCAAGGAAAAGCGACGGTAGAGGAGCTTCGGTCTCTTCTTGTTTCGCTTGGCTTTGATGAAGTTCAGATTCGGAAGCCTTCGACTATTGCTACTTTACTCGCATTTCTGACACAAGGTGGTCAATTCTTAGCCGTACTGGTCTTTCTCATTACCTATATGGCTTTGGTCGTGATTGCTAATGTAAGGCAGTTGCGTACAGCAGGTATCCGTTTGATTGCAGGAGATTCACGTTGGCATTTATTTCTACTATCTCTACAAGAAAATGCGAAAGAGATAGCTCTAACTATCCCATTTGCGGTTCTTCCAGCAGTTGGACTGGCCTACCTCATTGGATTAGATGGCTATTCTGTCTACTATCTGGTCGCAGCCTTGGTGGGCTATTATTTCTTACTTGGTTTGATTGTCCTTTTTTTCGCTGCTACATTTACCTTGGCCATTCGGACCTATCACTTTTTACCCTTGTTAAAAGGGAAGATGCCCCTGCAAGGAATCTTGACCATTATGGTTATGGGACAAATGCTGGCTCTACTGGTGGTGTCATGTGGTGTGGCTCAAACCGTCTATTATTCAGGGATTTGGCAGGAATATCAAGCAGGTGCCCAGCAGTGGGAGAATGAAGGGGATTACTATAGTTTAGCTTGGAATATTTCTGCGGATGGTCGCTCAGGACTAAATTCGCCTGAAAATTGGTATCCTTTACTAAAGCAAGCTTTGGAGGAAGACGGCGCGCTCTTTGTCAAAAGTAATTTGAATGCCTATTTAATGGGCTCCCAACTGGAAGATGGGACACGCCTTGATAGCTACCATCCAGCTGGAAACACCCTCTACGTTAGTCCAAATTATTTGCAGATACAGGATGTAAACTTAGCAGAAGGAGAAGTAGCGTTCCCTCTACAAGAAGGAGAATTTCAACTTCTGTTGCCTGAAAAATTGCGCCCTGAAAGCGATACTTATCTCCATCTTTACCAAGATTATATCAATCGCATGGTTAGACCTGCTAATCAAGTACGCTCAGCTACCATTAAGGGAAAAGTTGCCTATTTAAAAAATGGGCAGAAGCAGTTTATCTACAATCATCGTTCTGGTCAACATGTGCAATACCTGACAGACCCTATTTTAGTTGTGCTGACACCGTCAAGTCTGGGAAAGGAATCTGCTGACTTTTGGTTGAATGAAGTAGATAGCGGTATCTTATTTAAAAATAGAGATAAACTTTTGCGCGAATTGAAGGCAAGAAATCTGTTTCAGTTTGTCAATGAAGTGAAAAGTAGTTCTTCCCTCTTTACGGAACTTTTAGATCGTATTCGGATAGAGACCATTTCAACATCTATGGGTGCCATTTTAGGGATTGTGACATCAATTGTCCTGTTTAATACCATGAATCTTCTATACTTTGAAGAATTTAAACGTGAGATTTTCATCAAGGAAATTGCAGGGATGGATTTTTGGGGCATTCATCAGAAATACCTAATGGTTCAGCTACTGGCCCTTTTATTAGCTTTGGGAGCGAGCATAGTAGTAACAGGTCACATTTTTATAAGTAGCATCAGTTTTGCCTTGTTTATAATCAATGCCCTCTACTTATTGAGGTGGCAGGCGAGGAAAGAAGGAGCTTGGAATATCCGTATTTTGAAAGGAGCCTAGTATGTTTTCTATCCAATCAATTCAAAAGAAATTTGGGAAGCGCAGCTTGTTTTCTGATGTAACGCTAGACTTGCAGGCTGGAAAGGTCTATGCCTTGATAGGTGCCAGTGGTAGCGGAAAAACGACCTTGCTGAATATTTTAGCCAAGTTGGAGTCCTATGATGCAGGTGACATTCTCTACAAGGGAAAGGGTTTGAAAAAGTTGAAGCCCCATCTCTTTTTTAGGGAGGAATTAGGCTATCTCTTTCAGAATTTTGGTCTTTTAGAAAGTCAGACAATCAAAGAAAATCTGGATTTGGGACTGATTGGTCAGAAATTGTCCAAAGACGAAAGGAAATCGAGGCAGGAAGCGGCACTTGATGCAGTTGGTCTGTCTTATCTGGACCTGTCCCAGCCTATCTATGAACTCTCAGGAGGGGAAGCCCAGCGGGTAGCTCTTGCTAAAGTCATCCTGAAAAATCCGCCATTGATTTTGGCAGATGAGCCGACGGCTGCCTTGGATCCTAAGAGCTCCCAAGAAATTATGGATATTTTGTTATCCTTGAAGAGCCCAGATCGGCTAATTGTGATTGCGACCCATAATCCTTTGATTTGGGAGCGAGCAGACCTTATCATAAAAATGGAAGACTTGTAAAAATTCATACTCTTCGAAAATCAAAATTATCCGTTGTCAACTTACCTTGATGAACTCCAGTTCTATCTTCGGCTTCGTTTCCTAGGCTACTTTTGATTTTCATTGAGTATCAGAAAATATTCTTGATTTTTTCGTGAAATTAGATTAAAATAAAACTAGATAAAACTGAATAACCGGTTGATATTGGGTAGAAGGGAAACTGACTGTTCAATGGACGGAACTCTGGAGAGACCATTTTGGCACCGAAGGGGCAAGGTAGTCCTGCTTGGAAAAGTAGAGCTACTGAAACTCTCAGGTAAAAGGACAGAGCGTTGAAAAATAGGCTTTTTCTGTATTTTTCACGTTGATTCTAGAGGTTGAAGTGTTCAGCCTCTTTTTGTTTTTCCGGCAGCTTTATCGGATTAGAAACGCTTAGGAGGAACTATGTTAGAACTATTTAAGGCTATCAACAATCTTGTTTGGGGACCGCCCCTCTTGTTACTATTGGTCGGAACGGGTGTCTATTTCACCCTACGGTTGGGAGTATTTCAAATCGGCAAATTGCCGACGGCTTTTCGTCTGATTTTCTCCAGTGACCAGTCTGGACAGGGAGATGTGTCCAGCTTTGCGGCCCTTTGTACAGCTTTGGCAGCGACAGTTGGTACAGGAAATATTGTCGGAGTTGCGACAGCTATTACTACAGGTGGTCCTGGGGCTCTTTTTTGGATGTGGGTTGCGGCCTTTTTCGGGATGGCGACCAAGTATGCGGAAGGATTTTTAGCCATTAAATACCGTACCAAGGATGCCAATGGGCAAGCAGCTGGTGGACCTATGCATTATATCACCTTGGGAATGGGACAGAAGTGGAAACCCTTGGCAGTTTTCTTTGCTGTCTCAGGTGTCCTCGTAGCGCTTTTGGGGATGGGGACATTTTCACAGGTTAATTCGATTGCATCTTCCATGTCTTCGAGTTTTGGACTAGCTCCCCAGTTGGTCAGCATTGTGACAGCTATTTCAATTGCTTTCTTTATCTTTGGGGGAATTGAAAAAATTTCGGATGTTTCAACCAAAATCGTTCCTTTCATGGCGATTTTATACATTTTGGCAAGTTTGATAGTCTTGGTAGTTCACTGGAATGAACTGCTGCCGACACTTGGTTTGGTTCTGAAATCTGCTTTCTCACCTGCAGCAGCAGTAGGTGGCTTTGTAGGGGCAACTGTAAAAGAAGCAATCCAACGTGGTATTGCGCGTGGAGTGTTTTCAAATGAATCTGGTCTAGGTTCGGCGCCTATTGCTGCTGCGGCTGCCAAATCTGATAATCCAGTTGAACAGGGCTTGATTTCTATGACGGGTACCTTTATCGATACGATTATTATCTGTACCTTAACAGGTTTAACAATCTTGGTGACAGGTCAGTGGTCTGTCGAAGGATTGGAAGGAGCTCCTCTGACACAGGCAGCTTTTGCAACAGTTTTTGGCAATACAGGATCTATTGCCTTGACGATTAGTTTGGTACTTTTTGCTTTTACAACTATTCTCGGATGGTCTTACTATGGTGAACGCTGTATCGAGTTTCTATTCGGTACCAAGTCCATCTTGCCTTATCGTCTGTTATTTGTGGCAATGGTAGCCCTTGGTGGTTTCCTCAAACTAGACTTGATTTGGACCATTGCCGATATTGTAAATGGTCTCATGGCTCTTCCAAACTTGATCGCCTTACTAGCTCTCTCTCCTGTCATCATCAAGGAGACACGCCAGTATGCAAAGAGGAAATAAAAAAATAAGTGCAAAGGATTTTATTCCTCTGCACTTTTTTGCTGGCTTTGTGGTAAGAAATCCTGCCAAAATTCGTTCCAGGGTTTGACAATGTAGGCATAGCCTGAAGACGGGAAGGTCCAGTCGATATTTTCAAAGTAGGCCATGGTGGCATTGGGTTCGATACGGTCAATGTTAGAAATTTGTTTGTTGAAGCTACCGAAGTTTTTCAAGGTCAGGCAGAGTTTGCGTTTTTCATTGGTCCGAATACGGACAGTGACCTTGAAACGTTTGGCCGGAGAATGCAGGCGAAAACTGCCGAAACGGATGGGAAAGCTGGCAAAGTACTTGGTCTGCAAGTCAATGTGGTAGAGTTCAGAAGCAGGAAGATTTTCTACTAAGAGGCTACGTTTGTAAGGGAAGCGATGTTTTTCAATATCCAAGTCTTCGTCCAGAACCTGCACCCTATCGGAATAATCGATTTGGTTAATTTTTAGACTGATAAAGTGATTATTGCTTCGTAAGGCAGCTGTAGAGTAGAAGGTGTTTAGGATAAATCGGTCCTTGTGAGGATGGACAGGATTGGGATAGTGGGAGATGAACTGCCGTTTGACTAGGACTTTATATTCTTTTTTCTTCATATCGGGATGGATAATGATGTCCCGTTCGTAAGATTGGTAATAGCGTCCTTGTTGGATAGCTTCCTCTAAGTCCTGATTGAAGTGGAGGCTATCAAGGAGGGAGGTTTCTTCTTGTTGGCAGTTAAGGATATTGGGAACATGGATAAGGGAAAAGAGGATGGTTGATGCTATGTAGTGGGCATATTTTTCCTGATCATAAAAAGAGTGTAATCTTTTTTTCTGTTCCAAAAATAGTTGGTTTTCAGAGTTGGGTACATTTGTTTGCTCACCAGCAACATCATATAATTTTTTGGCAATACTAATAGTCGATGTTTCTGTATATTGCATCATTCGCTGCGCAAATTTCTCTACGATTTGAGAAAAATCTTGTTGCGCCAGATAGTTCTTGAGTTTCTGAGGGATATTTTTCCTTCCGTTGAAATACTTAGAGCAATCCGAAGTGCTAACATAAAATTCCTCATCTTCCTTGCCAGGGACTTCTAGAAATTGAAAGATACTGTTAACAATAGCTTCTTGCTTAACCCAGCCGACATTTTTCTTCTTTCTCTTATTGACAGTTAGTATAACCTGTAAAATTTCGCTAAAGGATAAAAAAATCATAGCTCAGTCTTCCTCTTTGAAAGCGTATTATATTTCTATTTTATCAAAAAAATTAAAGGAAATCAGCTAATTATGTGCTTGGAAACTTTCTTTTTTGATAAGGAAAGTTTATATCATAATTTATAAAAATTTCATTTCTGCAAAGCAAGGACAAAGCTTGTTTTAACTTATATAATAACAATTGAAATTAGTGATTAGCGTCAATAATAAAGGAGTGTTTTATATTAGATTGTTAGTCAATATTCTTAGATGCTAATAAGCATAAGAAATATACTAAAGTAATTTTAGAAGGAGAAGAATTATGCTGAAAGTAGCTGATTATGTTCACTTTAGTGATGGAAGACTTTCCTTTGTTGGTCGTGGAAATATTTGGGTACGTAATAATTTTGATTCCGGATCAATAGGAAACTTACTTCGTTATCTCTTGTTACATGCCCTACAAGATACTGCTCCTAACCAGTTGGAAGTGGTATGTTTTGATAATACACTATCAGGTTCATTTGCCCCCTTTGCAAGTTTTACTTCTGGGGAAGTCAAATTATTAACCGTTTTGCATTCAGAGATGGATTTGGAAAAATATTTATTCCATCTTTTGGACTATATTCAGATGGTACAAAATACCCTTCAAGGGATGGCAGATAGTTTGTTAGAGTATAGGGAAATGTTACAAACTCCTGTGGAAAGTTATAAGCTAGTCTTTTTATATGTTGATTTTGAAATGCTAGACAATAGGATTCGCCATTTACTGTCGATTCTCATGAAGCGTTCAGTTCAAGCAGGGATTACGATTGTTGTGGTATCTTACTATGAAGATGAGTACTATCCAAATTATTTTGATTCTAATATTCAAAAATTAGAAGTATCTGGAAATACAGTAATTAATTTAAATACTAATTCTGTGTATTCATTCTTACCTATATCGGTTAATCATATTTTGGGAATCACGGAAGAGTTGGCGACTAAGTGTAAAAAAACAGCGTACCCAACAGTAGCTTTCGATTCACTCCATCCATCTACTAATTCTGGTTTTTGGAGAGAGAAATCAACAGAAGGTATTCGTTTTTATATTGGTAAAAATGGTTCTGAGATTACAGAAATCGTTATAGGCGATGATGTAAATCAACGTCATAATATTCTTGTTACAGGTGCGGTTGGACAAGGAAAGTCGAACTTACTTTCTGTAATAATTCATAGTATTTGTTATCATTATTCACCAGATGAAGTCCGGCTGATTCTTCTTGATTATAAGGAAGGGGTTACTCTAAAACCATACTCTAATTTGCATAAGGAAGATTACCTTCCTCATGCAGATGTTTTGGCATTAGAAAGTGATATAGAATTTGGAAGTGCTGTATTGATGCACTTGTATGCTGAATACAAAAGGAGGTTGAAATTATTCAAAAAGTACGATGTCCAAAATATTCAGAATTATAGGGAGAAAACAGGATTTGTATTACCGCGCTTAGTAGTGATTATTGATGAGTTTCAGTTGATGTTTGGAGATGATACAGTTCAGGCGGCTAAAATAGCAGATATGTTAGAAAAATCAGTGCGTCTATTTAGGGCGGCAGGGATACATTTTATTCTTTCTTCACAAAGCATAGGAGGAATTAGTGCCCTTATTGGGAAAACTACAAATATTTTCGGTCAAGTTCCAATTCGATTGGTTCATAAGAATTCTCTCAATGAATCTTATCAGAGTTTGTCATTGAATAATAATGCTGCAGTCTATTTGAGACCGCGGGAAGCAATTGTGAATTTAGACTATGGGGAGGTATCTCAAAATAGAAAATCTGTGATAGCATTTGCTGATGAGAGAATTTTAGCTCCACTAAGGAAAGAGTGGTGGAACTTGGCAAAGGCTAAGCATTCGCAACCGATGACATTTGAGGGAGAGCGTAGATATTACTATACAGATTCTGAAGTGAAAGTATTGTCATGTCAGGGAAGCATAGGTAAAATTGTTTCAGTGGATGATAGGGCGGCTAGTCTTGCATTCCCAAGCGAGAGTGGACGAAATTTACTTATATTAGGAGTGCCGGATCAGGAGAATAATACCGCACTAGGTATGGTTTTGGGGTTGTTACAGTCCTTGAAAGATTCCACTCCAGATTGTAAGTTTATTATCTGTGACCTTACAAGGAATGAGTATTTTTATAAAAAAGTAAACGCCACTGTTCCGAACGTAATATTTATTGAATCCAATAATTTACAAGACAAGGTCGAAGAAGTTTTGACAACTCATAGTGCAGGTAAATTGTTCATAGTTGGATTAGGACTTGATAAATGGACCTATACTAAGCAATTTAGTGCCAGTCCACCTTTGAGAAATTTAGTGGAAAATGGTCCGAATGCAGGTATTCATTTTATTGGTTGGTGGTTAAAAGAGTCTAAAATGAAAGAACATTGTATTGGCTTTGAAAGTAATGATATCTTTAATACAAAAATTTTTCTTAGAGTAGATGAGAGAGTGGTTCAGAGTCAGACATCTTCATTTATTCATTGGCAACCACAGGCGAATCGTGCCTTGTTATACGATGAAATTGATTATTCAGGAAAACAAGTGATTATTCCATTTTCGTTGGAGGGAGAATAGTATGCAAAGTATAGGTGAGATAAAAAAAGGAATTCTGAAATTGGCAGATGATTTTCAAGAAATCATACCCCTTAATCGAGATATTAACCAATCTTATAATCAGCTGCTGGGAGATTTAAGTTGGCTTGGAGAGGGCTCAAGTTCGGATGAGATAAAGAAAGTGATGGATGGCATTTCTAGGGCAAATGTAGAATTGGAACAACAGAAGCAAAATATGCTAACTGCTGTTATGCGAATGCAAAATATAGCCAATCGTTTATAGGAGAGTAGTTATGTCTATACAGAGTATTATTGATACAATTACTAAATTGGAAGATGATTTAGAGAAGAATATTGACCGTTATAATCGAATTTACGAAACAATTCGGCAAAGAGGGCATGCTATTCAAGCTTTGCTAGAGGGTAATCAAGTGCAAGCGGAAATTGGTCAACAACTTCAAATTATTCTGACAAGTATTGAAAATTCAAAACAGATTGTACAAATCGAAACTACAGAATTATCCCAGTATAAGCAAAAATTGAGGAATTAACAATATGGTGAGAAGACTGAGGACAGTAATAAGTTATACTAAAATTCAATATAAACTATTGATTAGAAAGTTTTTGTCAGAGTCTCTCTCTGTACTTCAACAAGAATTATCAGCTATAAGTAGAGAACGGAGGGAATTGGAACTGTTGTTGGCAGGTAGTTCTTTTTCTGCTAGTCATAGGCTATTACACAGGATTACAGAGAGTGAAGGTGTGTTAAGGACTATTGTACAGTATCTTCAGTGTTCCTCCACAATGATAGATGATTTGGAAGAAACAGAAGAAAAGTGGGTAGAGGAGGATTGAGGTAATACGAGATGTCAGTTGAAGATTTGAATCGGAAGTTACATATGATTAAAAGTGGTTTAGATCAACGGAATATTGTTCCAGAACAATTAGAATCTATGAGTAGGGTGATGGGGTTATTGTCTGTTTTTAATCGTGGAAGTACAGTTACAACTAATGTTGAAGCGGTACGGGATAACTTGAAAAAGTATGCCATGTTAAGAGAGGAAATAAATAGAAGTTTGACGAACTGTATTAATAACAATAAAATATAGATAATCGAAAAATAAATTTATACTCTTCAAAAATCAAAATCAGATCTTGTTGACTTGATATGATGACTGAAATGATCCATTGGAGGTAGTCTGCTTTTGATTTCCATTGAGTATTATTATTGTTTTGCTTATCAAGATGTTATATGAACTGAAGTGTTATAGTAGCTTGTAATACTTAAAGTTATATCAAGGGGCGCTCGCTTGATTCTATCTTATTTGAGCCACATGAGCGTATTTGTGGCGGAGTGTTTATTATGGAGAATTTAATTAATTTTTATGACGAATTGAATATTGCACAGAGCCTATCTGTAGAACAAATTAAAAGGAAACTAGAAGAGAAGAAGAGTGTTGCTATCAGCCGTCTTCAACAAACTCCCGATATATCAAATAGAATCTTGGACTTGGTTAAGCAAGCGTTTGAAGTGTTTTCTTCAGAGACAACTAAAGCCAAATATGATGAGCTATTATTACAAGCACCTATAGTCGAAAAGAAAGTGGTGGATGAGGATAAAGTTAAATTCGATATGTGGCTAGAAAAGGCTGCGAACTATTATAACGAAAAACAGTACGACCTGGCAGTAACAGCCATGCAAAAAGTTTTTGAGTTTCGGAAAGACGATACAGAGGTAGATAGTTTAATTTTAGCTGGATGGGTGTATAATGATGCTCACCATTATAAGGATTCTTTACGCTATGTAAATGAGGCACTTATTCTACGTCCTGAAAATCCTGCGATTTATCGAAGTAAGTATATTGCTATGTATAACTTAATATTTACTGGCGAGGAGGAAATGGATAAGATTACGGCAGCTTCTAAGGGAAATGAACTAGAAACATTATTGAAAAATTACCTACGTTATACCGAAGAGATAGGTATTGAATTTTTTATTGAAGAAGCTAAAGCTTTCATTTCTGGTCAGTATTTTTATAATTTATCTGGTTTTATAGATAGGACAGAAAGCGATTCATATTATCCTTTAAAATTAACAAATGATGATATGGCAAGAAAAGGGTATGGAATGGCATTGGAGGTTCCGGAATCGAGTAAAGGAAAGAACGTCATAGCTTGTCAATCAGCAGCCACTAGATATGCAAAAGCAAAGGGTGATCTCTCTAATGCTAAGTTAGTGGATTGGGGATTGTTGTTTAATAAATTCACTGGTATCGTGTTACTTTTACTTTGTGTATTTCTTAGAAGTTCTGGAATTTTTCTGAGTATCTGTATTGCAATAGGTTTGGCTTTTTACATTCATAGCGCCAACAGTTCTTATACACAAGCAAAAGAAGCAGAGGAATCTACTTGGAGAGAGATTGTTAAGCTCTATTCAGAGTGGAAAAAAATGTAGGAGTGAGGCATTGTCATTAAGCTAGCTATAGGTAGTTAATCCGGCTCTTTGTCAACTGTAGTGGGTAGATGAAAAGCTAACACCTAGAGATGACGAACTTCGTTCTCTCTTTCTTTATGTTCAAAGCAATCAAAATCCGTTTTTTAAA
>NZ_JANFME010000008.1:0-79612 GCF_029616525.1 Streptococcus suis | reverse complement strand
CGATGACTAACATCAGTAACTCGTCAACCACAAAGCCCTCACTAAGATTATACACCTAGTGAGGGCTTTGTGTTCGTTTTCATTATTCTGTGGGTGAGGGCGGAGCCATCATGGATGTCTTTCCCACTCCCTTTTTTGTATCCAGACACTTAATCCATTCTTAAACGTGTTCAAACAATACAATGCCTAGTCCCCCTTTTCTGCCTGAATGTGATATACTAGCATTTATATTCTACAGAAAGAGGTTTGTCATGTTTACAAAGAAAAATGTTTTTATCCATATTTTTTTCCTCATCATCGCTGCCGGTCTAAAGCGTTACGGTGTCACAGCACCAGACTTGACTTGGAATATGTTTTTAGCCTTAGTAGCACTTGATTTTGCTATTCTCACCAACTACAGTAAGTCTAAATACATAAAGATCATTGCTGGCCTTCTCTGGCTCTTTTTCTACCCCAACACCTTTTACATGGTGACGGACATCGTCCACATGCACTTTGCCAACACAGTCCTCTGGCAACGGGACAGCATGATTCTTTTCATGCTCTACGTCCCAAGTATTTTCTATGGGGTCATGACTGGCGTGGAAAGCCTACGGCTGATTTTCTCTGCCTTTTCTATCAAGTCCTACTGGTTCAGGCTGTTTCTAATTGGTGGTCTTTCCCTGCTATCCAGCTTTGCCATTCACATCGGACGCTATGCACGACTCAATTCATGGGACATCTTTACCAGACCAAGCCTGGTTGTCAGTGAAATGATCGAAGTCGTTTCCTGGGCTGCCTTGCCTTTCATCCTGGGCTTTACCTTTATACAAATCATGGTCCTGGTCTTTTCCATAGACGAATAACAAAACCGGCAACAGCCTTGTACTGTTACCGGTTTTTCTTATCAAAAATGGAGTTGTGCAAAAAGATCTTCCAAGTCGGCAATGATCTCCTGATGAAAATCCAAATAATAGGTTTTCTGGTCAGAATCTGGCAGTTTTTCAATATCTGCTAAAATGTCCTGATAGTGTCGTAGAAGGTTCTTACCAGCCACTTTATCTATCTCATCCATTTCACCGATACCTGCAGCTATTTCATCCAAACTGTCATATTTTGCGATTATTCCCTCAGTCCACTCCCGCTTGTCCTTGTTGAGAGTGACAATCTTTTCTGTCAACCAGTCTTCAAACCTTTCCTCTTCTATCAAAGACTGGCTCGCAGTAGCCATAGGCACTTGGTCAGTTCTACTTGAACGAAGGTAATTCCGATAAAACCAGACGGCAAAAAGAATGGCTAGAATGATATTGACTGGAAAGACAAAGCTGAGTGTAAAAAGCACAGTCAGCCACAAGATCAACTTGACATTTCTTGTCGCTTTCTCTGCTCGTTTGTTTTTTTCTTCCCACTCGTCCAATATAGTCTGGGCTTGAGCAGTATAGTTTTCAACCAATTTTGCCAGTCGGACCTTTTTCTCTGGGTCGTCTTCCAGTTCCATTGCCAGATAGGCTTGGTTGGCCCTAGCCTTGGCTGCTTCATAGGTCTGAACTGTCCCCAAATAGGCCGCATTGCTATTCATCTGATTCAGCAAGCGGTCCGTCTGCCCTTTGATAAAAGACCGATCTCTTGATGTTAATTTACGGTAAGGCATGGCACCCCCTCCCTGTATATCTGAAATATACTACCATTTTACGATAGGTTCCATTCTTTTGCAATGCTTCAATATCATTATTTCCTTCTGCCAAACAATAGGCTTAAAATGACAAAACCACCTGCCAATGCGACAATGATTACAGGTGAGGCCCAGAGCAAAATCAAAAACCAAATCAAGAGTTTTTCCATTTGTCTTTTCTCCTACTTCCTACGAAAGAATTTGAAAGCAATCGTTATGGAGATAATGCCCACCAGATAACAAATCGCAAATGTAAAAAATAGAAACGCACCCATATATTTCTCCCCCTGGTTTAGTTTATAAGATGTCATAGATTTAGAAACATAAAAAGCTCATTTATTTTTTGTTCAATTTGTTCTAATTCTACCACAAACCACTCAGTAACAGAAACTTTTTTACCGGTTGAAAATAGGATTTACCATACTAGCTTCGGATCTCCACCCTCCCCTCCATCTCCTCCATATCGTAGTCAAAAAGCAGGTCATGGCAGTCTGTAAAGAGCTCCAAACGTTTGTCATCATCTAAAACAGCAATATCAACTCCCCGATCATCGTAGCAATGATAGATGATATTGTCCTGACTAGATAGGAAGAGAACGGAACTTGATAGATAGTTAAAACCTCCATGGTCGGCTTTGACAATCTCCCTCAACAAAGCCTTCAGGTCCTGGTCGGTAACTGGAAAGAGATAGCGCTCAAAGACTAGCGCATCTCCCGTCCAATCCTCCACTTCTATCAACTCAGGCTCAGGGACCTTGTTGAAGTTAAATTTCGATGAAAAATGCCAGAGGTAGGTGTCTATATCCCTATCTTCCTGTCGAAGGAGCGAAAGGAGCACATAGTCGTATTCTGAACTAGCCTGCTCAAAAAGTTCTACTGCACGTGCATAGGCTCTTTCAAGATAGATTGCTCTTGATAATTCTTCTGCTTCGTCTGCAGGCCCGATTTCAAATCTAAGAGCAAGAGGTGTGCCATAAAAGAATGGGCCCACTAGTCGATTATCTTTCAGTTGAAAGGACTTCAGCCATTGATTCAATTCCATATACTATTCTCCTTATATAGCTTTGTACTATTCTACCATATACTAGGAAATTAGGTCTAGTCTTCTTTGGAAAAATATGATAGAATAGTGAACTAGTAAAGCATCTAGTAAAAGGAGGTCCTATGAAAACCGAATTTATCAATGAGAAGGCTCAATCAGCTTTCAATCTCAACATCATCACCTCTCCTATTATAGCTATTATTTTGTTGCTAGCAGGAGATTCACTAGGAGCAGTTATTTTCACTCCAATAAGCTTTTTACTCCCATTTAGCGAGACCCTTTCTGTAAGTTTTGAACTATTCGCTTTCGCTTTTATCAGCCTGATGGTCATTTTATGGGCACGGTATATTGAAAAAAGCCCGTGGGCAGGACTTGGTTTTACTAAAAAAGGTGCGGGAAAAGATTTTCTACTC
Source organism: Streptococcus suis (assembly GCF_029616525.1). GTDB lineage: Bacteria > Bacillota > Bacilli > Lactobacillales > Streptococcaceae > Streptococcus > Streptococcus suis_AF. The sequence goes on along the minus strand of NZ_JANFME010000008.1, from coordinate 76,507 downwards.
GGGTGGGGAATCGGAGCTGCAATGCTGACCACTTGTACACTCATCATGTGGGGATTAGGCGCGATTGAGTTTACAAGCATCCAGTTCTCTACAAAATTAGTCGGAGAATTTATTATCCTTATCCTTGCCTGGTCTATCCAAGGTACGACAGAAGAAATTCTAACAAGAGGATGGATGTTCTCATCACTTTCAGCTAAACACAATATTCCTATCGGTATCATTGTTTCTTCCCTCTTCTTCACATTTCTCCACCTCGGAAACAATGCTATTTCACTCATTCCAATTTTGGATTTAACCCTATTTGCCGTTCTTGCCTGCCTCATTATGCTCAAAACAGGCAACATTTGGGTGATTGGTGGCTTACACGCTGCGTGGAACTGTTTCCAAGGGAATGTTTTTGCTTTCCCAGTCAGCGGCACCGATGCTGGTCAGGCCTTTATTCAAATCGGTATCACTGGTCCTGAGTGGCTATCTGGTGGAAAGTTTGGCGTAGAGGGCTCCGTCATCAGCTTGATTGTCCAAGGTATAATGATTTGCTGGTTGGTTTACGATCTCTATTTCAAGCCCAAAACAAGCTCCCTATAATCATAAAAGACTGTTAGCTACTCTACAGCTGACAGTCTTTGTTTTTTCAATTTTTCGTAGAAAATAGTCCTGGATAAATGATAGTAAGGAGTCACAAAAAAAGATAACAGATGAAGGGTCAATAATTCCCCAATAAACCAACCTAAAAAGGATAAATCTAACCAGATACGTTGCCAATAGTTCCCTTTCATCAGGAAACGACTTTCCCTAAATACAGCCAGGGGACCAGTATAACTAGCATTATCCAAATGGTCATATAGGACAAAAACAACCTGTGAGTAGGTATAGTAGACAAAAAGGTAAATAATCATTCCTAGCAGGAAAATCGGAGTCCCTATCTTCATTAATTGACTAGGCTGATGAACTGCCAGCTCTGCCATTGCCCCCGGAGATAAGACCATCAAACTACTCATTGTGAAGCCTTTAATAAATAAAGTAGCCCCTAGATTAGCTGGAAGTCCAGCTATAAAAAGAAGCAAGTAATAATAAAGAAAAGTGGCACAGATAGGCTTCTTCCATTCTGTCTTTAGAAAGGAAAAACTATCTTTTAAAGAAAACTCCTGTCTATCCCCTCTCAACAATTCCAATAAATGAAAACAGGACAGACCGATGAACAGCTGTAACAGCAGAGCGAAGCCTAACTCACCTAAATAGGTCAAACTGATTGAAGATACCAATCGTCCCTCCACAAAAGCACTGTTTTGACGGAGCTCTAGAAATGTTAGTAGGCGAAAAATTGTTACTGGTACAGCATAAACAATAGATAGCAAAATGGAGGGCAAAAATAGTAGTGTTGTACCTCTTGTCCGCTCGCGAGTCATCATCGCTCTTGATACTATATCACTCGTCATCATCACAATTCCCCTCCAATTTTCTCTCCTTATTTATGAAGTCACGTCGCAAATATTCTATCTACATCGGACTACTTTACCATCCTACTATTAGTATAAAACTTTATCCATTAATTTTCCAGAACATCTCTTAAAAACAGGAAAATCCCTCCAAAATACGAAGGGATTCCTAATAATTTATTAACACCATACTCCCTAGGCTACTGTGGAAGAGATAACTGATTTATAAGTTGAAAATACCAATGGATTCTTGGCCTTCAAATCTTCATAAAATATAGTCTGACAAGTCCAATAGTATGGATATACGTAAAGTCCCAAAAACCCAAACGTCAAAAGAACTCCAATAAACCAGCCAACAAAAGATAAATCCAAGAGGAAAAGGCGCCATTTATTCCCCTTCATCAACTTCCAGCTCTGACTGAAGAGTTTAAATGGTGAAGAATAGGTATTGTTTTCCAAATAATCATAGAGAAGAAAAGAGACCTGACTGAGCCCATATCCTACGAATAAACTACAAATAATCCCTACACATACCAGTATTAATCCTGTTTGAAAATAAGACGAACTGAAAAAAGCTGAAAAATCAGGCTGATAATCAATAGGAGCACCAAAGATGACAATAGTACTATAGAAAGCTAAACCTATCAATATCATTCCAAGAGCAGCAGGGAAACTTGCTAAATACAAGACCAGCATTTTCAATAATGTCGTACTAAAAACTGGTAAAAAATTCTTCCCATCTAGTAAAGTGAAACACTCCGTAAAGCTAACCTTGGTTCTTTGCTTTCTCACCAGTCTTATTAGTTGAAAACAAGCTGTCACAATTAAACATTGTGCAATAAAATCAAATATGATTGACGGGCCAACAGAAATAAAATTATGCGTCCAAGTAACACCATCTTTCACAATAGTTGTGCCCCAGGAGAAAGTACCAGTTTGCCCCCAGATTTGTTTCAAGCCAAATTCTGCCACTCCTGACAGAAAAGAAATCAAAACAGGTGCCAAAAACAAGGTTATCATCCCATCTGTTTGTTCACGAATAGCCGTTGCTTTAGCTCGAATATCGCTATTAGACATCGCGTTTTTCCTTTCATATATTTGTATCATTATATATATTATACTATTTTATTTTTAAGTTTTCCATTATTTCTATAAAAAAATTGTACAAAAAATCCCTTCAACTAAAAAAGAAGGGAAATCTATTATTTTGCTTCCGAATGACGATAGCCATACCAGAAGTAAATCAAAATTCCAATAACCAAGGATACTCCGAATGCCAACCAAGTATCTAAACTATACTGGAACATAAATGAAAGACAAATGATAATCGAGAGGATAGGTAACAAGGGAACAAGAGGTGTTTTAAATTGTCCATCTTTTGGCAAACCTTCGACTTGACGCAGACGAATAATACCCAACGCCAGCATAATCAAATAAGCTAAGGTACAGATATTGAGGAAGGAAGCAATACTTGCTAGTGGGAAAATACCTGCACAAATGGCTGCAAAAATCCCCACAAGAATGGTCGCATTTTTAGGAACCTTGCTTGTTTGTGTCAATCGGCTCAATGATTTCGGTAGCAAACCGTCACGACTGATGGAATAGACCATTCTCGACAAGGCGTAGGTCATCGAAATACATACTGTAATCAATGTTAGGATTGCAACAATAGAAATATAACTCGCTGCCCAATCCAATCCAACTTCTCGAAGTGCAAAGGCTACCGCATCTGCCACATTCAACTTAGTATAGTGAACCATACCGGTCAATACTAATGTCACTACAATATAAAGAATTGTTACAATGGATAAAGACAACACGATTCCCTTTGGTACATTCTTCTCAGGTTTTTTCACCTCATCAATCGCTAATGAAATAGACTCAAATCCCAGGAAGGCAAAGAACATGAGAGACGCTCCTGCCATAATTCCTGCCTGTCCACCATAAATGGCACCAAAACCAAAAGGAGAGAAGTTCGACCAGTTTTCTGGTTTGATAAAGAATAACCCTACTAAAATAAATAAAGCCAACGCTGAAAATTTCAAAACTACCAAGGCTGAATTGAAACGAAGAGCTGCCTTAGAATTAAGCAAGACCACTCCTACCACAAAAATCAAGACGAGAACTGGTAAGAGGTCTACATAGGTACCTGCAGCGGGGTTAAAAGTTCCATTCAGAGCTGTCGGCATAGCGATACCAAAATTAGCCAGGAGTCCTTTCAAATAAGCTCCCCAACCAGATGCAACACTCGATACAGCAGTCAAGAATTCCATGATTGTCAGCCAGCCAGCAATCCAGGCAGGAAATTCACCAAAAACCGAATAGAGATAACCATAGGCACCACCGTTAGTCGGTATACGCGAGGCAAATTCTGCGTAAAACAAGGCTGTTAGTCCAACTGAAATTGCTGCAATAACAATTGAGATAATCAGAGCTGGCCCTGCATACTGGGCTGCTGCCAAACCAGTTACCGTAAAGATACCTGTTCCAACCATCGAACCGATACCTAAAAATATCAAATCAACTAAGCCTAAATGCCGACGCATTTGACTATGGCGACCGACTGCTTGTTTTTTTCTAAATAAACTCACAAAATACTCCTTCAGAATAAGAATATGGATACTCGACAGAATAATCTACGGATTCCTGTCAAAGAACCATAACGCCCCATTATACCATAAGTTGAAATATTTCGCATGGGTGACGACAAGCAAAAGAGCAAGGCTTTTCTACCTCACTCTTTCTTATGATTATTCTGGATTAACCTTAAAGTTTTTAAGATAATTTTTCTTATCTAACTGACCGCTAAAGTGATCTCCTACTTTGATAAATGGTAATTGATCTGTACTATCTTCCGTTGCTTTGACTTTATAAATCTTGCCCTCAGACTCAATATAGTAGATTGTCGCACCGCCAATTATTTGACTCGCTAAAGCTTCTACTTTTCCACTGATAACCTCAGTCTGTTCACCAACTTCTCCATTTTCAGTCACCGTCAATCCTGAAAGGCTAGAAGCATCCGTTCCTGTGACTTGAGAAATTAAGAGCGCAATATCGTTATTAACAGTAACCTGTTGATAATCTTCAGCATCAACAAGAGCGTATGATTTAACCAAGCCAGCATCATCTTTCAAGGATACTAAATAGTAGGCTGTATCTGCCAACTTAACCAGGCTTGGAGCAGTGGCTTTATAGCCTTTTTCCTGCACTTCACCTTCTGCGGACTCTTGCGCTGCTGTTTCAGTCGCCGAAGCCAATTTGTAGTTGGTAATTTCACGAGTTCTCATATTGACAAGAATAAATCCAAGGTTGGATGAATCAGCAGTTGCTGAGGTGATACCTGTGTAGAGATAAATATCTGAGCCGATAGAAATATAATTATAGCTGTCTGTTGTATTTTTCACACCAGTTTGACTGAAAATGGTATTCCAGAAACCATTTTGATAAGTATAGTGGTCATCTACACGGCTGATAACATTATTTGCCGAATAAACACGGTCTACCCACTCTGGAATATCTTCCAGACCATACTTCTTACTTTCCCCTGTTACTGCATCCAATACAATAGCACCAATCGGATCATTTGATGAAAGTCCAAATTTTGGCTCGTAAATCGTTGCAATATAATATGGATTTCCTTGGTCATCCACTTCGAAGGATGGTTTCCCAAAAATAGTTGTCGGGTATTGCAGGCGAAGATGACGTAAGGTATCATTCAGCAAAAATTCGGAATCTGAATAGTGCATGGCTTTGCTCAACTTGGCAAGTTCTGCCTTCCCTGTTGTCTGATTAACCTTCACGTAGTAACCAATCCCATCTTGATGGTTGCTCAGCCATTTCCAAAAATTCTTATATTCCAAAGGCGATACACGGAACGGTTGCTGACCGATAGTAATCTGGCGATAATCATCCGAAATGCCAAACTGGGAGACCTTGTCAATGGTACCTAGATAAGTATCACCGATTTTTTCGGCTGAGGCGCGATCTAGGAGAGCCAATTTGGATATGTCTGTTTCAGGAAAATCTGCTTTAAAATCCGCATCCTTGACGCTTATGACAGCAGCGTAATCCTTAGCACGAAATACACGTGAGTTGATAAGCCCCAGCCCCAACAAACCCAGGACAACCAATACCCAAATTCGTCCCAACCATTTTAAGTAAGCTGGTAGTTGCGAGGTTTTAATCTGATAGGTATCTACTTGTCTCTGGCGACCGGAAATCTTGGTCACCTTTTGAAAAGCACCTTTGGAGCTGAACATGGAAAGTATGAGCCAAACCAATCCGACAGATTGAAGGAAAAATATCCAGAAGTCCAAACTCAAAATATTTAAAGCAGGCAACTGGTACCAGTAGTAGATTAGCATTTCCAAAACTAGGGCTAACCAGGCAAAAACAAATAATTTTCTTTTCATAATAACCTCCTTGACACAGATTTATTAGTTCTATTGTATCACAATTTTAATGTTATAATACAAGAATTATAAAAATTTTTTCAAGTTTCCATATTCGCCTGCAACTTTTATTTTTGGTATAATGTAAAACAGTAACAGACTAGAAAAGGAAAATTATGAAACTCATTTCTTGGAACATTGATTCTCTTAACGCTGCATTGACTGCAGAATCTCCTCGCGCCCTATTATCACGCGCAGTCATCGATACACTTGTGACAGAAGACGCTGATATTATCGCCATTCAGGAAACAAAATTGTCAGATAAGGGACCGACTAAAAAGCATCTAGAAATTTTGGAAAGCTACTTCCCTGGATATGCCAATACCTGGCGTTCATCTGTAGAACCAGCTCGCAAAGGCTATGCTGGTACGCTCTTCCTCTACAAAAACCATCTAACTCCAACCATTACCTTCCCTGAGATTGGTGCTCCAACAACCATGGATTCTGAAGGGCGTATCATCACGCTAGAATTTGATGACTTCTATGTCACACAAGTTTATACGCCAAATGCTGGTGATGGCTTGAAACGGCTTGCTGACCGTCAAATCTGGGATATACAGTATGCTGACTACTTATCAAAACTTGATAGCCACAAACCTGTTCTTGCAACAGGTGACTACAACGTTGCTCACAAGGAAATTGACCTTGCTAATCCCGCAAGTAACCGTCAATCTCCAGGATTTACAGATGAAGAACGTCAAGGTTTTACAAATCTTCTAGCTAAAGGTTTTACAGATACCTTCCGCCACTTGCACGGTGATGTTCTCAACGCCTATACTTGGTGGGCACAACGTAGCCGCACCAGTAAAATCAACAATACAGGCTGGAGAATTGATTACTGGCTTGTCAGCGACCGCATCGCCGACAAAGTAAGTAAGTCAGATATGATTGACTCCGGTGCTCGTCAGGACCATACACCAATTGTGATAGAGATTTCATTCTAACAGTGGATATTAATACTCAATGAAAATCAAAATCAGACTAGGCGACGCAGATGCAGATAGAACTGAAGTTCATCAAATCAAGTCAACAACGTCTGATTTTGATTTTCGAAGAGTATAACATGATTTCAATTATCAGATAACAGATATTAAAGGCTTAAAACCCGTAGGTCTATTGCAAGGGTTTTAAGCCTTTATTTCTTATCATTCTACCTTGTTTTAATTTGCTTGATTTGAAAACGGTGTCATTTTGTGGTAAAATAAATATATAGATATATATTAAAAGGAGGGGTTATGGACCACAAAATTATCGAACGCAAATCACTAACTGTTTCCTCTGTTGTGAACGGTTTATCTGGACTAGCAGGTATTGCCGTTTATATCATGACTGACCTAAACGCCCTCCTCCTAGACGGAGTCTTTTCTCTAATAGCATTTATTTCGTCCTTAGTTGCAGTTTACATATCGAAAAATAGCCATCGGAAAACCAAGACTTTTCCTCAAGGACTGTATTTTCTAGAACCTCTCTACGCTATCATGAAATCTCTCGCAACTCTACTACTCCTTGTATTTGCTGTACTTGAAACTAGCGCGACAGCCTTTGCTTACTTTGTTCATGGAATCGGTCATCAAATGACTACAGGTCCCGTTCTCCCTTATACCATAACCATGTTTTTTGTCTGTATGGGGCTTTACCTATACAACTGCCATATGAGTGCCAAAGTCAATCATCTGTCTACTATCATATTAGCAGAAGCAAAAGGCAACCTTGTAGACGGACTCATTTCAGGTGCAATTGGAATTGCAATTCTTCTGCTCTATCTTGTTCCTATCAACTCTTGGTTCGGCTTTCTGCATTATACTGGCGACTTCTTTTTGACACTAGCACTAGCAATCATTTCATTTAAGGAACCTTGGAACTTATTAGTAGCATCTTTCAAGGAACTCGCCAACGGAACGATCCATTTCCCTGAGATACATGATTCTATCTATCAGCTATTGGAGCCTTACTTAAAGGAAGATAGCAATGATGTCGAAATCCATATTTTCAAACAAGGCATGAAGATTCGCGTTAAAATCAATCTCCACAATGTCCATCACGAAATTATCCAAAAACTCTTAGAAGATAAGCCTCAGATGCTCTATCTTTTGAAAAAACATCATGAATATATTTCAATAGAATATGCGCTATAATAAATAAACAAAATCTCGGCTTATAAACCGAGATTTTCGTATTTTGTTCGATAGCCAATCTGTAAGATTTTACCATCCTGAATTAGCAGGGGACGCTTAATCAGCATACCATCATTAGCTAGAAGATTAAGTGCCTGCTCCAAGCTAAGACTATCAAACTTATCTTTCAAGCCTAATTCACGATAACTATTCCCAGAAGTATTAAAATACTTTTTCAATTCTAGTCCTGTCGCCTCCATCCAAGCTTTTAGCTCTTCAGCGCTAGGCGGTGTTGACTTAATGTCAATAGCTTCAAATTCCAATCCCAAACTTTTCAGCTCCGCCTTTGCTGCTCGACAAGTCGAACATTTTGGATACTCATAAAATAAAATCATCTTTCACCTCAAATTCTGGATTCTCATGTCGCAAGAGCCAGATTTTCTTATCCAGTCCACCTGCATAACCTGTCAACTGTCCTTTCTGATTGAGAACTCGGTGACAAGGAACAATAATAGAATAAGGATTACGCCCAACTGCTCCTCCTACTGCCTGACCAGAACGAAGGCCCAGTTGCTGAGCCAGTTGTCCATAGGTAGTCGTCTGACCAATCGGAATCGTCTTCAATAATTGCCAGACATGCTCTTGGAAATTTGTTCCCACAGCTTCTAATGGAAGGTTTGAAAAGTCCACCTGATCCCCTGAAAAATACTGGTCAAGCAATCGAGCTGTCTGGTCTAAAATGGGATGGGAGGCTAAAATAGCTTTCTCATTCAAGCCTCGTTCAAAATATTTTTGTCCCTCAAACCAGGCCCCTCTCAATCCCTTATCACTAGCAATTAATGACATGGGGCCAAGTGGACTGTGATAGATTTGTTTATACAGCATGATTAGTTTTTATTCTGAATGACACGCACTTTGACAATTGCATCCGTTGCTTCAAATTTAGCAACCAACTGCTCAATTTTCACTTTATCCGCTTCATCCAAATCAAGTAAAGTATAGGCATAGTCACCTTTAGACTTATTGATGATATTATCGATATTGATTCCCAACTCAGATACAGCCGTTGTGATCGTTGCTACCATATTAGGAATATTCTTATTAATCAAGGTAATACGATACGGTGCATCTAGGAATTGTTTCACATTTGGGAAGTTAACTGAGTTGATAATTTCACCCGTCTCCATAAAACGACGAATGGTCTGACCAGCAGCAATGGCACAGTTGAGCTCTGCTTCCTCTGTTGACCCACCAACGTGCGGAAAGACGATAATGTTGTCCTTGTTGAGCACTTCTTCTGTCCCAAAATCCGTGATATAGTTCTTGATAACTCCTGCTTCAATTGCTTCAAACAAATCAGCATTATTAACCAATTCACCTCGGGCAAAGTTTATCAAGGTTGTTCCTTTTCTCATTTGACCAAAGCTATCCGCATTGAAAAGTCCTCGTGTCTTATCTGTCAAAGGAACATGAACAGTAATGTAATCCGCATTGGTAAAGATTTCTTTCAAGTCATCCACACGTTTGACGTGGCTTGAAATGGTCCATGCAGTTTCTACTGATACATAAGGGTCGTAACCGAGAACATTCATTCCCAAACGGCGGGCATCGTTGGCAATACGCGCACCGATAGCACCAAGTCCGATAACACCAAGAGTCTTACCTGAAATTTCTGTCCCAGCAAACTGCTTCTTACCTGCTTCAACCTGCTTAGGTACATCATCTCCTGACAATGTATTTGCCCATGCAGTCGCTCCGATATAGTCACGTGCTGACAAGAGGATGGAAGCAATGACTGCCTCTTTTACGGCATTGGCATTGGCACCTGGAGTGTTAAAGACAACAATACCTTTCTCTGTTGCCTCTTCGATTGGAATATTGTTAGTCCCTGCACCAGCACGGGCAATAGCTTTTAGATTTTCAGGAAAATCAAATCCATGCAAATTTTCAGATCGAATAATAAAGGCATCTGGATTTGCTGCATGATCTCCGTCAATCTGGAATTTATTGCCCAATTCCTTAAGACCAATTTGATTGATATTGTTAAAAGTACGTACGCTAAATACCATTTATTTTTACCTAAAAAGGCGGAATAGCTGCCGCCTTTTCTTTCTTTATTTCATTAATTATTTCCGAGTAACCAACGGTCGTCTTCACTGATTTCCTGGTAAAGACTCCGCTCGCTCTTGTGCTTGATTTTTTGATAGGCTAGACGTTCTCCATCTATTGGGACTTTACCACAATAGACATAGCCTAATTTTTTTAGAATGTGCTGCATTGTCTTATTCTGCTCGTGGGTATCACAGCGGAAATCCGGTCCTTTTTGACTTTCAATTAAACCTTGCAAAAAAGTTTGTGTGATTCCTTGACCACGAAATTCGTCAGCTGCTGCAATTCTATGAAATGTTGTATATACAGGATGATTATGCTGCCATTTTCCTTCATATATGGCCTCATATTCTGCTTCTTGACCACGATGAACGGCGGCATAGGCTGCCACCTTACCGTCAACTATACCAACGTAACCTCTGCCAGAAAGAATGTCATCAAAGATATTCTCTTTATTAGGATACTCTCCCTGCCATTGATTGATACCGGAGGTTGCTAGAAATGCACGAGCATCTTCAAGAATATTGACAATAGCCTCTATCTCATTTGGATGTGCTAATCTAATTTCCATTAAGCATTCTCCACTGCAAATTTTTTCATGAATTCAATCAATTCAACCACACCTCGACGTGGGAAAGCATTATAGAGCGACGCCCGCATCCCACCTACTGAACGGTGACCTTTGATGTTTTTAAAACCAGCTGCTGTTGCTTCTTTGACAAATTTAGCATCTAATTCTTCACTTGGTGAAACAAAAGGAATGTTCGCTACTGAACGCTCTTCTTTTTTACGAACAGGGTTTGTATAGAAATTAGACTGGTCGATATAGTCATAAAGCAAACCAGATTTTTCACGGTTGATTTTCTCCATCTCATCGACACCACCAATTTCTTTTACCCATTCAAAGACGAGTTTAGAAATATAAATAGAATAAGCTGGTGGCGTATTATAAAGAGAGTCATTTTCTGCTTGAATACGGTAGTCCAACATGCTTGAAAGCATTGGTTGATCATTGAGGAAGTCCTCGCGAACAATCACCACCGTCACACCAGCAGGACCAATATTTTTCTGAGCGCCAGCATAAATCATGGCAAAATCTTCAACATTATAGCGAGCCGCTAAGATGTTTGAAGACATGTCGGCAATGACTGGCACGCCATTGGTGTCAGGAATATCATAAACTGCTGTTCCTTCAATAGTGTTATTTGTTGTCAAATGCACGTAAGCAGCAGTTGGATCAATATCATTTTTATCGAAGGTTGGCAATTCTGCATAGGTAATATCTTCCGTTGATCCAAGCAAAATTGGTTCAAAGGCAATTGTTTTAGACAGCTTCACAGCTTCAGTATAGGCTTTTTTACCCCATGAGCCACCTACAAGATAGTAGGCTTTCTTGCCTTGAGCGAAGTTGAGGGGAATCATTGTAAACTCCAAAGAAGCTCCACCTTGTAAGAAAATAACCTTGTAATTATCTGGAATGGCCATCAATTCACGAAGCGTTGCCTCAGCACCTTTTATAATATCATCGAAGTCCTTGGAGCGATGCGACATCTCCAAAACACTCATTCCCGAACCATTGTAGTCCAAGAATTCAGCTTGGGCGCGTTCAAGTACTGGTTTTGGCAATACTGCAGGACCTGCAGAGAAGTTGTAGATTGTCATAAAATCCCTCCATTAAGTTAGTCTGTTCATTATATCACAAATATTCAGACAATTCCATAAAATATGATTATTTTGTAAAAATATTCGGATTTCTTATATTTATTCTACTTTCTAAAGAACCTCTTACTTTTAGCCATAAACGAGCCACTTACCTCACAGGGATTAATCAGTTTTCAATGAGAATTTTATGACCAGATTTGACTGTTTGGGGAGTGTCGTCAATTGCTATCTGCATATTAATACTCAATGAAAATCAAAAGTAGCTTAGCTGGGATATAGTTGAAGGCTGGAAGTATAGAGAACTGTGTTCGCGTCATTAAGTCGAAGATAGAACTCTGTTACTTTCTCATTTCAAGGTAACAGGCTGAAAATATCCACTGGAGCTTTTCACTCATCAAGGCTCTTGACAACGGATAATTTTGATTTTCGAAGAGTATAAAATTGCATAAACATACAAAAAACTAGGCCTTAAGCTAGTCCATGATATATATCGTATACTTCTTGTTTTTTGAGTTGGTAGCGTTTGGCCACTTCTTTGATAGCCTGATTAGGTTTTATGCCACTTGCAATTTCTCTTTCTACCTCAGCCTTCAAGTCTACTTCGTCAGCAGAAGGATAGACTTCCTCACCAGCACCCTCGACAATAATCAAGCATTCTCCCTTAAGTGGATTTTCTTCCAAATACTCTAGTAATTCGGAAATGCTTCCTCTCTGGTATTCTTCGTATAACTTGGTCAATTCTCGAACAACCGTTACCTGACGATCACCATAAACTGTCAACATATTTTCTAAGGTATCTGCCACACGATATGGAGATTCATAGAAAATTTGCGTCTCAGGATAGGTCTTTTTTTCTTGGAAAAATTCTTTTTGCTGCCCCGATTTTCTCGGTAAAAATCCATAAAAAATATGTGGCTGGGGTGCCAAACCAGATGCAATCAAAGCTGTAATTCCCGCCGATGCTCCTGGAAGTGCTACAACAGGAATATCCTCCGCAATTGCTGCCCCTACCAGGTCATGACCAGGATCCGAAATGGAAGGCAGGCCTGCATCAGAAACTTGCGCAATGGACTGACCAGATTTGAGCCAATCAATCAAAACTGGAATTTTTTCATGGGCATTGTGTTCATGAAAGGATATTTGCTTGGTTTCTACTTCAAAATGTTTGAGTAGGAGGCCTGTATTTCTCGTATCTTCCGCTGCAATTATATCCACTTCTTTCAAGATCTGAACAGCTCGGAATGTCATATCCTGTAAGTTTCCAATAGGCGTTGGCACCAGATATAAAGTCCCAAAACTCGTCTGTCCCTTAAATGATTTTTGTACTTTCATCCTAATCTCGATTCAATAATTCTACACAGAACATACAAGGTTCATCATTATCCCTACGTTGACCATAAGAGAAGGTACAAATATGGAAACCATCTTCGTAAATATTCTCCAAATTCTCCTTACCAAAGTTGGAAGATTTATGGCCTGTCTTATCTTCTTTTTCCAAACGTTCGCGCAACTTGGAATTTTCCAAGCGGAGGGTCGTATTTTCATCAATAACTCCCTGTAAATGCTTTTTGATAGCATCCACTTCTGCCAACGTGGTTAGAAGATTCTGCGAAAAATCATCTAGGGCATCAAAAATTTCTTTTTTATCCATTATCTCCCTTTCTTTTATTTTACAGAGTTATATACTCTAGACTATTTTGTAGACTTACGTTTGCCTGCCACATCTTCTTAGCCTTAAGAACAGCATCCATTTTTTCACGTACGTTTGCCGATTCCATCATTTTCTCAGATAATATCAGACTCAGAAGGTCAAACAAACGTCCCTGCTCAGCTTTTTCCACAGCTAAAGACACTAGGATTCCAACTTGCAAATAAGCACGTGTAGGCTCCACCAAGAGCAAGTCTGTAAATTTCTTTGTCTGTCCCATCAAATCTAAAAAGTTTTTATTTTCTGCTAACTTTTTCGCTTCTTCTTGACTTGAAACCAGTTGAGCTAAGAGATTTGCTTGTGTTTTTAACAAGCCCTCCTCTTCTAACATTCGCTCCATGACCGGAATATTTTTAGGAAAACCTATAATCTGTGTCCGACTCTTGATAGTAGGAAGGACAGCTTCTTCTTGATTGGTCAATAAGAAGATGTGAATGGCTGACTGAGGTTCTTCAATCACTTTTAGCAAAGAGTTGGCTGCGTTAGCATGCATTTTCTCAGCATCACGAATAATGAAAACCTGCTTATTGGATTCAAATCCAGATTGTGAAAAATTCTTAACTAATTCACGTATCGTATCTGTTTTGATAACATTTCCCTGCGGTGCAATAACAGTAAGATCTGAAAACTCATTTGCTTCAATTAGACGACAAGACCGACACTTCTGACAAGGAAGGACGCCTTCTTTCTCCTGACAAAATAACGATTGACTGAGAAAAATTGCCATATCAAAACTAGCAAAGTCACCTGAAAATAGATAGGCATGCGCCAAACGTCTCTGCTCTAAAATTGTCACAAAACGTTGAAATACACTGGGTTGTAAGTTTCTAAGTTCTTCAATCTTCATGTTCTTTCTGCAAACCGTTTCTTAATGACCGCCAGAGCATCTGCAACAACAGCCTCTAGTGGCTGGCTGGCATCAATCTTTACAAACCGCTCTGGTTCTTGCTCTAAAATATTAAGATAGCCTTGACGCACCCGTCTATGCATATCTGCTTTTTCCATATCCAAGCGATCCACATCACGGTCAGCATTGCGGGCAATTCGAGCCAGCCCCTCTTCTGTATCAATATCAAAATATAGGGTTAAATCTGGCTTTAAACCATCTGTTGCAAACTGGTTAAGCCAATGAATGTCATCTATATCCAAGCCCCGTCCAAATCCTTGATAGGCAATAGAGGAATCGATAAAACGATCAATCAAGAGCAATTTCCCCTGTGCCAAGGGTGGAAGAATCTTCTCTTTCAAATGCTGACGTCGTGCTGCAATGAACAATAACAGCTCCGTCTTATCATCCATTTCAGTATTGGCAGGATTGAGAATTATATTGCGAATTTCTTCTGCAATAGCCACCCCACCTGGCTCTCTAGTTGTGACTACTTCTGGCCCCAATTCCTGCAAGGCTGGCAATAACTGTTGCAATACCGTTGTTTTCCCTGCCCCATCTGGACCTTCAAATGTAATAAAAAAACCGTTTCTCATCTTTCCCTCGCTCTTAGTACCAGTATGCACAGTTCAGGACTACACTTATGAAGACTGGTTCTTAGATATTCATTCCATTTTACCAAAAATTAGTCAAAAAATCACTTGAAAATTGACTTGTTTTTAAGGAGAAAATCTTTTAAAATTGATATATACACATATTCGGAGATGCTTATGGTTCGTTTGAAAAATATTTTACTTATTTTGCTTGGTGCAGGGCTATTTGCCTTTGGGCTAAATTATTTAATCATGCCCAATCGTCTATTCGAGGGTGGTGCAACTGGATTGACGCTGATTATTTACTACCTTTTTCATATTCAACCTTGGATAATGAACATTGTGATTAATATTCCATTATTCATCCTCGGGTGGAAAATACTCGGAAAGAAGACTCTCTATCTCAATATCTTAGGAACCTTTAGCGTTACCTTTTGGTTGGCCATTTTTGAAAAAATCCATTTTTCAATCAATCTACAACAAGATTTGATACTCGTTAGTATCCTTGGTGGGATTCTTATGGGACTAGGATTAGGAACCATCTTCCGTGCTGGCGGAACGACTGGGGGAAGCGATATTATTGCTCGTATAGGTCATAAATTCCTACCTTACTCCATTGGACAAATCATTCTTGCAGTTGACATCCTCATCCTAACTCTGATTGTTATTGTTTTTAAAGACCTCCGAACAGTTCTATATACTTTAATGATGGTTGCTATTGCTTCCAAGGTTATTGATTTTGTCACGGAGGGCGGCTATGGTAGCAAGGGTGTTATGATTGTTTCTCAAAAATCTGACCAATTGGCTCAAGCTATTGATTGTGAAATCGAGCGTGGTGTCACCTTTATCAAAGCACAAGGTTTCTACAGCAAAGCCGATGTCAACATGATTTACTCGGTCATATATAAGAGCCAACTCCAAGAGATGAAGGAGCTTATTCACCGCATTGACCCCCACGCATTTATCACCATTACAGACGCACATGAAGTACTCGGTGAGGGATTTACTTTAGATCGAGATAAAAAACCAATAGAACGCCATTAAACAAACCTGCAGTTTCGCTGAACTGCAGGTTTTATATTATTGATTGGTTTCAAGTGGTTGCTCTGCCTCAGACTGTGCTTCTTTGCCTTGCTCCAGCAAAGCAGCAATGATTTTTTGATCGCGTAGCTTAACAGAATCATTGATAGTCTCTGCTGACCGTACAATAGCTGCTTCCAACTCCCGACGTTTCTGACGCCCTTCATCTATAGCTGCAATAATGCCATTATTTTGGGCAACCAAACTTTCTGCCAATTTGGTAACAGATGCTACTGAAAGGGTCGGATTCTGAGCTGTGCGTTCCATCATCGGAATGGCTTCTTTTGATGTATCCGCAAGCATTTGAAGGGCAGCATTATTAGCATTGACAATCGCATCTGCCGTCTGGCTAGACTTGATAGATTGTTGTAAGATGCCCAACTGTGCAATGGACAATTTCATTGTTGGAATAGTATTGCGACGTAACATCCCAAGGCGCTGTTTCATATCCGAAGAAACCTTGACCAGATTACGCATCTGCGGTGTCGTTGTCCACGCGACATACAAGCGACTCATATACTCAGAATGTTGTTGTTCGAGGATATTAGCAACCTCTGTTACACGTGCTAACTTCTCAGAAGCTACTTGATAATCGACTGTAGTCGGTACTAAAGTTGCGAGGTTTTCTTGTGCCAATTTTGCACGCTCTGCAACTTCCTGACCAGTCGCTTCAATAAAGGCGATGACCCCCACCAAATTCTCGATAGACTTGGTATTATTTTCAATCAAAAGCTCTGCAGAAACAATATTGCGCGCCAACACCTCTTCCTGCTTGACCACACTGGCTGCCATGCTATCCATTTTCTTTTCAATGGTCTGCGAATCAAAATAAAATTCCTGCAAATCATTTTTGGTCTGCTTGAACAGGCGTTGGAAGAAACCTGGTTTCTTTTCTAATTCAGCAGTTGTGGAAATGTCCTTATACTTAGCCACAAAACCATTCAATTCACGGTTGGTATTGGCCAAAAGCTCATCGACCTGGGGAATTTCAATCTTCTTCTGTTCTGACAAAATGTGATTGACCGTGGCATTGACTTCTTCTACCGCTTCCTTACCAAAATCCAAGAGGGCATTTTGATTAGCTAAGAAATTATCCACCAATTGGGGAGCCTTGGCACGAATACCTGTTTGTTGTTCCGGTGTCAACTGTGCCAAGAAAGACACTTTTGAATTATCTCCAGTCGGAGTCGCTTGAATAAGCTCTGTTGTCTTATCTTTGGTTGATAAACTATTATTAGCAATCTGATCAATATCGAAATTAAATCCTGACATCTTCTCTATTCCTCTTCTCTTTTCATCATACGCAGACTGACTTCAAAATCTTTCATATCCGCTTCGTTAAATTGTTTGATGGTATCATCCAAATCCTTATCAAACATTTCCATGGCTGATTTTGCCTGCACCAGTCGTTCTTCTGCGTTAAAATAATCTTTCGGTGATTTTTTGATTTTCAAATAACCTTGTAAAATATCGTTAAACCGATTCATATTGGCCTCATGGATAGCTGTCAATTCTTCCCGCTTATCTGTCGCCTTTTCCAGCTTTTCAAGAATAACAAGATTGTCTCTTTGAATATTACAATAGGTTTCTAGAATTTCAGGAGCTAAATCCGCTATCATGCCTTGTTCATCCATCACAGCATTACCACCAGTAGAAACCTGTGTGTCAGTATTTTTTTCTGTTTTAGCTTCTGGCAGTTTTAAATGATATTTTAGTTGCAAGGTATCTACAACTTCTTTACTTTCATATCCATTCAGATATTTTCCAACTTTTTGATAGAGCTGATCTAATTCAAATAATTGCCCTAACAGTCTGTTTCGCAACTGTAACACAACCTTATCCTCACCCTTTTCCACCAAGAGCTCTTGATGCTTTTCATAGCCCGAACGAATAGATAGCGCTAATACTTGCAAGCGTTTTATAGAATCTCTATTCAAAAAACGCTGGATAGCCTCTCTCTTGTAAAAATAGCCAATTAAGAGGCCAATGGGCAATAAGATATACCAGAAACTCATGACAAAACCGATTGCCAATAAAACAAGGAGGGCCACAAGTCCTGAATTATTTTTACCATATTTCTTATACTTTTTATATTTGTGCCCCATAGAGCCTCCTCATATGTGATATACTTTATTATATCACATTCCCCTAAAATACTAGAATGATAGCTAAAGAAAAAAACCGAGAAATCTCGGTTTTTAAATGTTTTTAGCAACAGTCGGAACCAAGCTATCCACTTGGATACCTGCACCCTCGAAAAGAGTTCGAACTTCTTCAACATCAACTTTTCCGTCAATCTGCACTTCGATGACAACTTTTCCAGACTTGGTAGCAAGTTGCACAGTAGATACAATATTATAATCCTTATCTGCCACCAATCGAATAATTTTTTCTAACTCCCCTGCCTTATTTTCAACAAGGAACCGAGCGCGTACTCCTTCTTCTCCATAACCTGAGACATGAAGAAAAGCTGCAAAAATATCACGATCAGTAATGACCCCATATAGTTGACCGTTGTCAACAACTGGAAGAATCCCCACTTTGTTTTTATACATGAGATAAGCAGCATCTTCAAGACTAGCATAACCTGAGACTGTGATAACATTCTTAATCATCACATCCTTGACCTTAGTCTTATTCAAAAGGTAGTTCATCTCGTAAATAGATAGGCTAGTTGCCTTCGATGGACTAGCTTCTGCAATCGTTCCCTCAGTGACCAAACCAACCAACTTATCATTTTCAATAACAGGTAGACGGTGTAAATCCTGTTCACGCATAATATCTGCAGCGTGTGCAATGGTTGTATCTGGCGAAATATAAACAACTTTACGGGTCATAAAATCTTTAACAGACATAGGACTTCCTCCTTTGATAAATCATACTTTATTATACCACAAAACCGAAAACGATTTCAATATTTAATGAAAAGAAATGAAAATCAGCGATAGAAAACCGCTGATTGATACACATATAAATACTTCTATTACCCTTTTACAGCAAAGTAATGACCACTTGGGCTAGCAAAGTTAAAGTTTGGGAAAGGTTCCGCATTGACTGGACTGCAAGTATCCGTCAAACCAGCGATGCGTTCTTGAAGACCTTCGATATCGTCTGTTTCAAATAAGATACTTGGCTTCATATCGATCACTTCTGGTGATACTTGGCGAATAAACTCATTTGCATAAACTGTGATAGTCGTTGTAGCTTCAGGATGAGGCTTCATATCAAAAGTCTCATAGCCCATCATCTCAGCTTCATTTAAAATCATAAAACCAGCTGCAGACCAAAAATCCTTTTCAGCAACAACATCATCCACATAAAACATCAATCCAAATTCTTTGGTAAACATGATTTCTCCTTTTCATTTCAATGTGGTCTATCAATAATTCCACATATTTAACTCAATCTATTTTATCTTATCAGAATGTTCTTCCTTTTGCAGAACTGGGAGCTCTGACAACTCTCTTTTCAAATTCTTAATCTCACTTTTCAGTGACAAATTCTTAGTCAATCCAAGTAAGTATTGAATGAACATACCAATCAATAGCGAGCCAATTATCACCAAAATCAAGGGCATTCTAAATTGTCCAAATAAATAATTGACAACAACTAACTGACGATTTGTCAATGAAAGAACAACCGTCAAAAGTATGATGAGCACTAAACCAATTAGCGATAACTTCTGTTTCATTCCATCTCCTTTTCTACTATGACAGTCTAGCATATGTAGGTATGAATGGCAAGGAAGTCAACTCACCACGATGGAGAATAGAAATATTATACCAAAAAGATTGTCAACCGCAACTTCGAATTTCCCGATTAAAAAAGCCTAACCTAAAAATAACGAAAAACGCCTGCCGGCGTTTCTCATCTCCAACTTAAAACGTGGGGTAACCCACTTATAAAGAAAACCGCTTACCAGCGGTTCTCATTTCCAACCTAAAACAACCCGTCAGGGTGGGGACAAACCAGCAACATAAGTTGCGAGTTTTACTATTTCCAACCTAAAAAGGTCCCCCGGACCTTGATATAAAGAAAAACGCCTGCCGGCGTTTCTCATCTCCAACTTAAAACGTGGGGTAACCCACGTTTTAACCACCCAGATATGCTTTTTTGACTTCTTCTGAGGCGAGGAGTTCTTTTCCTGTTCCTGAGAGGACAACTTTTCCTGTTTCTAGAACATAGCCACGATCTGCAATCGCGAGAGCTTTGTTGGCATTTTGTTCAATCAAGAGAACGGTTGTTCCTTGTTTTTGGATATCTTGGATAATATCAAAAATTTCTTGAATGAAGATTGGAGCCAACCCCATTGATGGCTCATCAAGGAGCAAAAGTTTTGGTTGGCTCATCAATGCACGTCCCATTGCAAGCATTTGTTGCTCACCACCTGAAAGGGTGGCAGCATCTTGGTTCTTACGTTCTTCCAAACGTGGAAAGCGTGCGAAGATTTTTTTCAAGTTGGCTTGATTTTCTTCACGATTGTTGCGAAGGAAGGCACCCATTTCCAAGTTTTCCATAACGGTCAAGCCCGCAAAGACATGTCGACCTTCTGGAACTTGTGACAAACCGTCTGCAACGATTTTACGAGCAGGAACTTTTTGAATCTCATTTCCAAGGAAAGAGATCGTTCCAGCTGATGGACGAACAAGTCCTGAAATAGTACGAAGGATAGAGGTTTTACCAGCACCATTAGCGCCGATAAGTGTTACAACTTCACCTTCATTAACCTCAAAGCTAACATCTTTAACAGCTTCGATAACACCGTAGTTAACGGAAAGATTTTTTACTTCTAACATTGCCATTAAGCTTCACCTCCAAGGTAGGCTTCAATTACACGCTTGTTATTACGAATTTCTTCTGGTGTACCATGGGCAATCAAACGACCGTATTCCAATACATAAATACGTTCCGTTACTTCCATAACCAAGCTCATATCGTGCTCAATCAAGATGATAGTGATACCAAATTCTTCCTTAATTTTACGGATGAGTTGGGTCAATTCTGCCGTTTCCTGTGGGTTCATACCAGCCGCTGGCTCATCTAAGAAAAGAATTTTTGGCTCGGTCGCAAGGGCACGAACGATTTCCAAACGACGTTGTTGACCGTAAGGAAGGTTCTTAGCCAGCGTATCCGCATCGCCATCCAAATCAAAGATTTTCAAGAGCTCAATGGCTTTGTTTTTTAATTCTTCTTCATTTTTGTAGAAAGCAGGAAGGCGAAGGAAACTTGCCAAGACTTCTGCCTTACCATGGTTACCAAGACCAATCAAGACATTCTCCAAAACTGTCATATTTTTAAAC
The DNA here is from genome assembly GCF_029616525.1 of Streptococcus suis. Classification (GTDB taxonomy): domain Bacteria; phylum Bacillota; class Bacilli; order Lactobacillales; family Streptococcaceae; genus Streptococcus; species Streptococcus suis_AF. The sequence goes on along the minus strand of NZ_JANFME010000008.1, from coordinate 55,168 downwards.
AAACGGATGTTTTGGAAGGTACGACCAAGACCAAGGGAGGCAATTTTTGATGGTGCTTTACCGTTCAAAATAGTCCCTGCAAGAGAAATTGTCCCCTCGCTTGGCTCATAAACACCTGTTAAGAGGTTGAAAAGAGTCGTTTTACCAGCACCATTTGGACCGATAAGACCAACCAATTCCCCTTCATGAAGTTCCATGGTCACGTCACCAACGGCAGTCAGGCCACCGAAGTTCTTGGTTAAATCTTTTACTTCAAGTAATGCCATTACTTAACCTCCTTCTTCTTGAGTAGAGCCGCTACGCTGAATTCCTTAGTTCCCAAAAGACCTCCAGGACGGAAAATCATCAAGAGAATAAGAGCTAATGAATAGATAATCATTGAAATATCAGAGTAACTCTTGAGGAATACGTTCAAAATACCAAGTACAATGGCTGCTACAAAGGTACCTGTGATAGAGCCCAAACCACCCAATACAATGATAATCAAAACGTTAACGGAGGTCATAAAGGCAAAGTCTTTCGGAACAATTGTCCCAACGTATCCTGCATGGAGACCACCTGCAATGGCTGCCGTCATTGCACCAAATACAAATGCTGAAACCTTAACAAATGTTGGATTTACACCTACAGATTCTGCCGCAATTTCATCCTCACGAACAGAAATTGTAGCACGTCCCATCGGACTGCGCAAAAAGTTAACTGTCACCAAGGTTGTGATGATTACAAAAATATAAACTAAAGGCCAGCTTGTAAAGAGTGGAATAGACATAATGCCTGCTGCACCATTCGTTACACTACCACCATTGATAATTAAAATACGAATAATCTCTGCAACACCGAGAGTCGCAATTGCAAGGTAGTCACCTTTCAAACGAAGGGTTGGAATACCAACTAAAAGAGCCACTGCACCTGAGATTAACATCCCAACAATCAAAGCGATAGCAAATCCACCATAAGTTGGCATCATTTTCCCAAGAATACCTACTGCATAAGCACCAATAGCCATAAAACCAGCATGACCAAGTGAAAATTGACCTGAGAAACCGACAATCAAGTTTAAACCAACTGCCAAGATAATTTGAATACCGATTTGCTGAACAATCTGGATGTAGTAAAAATTCAGAATCCCTGCTGATACAAGACCTTGAATAAGTCCAAAACCAGCCAATAAGATAGCCAACCAAATCGCATTAACTTTTAAATTTTGCTTCATGGTTACACCTTCTCTTTCACATTTTTACCAAGAATACCACTTGGACGAACAAGGAGGATGATGATCAATACAGCATAAACAATCGCATCACGGAAAGTATCCAAACCGATTACATATGTAAATGTTTCAATAATACCGATAACAAATCCACCAAGTGCTGCACCTGGAATAATACCGATACCGCCCAATACTGCCGCTACAAAGGCTTTCAAACCTGGAGTCATCCCCATCAAAGGCTCAATCTGGTTGTAGTAGAGACCTAGGAGAACACCCGCAGCACCCGCAAGAGCTGACCCAAGAGCAAAAGTAAAGCTGATTGTACGGTTTACATTGATCCCCATAAGCTGAGCTGCATCGCTATCTACAGAGACCGCACGCATGGCTTTCCCCATTTTTGTACGTTTGACAATTAATTGAAGAGCGACCATTAACACAAGCGATACACCAAGAATAATCAACTGGATATTGGTAACAGAAACTGGACCAAGGTTAAAAGTCACAGCCTCGATGGCTTGTGGAAAGGCTTTTACGTCTGCTGTAAAGAATTTAATCATAGTGTATTCCAAGAAGAAGGATACACCGATAGCCGTAATCAAAGCTGCTATACGCGTTGAATTACGCAAAGGACGATAGGCTAAAAACTCTATAACGACACCGAGAATAGCCGTCCCTACCATCGCTAAAATGAGAGCAACAAAGAAACGCATTCCACCATCTGCAATAAAAGTTAAATTATTTAATAGGAAGTACCCCATAAAAGCACCCATCATATACAAATCACCATGGGCGAAGTTAATGAGTTTGATAATTCCGTACACCATGGTATAACCAAGGGCCAAAAGGGCATAAACAGAACCAAGAATCAAACCATTGACAAGTTGTTGAAGCATAGGTTCACCAATCTTTCTAAATATTTTTCGAGCTCAATAGCATTGTTACATTATACAAAATTTTCTGAAAATAAGCAAGTTAGATAGAGAGTTTAATCATTAAAATTACAGAAATTTTAACCAAATTTTATATCCGCATGTATACTATTCTATACATTCTGACAAGTGAAAAAGAGGGAATCCCCTCTTTTCATCCACTATTAGTCAATAGAGATAGTATCTACAGATGATTCTTCTCCGTTTGTTAAACCAACAACATAAACTGATTTAACGACATTGTGCTCTTTGTCAACAGACATTGTACCAGTCACACCTTCAAAGTCTTTCAGAGCTGCAAGGTTATCTTTCACTGCTGCTGAATCAGCTGCACCTTTTGCTGCTTCTGCTGCCATGTAAACTGAGTCGTAAGCTAGAGCTGAGAACATTGATGGCTCTTCATTGTATTCTTTCACATAGGCATCATAGAATGCTTTTGCTTTTTCACTTGCTGATGTTACAAATGCAGAAAGGTAGTAAACATTTGATGCTGCTGATGCAGTTGCCAATTCAGTAAATTGTGGTGAGTCAAAACCATCTGAACCAAGAATTGGTTGATTCAAGCCAAGTCCACGAGCTTGCTTCACAATTGTACCTGTTTCATTGTAGTAACCAGGCATGATGATAGCATCAAATTCCTTATCTTTCAATTTTGTCAAAGCAGCTTGGAAATCTTTATCGCCAGATGCAAATGTGATTTCAGAAACGATTTCTCCTGTGTATGCTTTCTTGAACGCCTCTGCTACACCCTTACCATAATCAGAAGAGTTGTCAAAGTAAAGAACAACTTTCTTAGCTGACAAGTTCTCAGTAGCGTATTTAGCCATAATTTGACCTTGATACCCATCTGTAAAGGTTGTACGGAAGAAGTATTCTTGGACCTCACCTTTATCGTTCACAACCAAGTTTGTTTGAGTTCCTGAAGGAGTAATCATAGGGACACCAGCAGATGTCAATGCTGGAATAGATGCCGCTGAAGCACCTGATGTAGCTGGGCCAATCACAACGTTTGCCCCTTCACTTGCCAAGCTTGTTGCAACAGTAGCTGCCTCTGCTGTTTCAGACTTGTTGTCTTTTGTGATAACTTCGATTTTTTTGCCGTCAATGCCACCCGCAGCATTGATTTCTTTCACGGCAAGGTTGGCACCTTTTTCCTCTGTTTGACCATAAGATGAAACAGCGCCTGACAACTCCAAGTTGTAGCCGATTTTAAATGTATCACCTACAGAAGAACCTGCGGCTGAAGTATTGGTTGTCGAAACATTACCACATGCAGCGAGTAGAGCTGCAGAGGCAAATGTAGCAAGCGCTACTGCAAATTTTCTTGTTTTCATGAAAACTCCTTAAATCTTTCTTAAATTTTGCGATGTATCTAATATACTGAATTATCAGAAAATTGTCAACAAAAAAAGAAAAAAATTTTTAAAAAAGAAAAGTGAGAAAAAACAGGCCAGTTAGCCTGTTCATATCTTTACAGTGTTGTCTCTTCTTCTCGCCACAAATTACCCACAAAATTTTGGTCAATTTCTTTTATGTAAGAAGGAACTACTTTTTTGACAAACTTTTCCTTCTTCAATTTTGCAACTATCTCTTCTTGCTGTTCTTGATTTATATATACAGATACATAACGCAATCGTTTGGAATGGTAAATTATATCACCATATTGACTGAGTTTCCGTGCATCACGATTGTAGTGTAAATAGACAGTTAAGCAGGTACGATTTTTCTTCTCAAACATGTCTTCTCCTCTAAAAATTCTCTTTCTATATTATACCGTTTTCAATGATAAATGAAAAGCTCCAACTACCTGTAAAAGAGTTGGAGCTAATAGGAATAGTCAGTACTATTACATATTTGTCACTGCTTATTTCACTTTCGTATTGTCCATAATTTGGTCAATAAATCCGTAAGCTAATGTTTCTTCTGCTGTCATCCAGTAATCGCGTTCTGCATCCTTGTGGATTTGTTTCACTGTTTTTCCTGAATTGTCAGCCAAGATTTTTTCTAATTTGTTACGGGTTTTAAGCAAGTGTTCTGCTGCAATAGCCATGTCTGTTTGCTGAGTGCCACCACCTGTTCCGCCCATTGGCTGGTGAATCATGTACTCTGCATTTGGCAACATGAAACGTTTGCCCTTGGCACCGCTTGATGCAATGATGGTTCCCATGCTCGCAGCTGTTCCCATAACGATGGTTTGAACATCAGCTTTAATGAAATTCATCGTGTCTACAATGGCAAGACCTGCTGACACCGATCCTCCTGGCGTGTTAACATAGAGGTAAATATCCTTTGTAGGGTCTTGGGCATCAAGGAAAAGCAATTGTGCAATGATAGAGTTTGCCATGTTGTCCTCAACTGGTCCTGTCAACATGATAATGCGGTCTTTTAAAAGGCGTGAGTAAATATCATAAGAACGCTCACCACGGCTAGTTTGTTCAATAACTACTGGAATCATAAAATTACTCCTTTTCGAGGTTTTCTGTACCCATTATATATGAATAGTCAAAATTGGTCAAATAAAAAACACGATTTAAGGAAATGAAAAAGAAACCAGCAGAGCTGATTTCTTAATTATTTTGTACCAAACAAGCGGTCACCTGCATCTCCCAAACCTGGTACGATGTAGCCTTTTTCATTGAGTTTTTCATCCAAAGCTGCTGTGTAAATATCAATATCTGGATGTGCATCTTGAAGAGCTTTTACACCTTCTGGAGCTGAAACAAGAGCAACAAATTTGATATTTGAAGCACCACGTTTTTTCAATGAATCAACTGCAAGAATAGCTGATCCACCTGTAGCAAGCATTGGGTCAACTACAAAAATATGACGTTGATCAATATCTTCTGGTAATTTCACAAGATACTCAACGGGTTGAAGGGTTTCTTCATCGCGGTACATACCGATGTGACCAACTTTAGCTGCTGGGACCAAGCTTAGCAAACCATCAACCATACCAACACCTGCACGAAGAATTGGTACGATAGCTAATTTTTTACCTGCAATTTGTTTCTGAACTGTTTTAGTGATTGGCGTTTCAATCTCCACATCTTCAAGTGGCAAGTCACGCAAAACTTCGTAACCCATCAGCATCGCGATTTCATTAACCAACTCACGAAAATCCTTTGTTGAAGTAGATGTACGACGAAGGATAGACAACTTATGCTGAATGAGTGGGTGTGAAATGACTTGGAATTTCCCCATGATGATAAAACCTCTCTTTTTTGTTTTTTCTATTTTACCAAAAAAATTGAAAAAATGCTTGAGAATATGGCAAATTTATTTATTTTTTGAAAACGATAGCTTCGTAAGGTCGCAACATCCCTTTATTAATCGCCTCTTTGTTTTCATAATTGTTCATGAAAATAGAATATTCTTCCACAGCTATAGTATAAGCCTGCTCCTGGCTTGAAAAGTTTACTAATATGATGAAATCGTCCTGTTCATCATATTTACGGTAGGCCATTACCGAGCTATTTCCTGTCTCCATCACTTCATATTTTCCTTCAGACATACAAGGATACTCTTTCCGAAGAGCAATTAATTTCTGATAGGTATAGAAAAGCGATTGTTTGTCTGCAAGTGCTTTTTCAACGTTGATGTCTTTGACAGTATCTCCCAAAGCCAGCCAGGCTTGACCTGTACTGAAGCCTGCTCCTTCTGCCTCTGTCCATTGCATTGGACGACGAGCATTATCTCGACCTTTGGCATTTATAGAAGTAATCAATTCCTCCTTGGTGAAGCCATTTTCAATCCGTTCCGCATACATGCGACGTGTTTCGATATCGTCCGCTTGGCTAATATCTGTAATCGGTGTATTAATCATACCAATTTCCTCACCTTGGTAGATATAAGGTGTCCCTGACATAAAATGAAGATAAATAGCTAACATTTTACCACTTAGTTCACGAAATGCAGGTCTATCATCACCGAAGCGAGAAATGGCACGAGGTAAATCGTGGTTATTCCAGAAAAGCGAGTTCCAGCCTTTACCAACTAGTTCAGTTTGCCATTTGGAGAGAACCTTATGCAAACGGGCTGGGTCAAGCGGTGCCAAATCCCACTTTTCTTCCCCTTCCTGCTGATCAAGTCCGACATGTTCAAATTGGAAAATCATCGAAAATTCTTTTCTGTCAGGATGTGAATATAACTGAGCATTTTCTGGATTGGCACTCCAGGTTTCCCCAACAGTCACTAAGTCGTATGCACCAAAGGTTTTCTCATTTAATTCCTGAATAAGAGGATGGAGAGTCGGTCCATCGGCTGTAATTAATTTTTCCGGTTCTTTTCCAATCAAATCAATTACATCTAGCCTGAAACCGCCGACACCTTTTTCAATCCAAAAATTAATCATGTCACAGATTTCTTGTTTCAGAGCAGGATTTTTCCAGTTCAAATCCGGTTGCTTAACAGAGAATTGATGAAGGTAGTATTTGTTCAGATGTGGAACGTATTCCCAAGCAGAGCCTGAGAAGGTCGAGCGTAATTCATTCGGCTCATCAGCCCAAACATAATAATCATAATAGGGATTATCTGGTCCTTTGAGGGCTTCTTGAAACCAGAAATGTTCATCCGAGGTATGATTGAGCACTAAATCCATGATTATTTTGATATTGCGCTTATGGCCTTCTGCAATCAATTCTTCCATATCTTCCATGGTCCCAAATTCTGGAGCAATTCCTTGGTAATCACTGATGTCGTAACCATTGTCATCCATGGGGGACTGATAAACAGGACTGAGCCAAATAGCATCAATTCCAAGCTCATGGAGATAATCTAATCGGCTGATAATCCCTCGAATATCCCCTACTCCATCTCCATTTGAATCTTGAAAACTACGAGGATAAATTTGGTAAATAACGGACTTCTTCCACCAATCTGTCTTTTGTATTCCTGACATTTGATCGATCCTTTCTGCACAATCTTATTTAGGCAAGAAAAAGGGTAGTCCCCCTATTTCTATATAATCACATTATAACTCAATTATGGTCATTTTACACTCTTCTATTTCAACAATTTCAAAGGATTTTTCTTTTAGATTTGCTGTTAGACGGGCAGACACCCCTGCATCTTGATTATTCCAGAAAATTTCCATACTTGTTTCATCCAACATCTTAACAGAGAACTCTCCGTCGAAAGCTGGACTTGTATTGCGGAATTTAAGGAGTTTGAACAAGGATTGTACAACTGGCCGTTGCACTTCCTGCTCAATTTCTTCCAAATCATAGTAATGGCGATTGATATTGCGGCCTTCCTTGCTTGATTCCAAAAGCTCAATATCATTTTCGCCTGCTAGTAAACCAACGTAGTAAATCTGTGGAATACCTGGTGCAAAACATTGAAGAACACGCGCCAACAGATAAGCTTGATCGTTATTGCCAAGGGCAGAATAATAAGTACAGTTAATCTGATAAATATCCAAATTATTATAGGCTTCTGTACTATAAATTTTCTTGACATTTGCACCTTGTGCATACAAGGCTTCACGCGTTTCCTCTGTCTCCTCATCCGTCAGCAAATCCTTAACGTCTACAACACCGATTCCATCATGTGTATCTAGGGTTGTAAATTGCTTGCGAGGGCAAATCTCCATCCAGTGAACCAGGCGATTGACATGACCAGAATACAAAGCGTGGAGAACCAGCATTGGCAAGGCAAAGTCATAAACATAATAATCTTGTTCCGCAATTTTTTGCTGAATTGTATAATGTTCATGGATTTCAGGCAAGATTTCCACATCTTTTGGTGCCAATAACTGACGTGGAAAATGGAGCATTTCCCAAATATCAGGCTCCACAAAGAAACAGTTAGTTCCTATTTTTTTATTGGCATAAGCAAAGGCATCCAAACGAATGATCGAAGCACCATGCTCAGCCAACTGTTCCAAATTTTCTTGGATAAAACGACGGGTTGTCTCCGTTGTCACATCTAAGTCAATCTGCTGTTCATCAAAAGTACACCACACCTTCTCTTCACTACCATCAGCAAATTTGGCAATTCGATAAGGTGCGCGAGGTTTACGCTTATAGATCAAATCAACATCTTCTTGCGTTGGCTCACCATTTGGCCAAAAGTTTTTATAACGAATAAACAAATCCGCATAAGCTGATTCATCTTTCTTTTCAAGAAAATCAAGGAAATACGGTGACTTGGCTGAAATATGATTGATCATAAAATCGAACATCAGATAGTAGTCCTTACTCAATACTTCAATATCTGACCAATCTCCAAATGCAGGGTCCACCTTTGTATAATCCATTGGTGCAAACCCACGATCCCCAGATGATGGGAAAAACGGCAGAATATGGATACCTCCCACAACATCCTTTAATGGTCCCTCAAGAACTTTTTTCAAATCCTTGAGATTCTTACCCAAACTGTCTGAGTAAGTAATCAACATAGCTTGGTTTTTAATTTTCATCGACATTCTCCTTTGTAAGCCTTTTCTTTTTCATTTTTTAGAAAAGGTTGAACAAGTCAACCTTTGTAATTATTTGACAGAACCACTTGTCATACCTGAAATAATATGTTTTTGGAAGACAAGGTATACCAATAAGATTGGGATAATCCCCACAACATAGGATGCAAATGATGGGCCATAGTCACTAAAATACATACCTTGGTAATTGTATTGGAAAAGAGGTAAAGTCCACATGCTTTGATCACGGTTCAATACTAGCAAAGGCAATAGGAAATCGTTCCAGACCCAGAGGGCATTGATAATCAAAACGGTTGCATGCATAGGTTTCATGAGTGGGAAAATGATTTTCCAGTACATAGTAAATTTATCACAGCCATCAATAGCTGCCGCCTCATCCATTTCTTCAGGAACAATGGTCTTAATATAGCCGACATAGAGGAAGAGGGCCTGAGGAACTGCATAGGTCAAATATAGAATAATCAAACCGACAATATTGTTCAAACCAAGACTTGACATTAATTTGGTCATTGGGAGCATAATCACTTGGAAAGGTACAAAAATCCCAATAATCAAGAAAAAGTAGATAAAGTTAAACACTGTCTGGCGTTTCATTTGACGGGCTACGGCGAAAGCTGCCATTGGAATAACAAGTAGAATCAAGCCAACAGCTACAATTGTAATCAAAGCAGAATTGCCAAAATATTGTACAATCCCATCATTAAACAAGCGTTCGTAGTTATTTAAGGTGAAATTTTCAGGAAGACCAAAGAAGTTGCTCGTGATTTCCTTGGTTGGTTTGAATGAGCTGATAATGGTCACGAGTAGCGGAATAAACATGAAGAGAATACCGCTGAAGAGCACGAGATAAACCCACCAATTTTTCTGTTTTTGAGTATTCATGTCTGTCCTCCTAAATTTCAAATTTCTTCGAAATTCTCATCTGAATTAATGAGATGACAATAATGAAGATGAAGAGTACTACAGCCAAAGCATTGGCATAAGAGAATTTGTTGTCTACAAAGGCATAGTTGTAAACGAGTAAACCCAAGGATTCTGTTTTGCCATCTGGGCCACCACTTGTCAGGGCAAAGATAAGGTCGAATGCTGTCAAACCTGACTTCATTGCCAAGATGAAAACCATACTGATAGATGGTAATAAGAATGGAAGTTCAATATTGAAGAATTGTTGAGAGCGTGTTGCACCATCAATTGCAGCTGCTTCTTTCACATCTTCTGGAATACTTTGTAACCCAGACAAGAAGATGATGACTGGCATCGCCAATCCCTGCCAGAGAGCCACAAAAAGTACAGCTGGAATAACAGTATTTTCTTGTACCAATAAGTTTTCCATCAACCAACCGATATGAAGGATTTCTCCAATCTGTGTAAAACCATAGTTGAACAATTGAACAAAAATCAATCCTAAAGTGACGGTGGATAGCACTGCTGGGAAGAAATACCAAGTTCTAAAGAAACCAACAGCTTTAATCTTACGATTGAGGAGACTAGCCAACCAAATCCCTATAACAATTTCTCCGATGACCAAACCAATGGTGAAGATAATGGTAAAAGTCATGGAAGTGTAAAAATCAGGATTTTTTAAAATATCTAAGTAATTCTGAATACCGATTAGTTTGAAATCAGATGTCAATCCATTCCAATCCGTCAAGCTATAATAGATACCTGTAAATAGAGGATAGAAGAAAAAGATTAACTGTAAGCCAATTGGTATGGCAACAAATAGATAGGGCCAATATTTAGCAATAAATCCTTTTTGATTCATCATGGTACTCCTTTTTGATAAAGTTATAGTTGCTTAGTCTCAGTTCAAGGAATCCCATAGGGTTACTAAAACTGACACTAGGCAACTATAAGGAGGCTAGGCTACAACTAGCCTCTGCTTATAGTTTTCCTGGATTATTTTTTCATTGGGTCAAAGAATGCATTCAGTTTTTTCACTAATTCTGCTGAGTTTGGATTTTTAACCATTTCAACAGTGATGTTCCAGAACTCCTCTTCTGATTCCCATTCAGATTGCAACCAAACTACATGTTTGTCAGTGAAGGCATATTGTGTCACTCCAGCAGTTTCTTCAAACTTGCCTTCTGTTTCTACGCCTTCTACAGAAGTTGGTGAACCATCTACATCATAGTATTTCTGGATAACTTCTGGACGAGAAAGGTATTCTAGGAATTTTTTAGACTCTTCTGGGTGCTCTGTATCTGCTGAAATAGATAGAGCAAGGTCAGCCGCACCGATGGTATAGTCGCCACCTTCTTTATCACCAGGGAATGTAAACATACCATATTCAAATTCTGGTTCTTGTTGGTTTACAGCTGTAGCTGCCCAAGTACCTTGTGGAAGCATGAGAGCATCTCCTGCTGCAAAGGCTGCCACCGCATCTGCATAAAGCGCACCTGTTGCACCTTTTTGACCATTATCTGTCAACAGTTGCAAGCGTTCTAAGACAGCTTTTGTTGTCGCATCATCTTGAATCGCTCCCTTTGCACTACGAATCAGAATATCTTCTGCACCATCAAATCCACCCGCAACAGTTACCCAAGCTAACTGATGGTAGCCGTTCAATGACCAAGCATCGTTCAATGAAAGGGCAAATGGTGCTGCACTGCCATCAGCCTTGATTTTGTCTACCAAAGCTACAAATTCTGTATAGGTAGTTGGAACTTCGAGCCCCAATTCTTTGAACTTATCCTTATTATAGTAAATACCATAGGCATTTGCTGTCAAAGGAAGGGTGTAATTTTTTTCATTAACAAGATATGGCGTTACAGCACCATCTTTTAGATGACTGAGACCTGCATCATCTCCAATTTCTAGGAAACGACCATCCGCTGCGTATGCTTTGAAGTCCGCATTTTGTGGTTAAATGTTAATCACATCTGGCGCTTCATTGTTGGCCATACGGGTTTTCAGAACAGTTCCTGCATCTGGTACATTTGAAAATTTAACATCAATCGTAGGATTTTCTTTTTCAAATTCATCAATAATTTCCTGAAGAGTAGCCTGCATTTCAGGTTTTTGTGAGAAATATTCAATCTCAACCTTATCACTACCACCACTTGCGTTCCCACAAGCTACCAAGAAACTGGCAAAGGCACAAACTGATGCACATTTTAAAAATGTTTTCATTTTCATATATAAAATCCTCCTAGATTTTGTTAAAAATATATTGTACACTAAAATAATCTTTTTGAACATGTGGCATTGTAAGACCAATGTTCATCAGTTCATCCCCATAGAATGTTTCTCCCAATTGAGGGCATTCATACAAGGCATCTGGGTCTAGCCCCTTCAACCGAACATGAAGCAAAGGCGCTTCTGGCTTGGCAAGAATTTTTACAAATGTAAAGACCGTTTGATTCTTATCTTGACTAACATAATTGGCAGCCCAGGTATTGCTCGTCTTTTTCAGACGGTATAGCTGACCGAATTGTATAGTTTCACGAATGGAGTGATAGGTTTCGATTTGCTGACTGATTTCATCCAATTCCTTTTCCGAAAGTTTCGTTAAATCCAGCTCGTAACCAAATGCTCCTCCCATCATAGCCACATTGCCTCGTGTAGCAAGAGGTGTGATCCGACCAACCTGATGGTTTGGAACTGCAGAAACGTGTGCACCAATTGAGGAAGGGGGATAAATCAAACTAGTACCTTCTTGAATAGATAAGCGCTCAATCGCATCTGTATCATCACTTGCCCAAGCTTGTGGCATGTAATACATGATTCCCAAATCATTACGACCTCCACCGCCTGCACAGGATTCGAAAAGAATATCTGGGAACCGCTTGGTAAGGTGGTCTAATACGCGGTAAAGACCTAGCATGTAACGATGGTGGAACTCAAAGCGCTGGTCATTTGCTAAACCTTCAGGGATATTGGTGATATTACGGTTCATATCCCATTTTACATAAGAAATATTGGCTGATTCTAATATGGAAGAGACGCTATCAATGATGTAGTCACAGACTTCCTGCTTGGTCAAATCCAAAACTAATTGTTCTCGGCTGTAGATTGGTAAGCGTCCTTCTGTGCGAATTGCCCAATCAGGATGCTCACGATAAAGATCGCTATCAATAGAAATCATCTCTGGTTCAAACCACAGTCCAAATTTCATGCCAAGCTCATTTATTCGCTCTGCTAAACCATTCAAACCATTTGGCAACTTATCCAAATTGACTTTCCAATCGCCCAATGAACTTTCATCATTGTTTCGTTTACCAAACCAACCATCATCCAGAACAAACAATTCAATACCAGCTCGACTTGCAACCTGAGCTAACTGTAAAATCTTTTCTTCTGTAAATTCAAAATAGGTCGCTTCCCAGTTGTTGATTAAAATGGGTCTTGGTTTGTTTACAAACGATGATCGAATGAGGTGTTTTGTGATAAAGTGATGACTATTTTGTGTCATGCCAGTAAATCCTTTATCAGTATATGATAAGAGAACTTCTGGAGTTTGAAACCGGTCATCCTTATCCAATTGCCATGAGAAATAGTGACTTTCCAATCCTAGTCCCAATCGACTGGTTTCCATGGCTGTCGTTTCGACAAATGCTGTAAAGTTGCCGCTATAGACAAGGTGGGCCGCATAAACATCGCCCTTGTCCTCACTTGCATCGGGTGAGGCTAGTGCTAAGAAGGGTGTTCTTGAGTGACTTGAAGCACCTCGAATGCTACCAATCGAATACTGACCTTTTGTCAATGGGGTCTGTGTCCACTCTTTTTCATAAGCATAACGTCCTGCCAAGCTGTGAACAATGAAATCTTGATGTGGAAAATCAAGCGTTGCAGACAAGACCTTCTCTAGTTTGCATGGATATTTGCCAGTTTGAATTGTAGCTGACCGTGCGAGATAGGAAGCTTCTTCAAAAACAGAATACTGAAGTGTTACGGTAATATCTGTCAACTGATCATAAAGATCAATTTCAAGACTCTCTACCTCTTCTTGATTTCCAAAACTTGCTGGTAATCCCCTCAGTTCTTTTTTCCCCTTGTATAATCGATACTCTTTGTATTTTAGGTCAAGAGTGACTCCAAATTCGTTCCGAACATCTAATGCTGAGGTTCTAAAATCTCCCAGACCATTGCTGGAATATTCGAGTGGGAGGACATCCAATGAGTATGTCCTATCCCCAGTCATTGGACTCGGAGAAAACGATCGATCTAAATATGTTATTTTGTTTCCATCGCTAAATTTTTCGATTTTTTTCCCAAAATAACGATGAACCAGATCGCCTGTTTCCAACACTTGGATGATATAAGAGAATTCTCTTGTTTTCAGGTGGAAAATCTGTTTTTCATTATAAATCTCAATCACATTCATCTCTCCTATCTCTTCTTTATGCTCTTATTTTATAAAATGAAAACGCTTTATTTAATAGTCTTTTGTATTTAAAACATGTTATAATGTTTCCTAGGAGGATTGAAATGAATATTCTGAATATCTATAACGAGCTTGATAGTCACAACTTTGACCTAAATGTAGACCATTACGGTGCCGAACAATGTGACAAGGGCTATTCCTTCGGTCCTACTATCCGTGATAATTTTGTCCTGCATTTTATTACAAAAGGAAGAGGAAAAATTCTTGTTGACGGAAAAACAAGCTATCTTGCTGCAGGCGATTTGTTTATTCTTCCAAAGGATGTTTCCATTTTCTATCAAGCTGATGATATAGACCCGTGGACCTATATATGGGTTGGTTTTAGTGGTTCACGAGCAAAAGACCTACTTAATCAAAGTCAACTGCTAGAAAACTACTACCTCCACTCCAATCTAGAGTCACCAATTCTAGGCTACATGCATCAGATTAACCATGTTCAGATGCATCCCATCCCCTCTATCACAGAATTGGTCTTAATTGGCTACCTCAACCAACTCTTAGCAGCACTCATCGAGGAATTTCCCAGTGAAACATTAATTAAGCCTGAAACACAAACCAAGCACTATGTTCAGCAAGCCATCAAGATGATCCATAACCACTATGCCCATCCAATTAAAGTTGCTGAAATAGCAGATTTTCTAGCTTTAAGCCGAAGTTATCTCTATAAAATTTTTAAGCAGGAAACTGGCTATTCTATCAAAGATTATATTTTACAAGTAAAAATGAATCGTGCTTGTCAACTATTAGAAGATGCTTCTCGGAGTATCACTGAAATTGCCTATTCTGTCGGATACCAAGACCCTCTCACCTTCAGCGCGGCCTTCAAAAATTATTTCCATATGAGCCCGACAGAATTTAGAAAAACACAAAAAAATAAGGATTAGGTGATTTTACTCACACCTAGTCCTTATTTCTTTATCCAAAAACCTTACCAAGTCGCTGACAGGCTTCTTCAATCATGTTGAATGGTGCTGCTACATTCAGACGTGCATGATACTTACCTTCCTTACCAAAGGTCAAACCATCATTCAAAATCAACTTTGCTTTACAATGAAGAATATCAAAGAGCTCCGTATGCTCTAACTCATAAGCAGAAAAATCAAGCCAGATGAGGTAGGTTCCCTGGGGCTTCATGACCTTGATCCTTGTATGGGTTGTCAAATACTCCTCAACAAAGTCTATATTTCTCTCCAAAATAACCTTCAACTCCTTCAACCACTCATCTCCATAAGTGAAAGCAGCTTCTGTGGTTAACAAGCCAATCGTTGGAATCTCGTGCTGATTATTTATCAATTGACGCTTAGCGAAAGTCTTGCGAATGCTTGGATTTTCAATGATTGCAAAGCTATTTTTTGTACCAGCGATATTGAAGGTCTTGGTCGCAGATGATAAGATGATTGAAAACTCTTTAAAACTTTCATCCACTGTGTTAAAGGAATAATGCTTGTGACCATACAAGGTCAAATCTTGATGTATTTCATCTGAGACAAGGATAACACCATGTTTCTGACAAAGACGTCCAATGGCCAACACTTCCTCTCTTGTCCAAACTCTACCACCTGGGTTGTGGGGATTACAGAAAATATAGAGTTTCACTTGATTCTCTACAATGTCCTTTTCAAGCTGGTCAAAATCAATCCTAAAAACACCATCCACATCAACTAGTGAATTGGTGACTAGCTGACGATTGTTTAATTTTACAGTCCGCGCAAAGGGTGGATAGACAGGTGTATTAATTAGGACTGCATCCCCTTCTTCTGTCAAAGCTTGAATAGCCACAGATAAGGCAGGAACAACTCCTTCGATGAGTAGAATAGACTCTCTTTCAATCTTATAGCCATGCTGTCTATCTTCCCAGTCAATAATAGACTGATAGAGGCTGTCACTAGCATAAGGATAACCAAAAACATGATGATCTGCGTAGTCACGGATAACTTGGCGAATTTCTGGTAGAGGCTCAAAGTCCATATCTGCTATCCACAAAGGTAAGAGTTCTTTATCCGTCTCTACTTTTCTCCATTTTTCCGCATGCTGGGATAGACGATTCGGACTATCTATAAAATTATACTGTGTCATATCTTATCCCTCCAAGGCTGTTTTTAAATCTACAATCAAGTCTTCAGCATCCTCTATACCAATAGACAGACGAAGCAAATCATCTGTCAAACCGTAAGAATGACGGGTTTCAGCTGGAATGTCTGCGTGGGTCTGAGTGGCTGGGTAGGTAATCAAGCTTTCCACTCCTCCCAAACTTTCAGCAAAGGTAAAGACTTTCAGGGTGTTGAGAATATAGGGAATCCGACTTTCATCTACCACCTTAACCGAAATCATCCCACCTTTTCCTGTGTAGTAAACTTGCTTGACTGCTGGACTCTTCTCCAAATAGGCAACAATTTTCTGAGCATTTTGTGTCGCCCGCTCCATTCGAAGCGAGAGGGTTTTGAGTCCACGCATGAGTAAGTAAGAATCCAGTGGAGATAGGGTTGGACCCGATGTATTTTGGTCATAAAAGAGCTTATCATATAGGGCTTGATCATTGGTCATCAAAGCGCCAGCTAGTACATCATTATGCCCAGATAGGTACTTGGTCGCTGAATGTAGGACAACATCCGCTCCTAGTAAGAGAGGATTTTGGTAGATAGGGCTGTAAAAAGTGTTATCGACAATCACCTTAGCACCTTTGGCATGGGCGATAGCCGAAACCTTAGCGATGTCAAACTCCACCATGAGTGGGTTAGTCGGTGTCTCCAGATAAACATAGTCTGTCTCTTCGGTGATGGCTGCAATCAGCTCCTCCTCGGTGTTTGCATAGGTAAATTGAAATCTACCGATACTCTCTTGCTCATTGAACCAGCGGAAGGAACCACCGTACAAATCACGCGCCGCTACTACTTGACTCCCTACAGGAAAACCATTAAAAAGTAAGACCAGAGCAGCCATTCCCGAGCTCGTTGCTAGGGCATAGTCGGCCTTTTCAATAGCTGCCAAAGTCGTCTCTAGACTGGCACGTGTCGGATTTTTTGTTCTCGTGTAGTCATAACCTGTCGATTGACCAAACTCAGGGTGTTGATAGGTCGTCGAAAGGTGGATAGGGGAAATCAATGCACCTGTTCTCTCATCGCTATTGATGCCCGTATGCGCTAAAATCGTATCAATCTTATAATCTGTCATAACATCTACTCCAATCTAACTTACAATATAGTCTAGCATGAAATAGGAGATTTGGTGTGAAAAATATCCAAAAATACTTATAGAAAAATAGCAAGCTTTGTTATAGTTTTTCTTTATAACAACATCTCCCCCTTACATATACTTGCTGGATTATCCATTATTAATTTGATATAATGACAGAGAGGTGGTTATTATGAAAATCAGATTCAACAAATACTTCTACCGTTTCAGTAATTTTTATTCTATGGTGTTTTGGATTTGTTTTCTGCTACCAACTGCCAATGATAGCTTTGATCAGTGGCCACTCTGGTATACAAGCCTAATTCTAATAATCATTCCTATTCATATTTTCAGAGCTTTTTTCCTAAAAGAAGAAAAGGAGCTCACTCGCATAGGTTATATCTTCTATATCGGATTGATTGTATTGATTATTTTCCTGCGTTTTATTTTAGGTAAATAGCTGAAAGGAGACAAGAATGTTTAAACAATTCAATAAAACATTTTATCGGACCTGGGAATTTTACTTGTCTCTTGCCTGTATCCTACAAGTGATTTATGCTGCTGTAAATGGACCATTTGGGTTTATCCATTTTCTCAAGCTTGGGCTTGGGCTTTATGCTGGTTACCTTGCCTTCTTCAAACCTCGTAGCTGGATTAAAAAAACATGGCAAATTTATCTGACGATTAGTTTTATTGTCGCTTGGACAAGCATTTACTTCTTTGTACTGTGAGGATTTTCAATGTTTAAGGAATTTAATAAAGAATATTATCGGAGTTTGAACTTTTATTTAATGATATTGTTGTTATTAGGTAGCATAGGAGAATGGCTAGACAAAGGGCCTACCCTCTGGCTTGTGCTCTTGCTTTTTGCTTTCGTCAGTACAGCCCGCAGTGCCTTTTGGTCTAAAGAATGGACCTTAAAAGCAAATTGGCAAATCTATCTCTGCATCGCATTCTTGCTTGTCGGGGCTTGGGTAGAATTTTTTGTTTAAGAGTTGGGAGTAGGAAAGAACTCGACTAAGTCCAAAAGAGTTCGTCAACAAGTCCTTATTTCCAGTTGTTGAGCTGAAACAGTCTATTCCCAGACTGTTTCACTCCCACCCCCGCATAGCTCCAACAGTCAGAGTAGTGACTGTTGGAGGTTGGAGATAGAGCGAACAAGGTTCGTTACAAAAAGGTTTAGTGAACCTTTTGAGGTTGGAAATAGAGCGAACTTTGTTCGCAACAGTCGTAATGGTCAGATTTGGAGTGTAAAAAACGAACAAATCTGCCAATCAACCACTGCGCTGAGATGTTGACACGAACACTGAGAAGTGGGCTAGGGCTTTTTGCCCAGCCTCTTTTCATTCAAAATATACAGTGATTTTCATTCAAAGATGGTATAATATACCTATGCAAAAAAATGATTTACTAGACGGAGAGCGAATTGACCAGCTCTTCTCAACTGATGTTCAGATTATTCAAAATCGGGAGGTTTTTAGCTACTCGATTGACAGTGTCCTGCTCTCGCGTTTTCCAAAAATGCCTGCTCAGAAGGGACTGATTGTCGATCTCTGTAGTGGAAATGGGGCCGTGGGTCTCTTTGCCTCCACTCGCACCAAGGCTCAGATTATTCAGGTCGAGTTGCAGGAACGCTTGGCGGATATGAACCGCCGCTCCATTGCCCTCAACGGTCTGGAGGAGCAGGTTTCGGTTATCAATGACGACTTGGCGAATCTGCCCCAATATGACCTACGGTCCAAGGTTGATTTGATACTCTGCAATCCTCCCTACTTCAAGGTGGATAAAGAGTCAAACCTCAATGAAAGCGAGCATTATCTTTTAGCCAGACACGAGATTGCAACCAACCTAGACAGCATTTGTCAGGTGGCACAACAGGTACTCAAATCCAATGGTCGCTTGGCCATGGTTCACAGACCCGATCGATTTTTAGATATTTTGGACACACTAAGAACCTACAAACTTGCTCCCAAACGCATCCAGTTTGTCTATCCCAAGGCCAGTAAGGAAGCAAATATGTTGCTGATTGAGGCTATCAAGGACGGCTCGGTAGATGGTCTACACATCCTGCCACCTTTGGTTGTCCACGAGGAAAATGGCGACTATACTCCGGCTATTCATGAGATTTATTATGGAAAATAAGGCCTACTTGTATGTTTTGGAATGTGCCGACGGGAGTCTTTATACTGGTTATACGACGGATGTGGAGAAGCGGCTTGCTACCCATAATCGTGGGAAAGGGGCCAAGTACACCCGCGCACGCTTACCTGTCAGCTTGGTCTACCAAGAAGCCTTTACCAGCAAACAGGAAGCTATGTCTGCCGAGGCTTTGTTTAAGAAACGCAGTCGGCAGAGTAAATTAGATTATATCGCAGAAATGACAAAAAAACCTCGTACAAAATAGTACGAGGCTTTTTATTTAAAATACTTCCAAAATTGTATCAATTTTCCCCATAGCTTCTTCAAAAATAGCCTGAGCCTGGCTTGGATCGGCCGATTGTCCTTCGATAAAGACCTGATGAATATCTTCAAAGCCTAAAAATTCAAAGATAGACTTGATGTACTGGGCAGCTGGATCCTGACCTGCATAAACACCACCATTTGACTGGATGTGCAGGAGCTTTTTATCCTTGACCAAACCGATAGAGCCTTCTGGACCATACTTAAAGGTCAGGCCTGCTACATTGATGGTATTGACCCAAGATACCAACTGACTTGGCACATTGAGATTCCAAAGGGGATTGACCACGACAATCTTATCTGCTGCAAGAAATTGTTGGGTCAAGGCATTGTAACGGTCCAATCGCTCTG
Organism: Streptococcus suis; assembly: GCF_029616525.1. Classification (GTDB taxonomy): domain Bacteria; phylum Bacillota; class Bacilli; order Lactobacillales; family Streptococcaceae; genus Streptococcus; species Streptococcus suis_AF. The sequence goes on along the minus strand of NZ_JANFME010000008.1, from coordinate 35,225 downwards.
CTTGCTCAGGGCTGATAGCTTCGCCTTTTTTAGCTGCTCCCATAGATTCTAACAAAGGCTTATCCAAAGCTGGAATCTGGTCTTCAAAAACATCTACTATTTCAATCCGATCTTCTGGGTGCAAACTGGCGTACCGAGTTTGAAACTCTTCCAAAGCTCGCAAGGCGTAGGACTTTTGTGCGTCGAGGGGGTGAGCCTTTACAATTAATACAGTTGCCATTGTTCATCTCCTTTGTTACTAATTATTGATAATTATATTCTACTCTTTTTGATTTGAAATTCAAATCATTTGCTCGAAGCAAAAGGCTGGTCTCCCAGCCTCTGCTTTTTTAGATTGTTTTATTATTTTAAATAGGTGTAAGCGACACAGTCCAGGCTATCAACGGCTGTAAAGCCAATTGCCTCATAGAAAGACCGTGTTTTCTCAGTATTGTCCGTCAAGAGATGGAGTTGATAAATACCTGGAAAATGGGCAATGGCCCTCTCCAAAAGAGTGCGACCAATTCCCTGACGCTGATAGGTTGGCAGAACCAAGATGTCCTGAATAAAAACGATTGAATGCCCGTCACCAACTGCCCGCAAGAGACCCACTAGACGGTCACCATCAAAGGCAGCAAGAACGAGCAGACTATGTTCCAAGGCCTTCTGTAACATGGTAGGCCGGTCAGTATATCCTGTCCAACCCACAGAAGCATAGAGGTCAAGGACAGCTTGAAAGTCGAGTTGAGGATTTTGTTTGTAAGTAATCATGATGTTCTCCTTTGTATTTTTTTTAGAATACAAAGGTTCTATCCATTGTCAAAATGCCCATGGTCTTTCCTCCTGTTTTGCTACTTCTAGTATAACAAAAAACGCTCCAATTATGAAGCGGTTTCAACTTTATCTCTCCCCTTTATTGCGAATCACAAAGCCTGTTTTCTTTTCACTTGATGTGCGTTGGTGTGGTTTTTTGTTGTCTTGACGGCGGTTATCGCGCTTGAACTTGTCATCGCGACGGTTGCGGTCGTTACGATCACCACGGCGTCCTCCGCGGTCTCGGTTGCGGTCACCGTCACGACGGCCACCACGGCCACCCTTGCTCTTAGCTTGACCAGGTGCAAACTTGAATGGCAATGGTTTTTCACGTGCGATTTCCACTTCTGGCAAGCTATCTGGATCTTGTACGGTCAGACTGAGTACGTAGAGTGCAAGCTCTTCTGGTGTAAATTCAGCTGCCAATTTGACTGCGTCTTTTTTAAATTTATCAAAGTTTCCACGAATGGTATCGTCTGCAAAGTCACGTTCAATCTTCTTCAAAGCAACTTTTTTCTTGGCTTCAAAGGCCTCTTCAGCTGTCGCTGGCTTGAGCCCCTTCATACGTTTCTTGGTCAAATCTTCGATGATTGCCAAGTAGCCCATCTCGTTTGGCGAAACAAAGGTAATAGACTGACCTGATTGACCCGCACGACCTGTACGACCGATACGGTGCACATAGCTTTCTGGGTCCTGTGGAATATCGTAGTTATAGACATGCGTTACACCTGAAATATCCAATCCACGCGCCGCAACGTCCGTCGCAACAAGGACATCAATCTGGTCGTTTTTAAAGTCACGAATAACACGTAGACGTTTGTTCTGGTCCAAATCTCCGTGGATACCTTCTGCACGGAAGCCACGCAGTTTCAAACCCCGAGTCAATTCATCGACACGGCGCTTAGTACGACCGAAAACAATAGACAATTCAGGCTGGTCAACGTCCATAAGGCGTGTCATGGTGTCAAATTTTTCATGTTCTTTGACACGGACATAGTATTGGTCAACGTTCACATTGGTCAATTCCTTAGCCGCAATCTTAACATGCTCAGGCTCTTTCATGAACTTGACACCGATACGCTTGATTGGCTCTGGCATAGTTGCAGAAAACAGAAGGGTTTGACGGCTTTCTGGTACACGTTCGATGATTGCTTCAATATCGTCCAAGAAGCCCATGTTGAGCATTTCATCAGCCTCATCAAGAATGAGGGTTTCAACACCGTCAAGCTTGAGGGCCTTGCGTTTGATCAAGTCCAGTAAGCGTCCTGGTGTACCAACAACGATGTGGGCACCTGAGCGAAGGGCCTTGATTTGTTTTTCAATGCTTGATCCACCGTAAACAGAGCGGACTTTCACACCCTTTTCACGACCAAATTTGAAAAGCTCTTCCTGACTCTGCACCGCCAACTCACGCGTTGGAGCAATAATCAAGGCTTGAATTGCTTGATTGTTTGTATTAATCTTGTTGAGAGTTGGCAGACCAAAGGCTGCAGTTTTCCCTGTACCCGTTTGTGCTTGACCAATCACATCTTTTCCTTCCAGAGCAAGCGGAATGGTTTGCTCCTGGATAGGTGACGGCGTTTCAAAACCTGCCTTCTCAACGGCAAGCAAAATATCTTCTGATAATTGTAGATCTGTAAATTTCAATTATGATACCAAGTGCGTTAAGAAAACAAGGTGAAAATAGGAGACTGACGCAGTGGAAAAGAATAACAGCACTATTCTTATTATAGGTCAACATCTCAGAGCAGTGGTTGATTGGCTTTAACAGTCTGGGAGACTGTTAAAGGTTGGAGATAAGATTTGCGAAGCAAATCTCAGCAATTCGTATTACATACTCCAAATCTGACCGAATCAACTGTGCGGGGGTGGGAAGACGAACTCCATCGCTTTCTAGTTCTGTCCCACTCCCTATCTTTTTCACGAAGTTTTTAGCACGGGTTCGAATGCTCTTCCCGAACTAGTTTCCTAACGCATTTCCTTTCTTTTACAAGGCAGTGCGAAGCTACCTTATCTAACTTTTTTTGTAACAAGATATCAGGGTCGAACCACTGATATTGGATTTGCAACTTACCAAGTATAACACAATCTAACAATAATAGTTAATATTTACCTTTAAAAAGTCAATAATACGTTTTCATGAGGAGTCCATCATTTTTATAGATATTTGAATTAGCTTTGATACATCGATACTTTCGGTTTGCCCTACTCTAGTACCAGCTCCTTGTCTGAAAGTTATACTCTTCGAAAATCAAAATCAGACGTTGTTGACTTGATTTGATAAACTTCAGTTCTATCTGCATCTGCGTCGCCTAGTCTGTTTTTGATTTTCATTGAGTATTAATTCATTCGACTATAAGAAAAGAGAAAACTAGTTATACATGCACAACTGGGTTTCTCTTGTATTTTTATTTATGATTATTCTTTTTCAATACTTGCAAGAACCAGTCCAAACTTTTACTGATAATGACAACCATTACCAATGTCCAAAATGTTTTTACAAGCCCAATTTTAAAAGCCAAAGGAGTTACCACAAATACATCAAAAATGAGAATAACGGTGGAAATCTTCCATTTGAAATATTTATTACACAACAATGCAATAATATCACTTCCTGCCGTGGACCCGTTTCCATAAATGACTAGAGCCATTGATAAACCTGTTACCAATCCCGCCAAGAGAGCAGAGGGAATCAGGGGCAACCATTTTATTTGCAGAAAAGTCGTATAATGCATGGTTAAGGACATAGTAGCAACCGCTAAGAAAGTATAGAAAACCGTTAACTTACTCAAAAAGCGATAGGCTAATACAATCAAAATCCCATTCAAAACAAAACTGGACAGACTTGTTTCAATCCCTGTCGTATAAAACAAAAGTAGGGTAACACCAGTAATCCCACCTTCGCCAAATTCATGTGGAATGATGAGCATATTCAAAACAAGGGCATATAGGATTGCCCCAAAACATATCAATAAGCAGTCTCTCCATTTTATCTGCATCATATCCTCTCCTCACAAACAGTCCACCTTAGTATATCAAAAAAAGCAGAAAGCGGATATCCACTTTCTGTACTTTTTTCCTATTTTCCTAAGACAGCTGAAGCCAGTGCTTTTTGAATAGCAATGACACTCTTATCGCTCTTAAACTGAAGAATTTCAGCAGGTTCAACAGCCGATGAAATCCATATTTTCAGCTCGGCATCTAAGTCAAAATGACCAGAGGTTTCTACCGTAAAGCGTGAAATCGAGCGGTAAGGAATCGATTTATAAGATACCTTTTTCCCAGTCATTCCTTGCTTATCGACCAAAATCAATCGATATTCTGTAAAAACAATCAAATCACGAACCAGACTAAACGCCATCTCAACCTGTTCATTATCCAGTAGAACATGCTCCAATTCCTGTTCAATCTTATCATTATCCATTTGCGAGGCATTACCTAGTAAACCTGAAAATAGTCCCATAATATGACTCCTTTGGTATTTTTCTATAGTATAACATAAAATAATGAAAATAGGCTACTTTGTCCTTGTCAATCATACATCACAACACTTCCGTTCTCCTTCTTTATCTACTTCTGTAAGGCGAGGAGGCTCGACACTTCTTCCCTCACTCTCTACACTAATATAGCCATTGACAGAGCAAACAAACTATAGTATATTGAAAAAGGGGGAACAGAAGGAGAATATTATGGAAAACACAGCTACTCAAGCTTTCGAAGAACTCGTTGCGGAACAGAAAAAGAAACGTAATCGCGTCCTTAGAATTATTATCACACTCTTTACCGCTATTATCGTATTTTTTGCCTGTCTTGCATTATTCAAATATAATAGTGGCAACATTAGCGGTACGTGGCGCAATTCCCAAGCTGAACAAGATATTGTCGAAACCAGTATCAAGGAATTGCAAAATCAACTTCCAGGTATCGATAAAACGTGGATTGATGCAACTTATACGATGACAGTCGTAGATAAGAAAGCTGTCTTTACCGCTACAACAAGTTTTGATATTCCTAAAATCGCAAAATTAACCTTGGATCAAGCTTACAAGGTAATGTTAGAGGAAGCACAAAAAGAAGCAAGTTCTCTAGGAATTTCCGTAGAAGAATACTTAACAACCGCTCTCGGAGCAGACTATGAAAAGCACTTGAAATCATTTCTACCTACACAAGCTGAGGCGGAAAAAGAATTTCATAAGTACCAAGACGAGTATGCTAAAGAACTAGGTGCCACATACAATCAAGAAACTGGTACTATCTCAGCTACCTTTTTCGAGGGAGAAGTCGATCGGCTCTTCCATACCGTGACCATTACAAAAATTAATGACGCAGCCATCAACCAGCTAACTACATATGATATTGCTGTAAAAGATATTATTTCCTATTCTCGCAAGGGAAATACCACCATTATTAACGGAAATGAAGAATTTACTCTAGAAAAATAACAAAACAAGGACGAGTTGTACAAAGCTCGTCCTTTTATGATTTTCATATCAAGATGTAGCCTATATACTCAGAAGCTTGTAATGCTTGATTGCTTTAAGGACTTTAAACATCATAACTCAATCTTCTCATCAAAAACGGATAAGAATGATTCACTTTGTGAATGAGTAACCACTATCAACAATTTCTCTTTAATATTAGAAAGAGTCTCTGCAATAAAAGCCTCATTCTCACTATCTAACCCCGTTGTTGGTTCATCAAATAGTAAGACCTCCGCATCTCTATAAAGGGCCCGCGCCAAATCAAATCTCCGCTCTTCACCACCCGATAGTTGTTTAGAGGAGGATAAAGGCGTATCGAATCCAGCCTCCTGTCTCTCAAACCAGTCCAGCAACCCTACTTGTTCTAAACATTTCAGGGCTTTAGCCTCATCCAAAGTTTCAAACAGTGTCAAGTTATCTCCTATAGTTGTTGCAAAAATAGCTGTTTTTTGTGGTAGATAATACATCTTATCAAAATAGGAAGCCTGAGCCACTTCTGAAAGATTAATCTGATTTATGAAAATCGCCCCCTCATCTGGTGATTGAACACCTAGCAAGAGTCTCAGCAATGTCGTCTTCCCACTACCACTTTTACCAACGATAGCATATTTTTTATCAGCAAGAAATTGATAAGAAAAGTTGTCAAATATAGGGTGTTGTTGATTATGGGAACTAACCCTATCTAAAGTTAAAGTCCTTATAGGTTCTGTCAACTCTTGTTGGACTTTGTCTTCATGTGGTTGTCCTTTCAGAATATTCGTCAATTCTTCCACGACCGTTCGACTAGCAAGATACTCTGTAATCAGTCCTGACATGGTTTGAATGGGACCAGCAACCGTTCCCATTAGTGTGGTCATAGCAATCAAGTCTGAAATTTTCAGCATCCCTTGGAAAACAAAGATACCTCCAATAATCCATGAACCAGAATAGACAATACTACTCAAACCGTAAGATACTGCATAGGTTTGAGATTGCTTTTTGGAAAATAGGATGGCTCTTTTAGCGTATTCTTGACTAGAAGTCTCTAGGTTCTTTTCAAAGACTAGCGTAATATTACTAATACGTATGAAAGAAAATGCTTGTACAAACTCACTAAATCGTTTTAAATAGACATTTTTCTCTTCTTGACTTTCTTTAGTCGTATGAGCCAAAATTTTATTATTTATCAACGGTGCTAAGAAAGGGATAAAACAAAGCACCAACATGATAATAGTCATTGTTCCTTGCAAGTAAAGTGCTCCAATTAAGGAGAAAGTAAATACAAGGACACTCGTTACCATTGATAAACCTGGTATTAAAAAGCCATTTTCTAATACATCTAAATGATTCACTAAAACACTTACCCTATCTGAGCTTGCTTTTTCTTCAAATTGAGCAATATCCTCTACTGCATAGGTTGCAACCAACTCATTTCTTGTCAATTCCATGATACGATTGACCAATTTAAACTTGAGATAGCGTGGTAAATAATCAAAATAAATATCACAAATGAAGAATCCAACTGCTATAAGAGAACTTATCAAAAATACCTGCTGATTTCCAGACAAAGCCGACTCAGAAACCCGAGCATAGACGAAACCTGTCGCTGCTAAAATCAGAGCATAAACAACTGAAACCAAGCTATAGATAAAAAATTCTGAACGACACTTTTTTAGGTAATGGAACATTGCTATCGGCACCTCCGATTGATTCGAGTATTTGCTTTTAATACAATTATATTAAAATATTGTTTTTTTTGCAAAAAATCCCCCATAGAAGCGAGGTAAAAGAAAAGGATCGGATTAACCGAGCCTTATTCCTCTATTATTTCGAGTAGATAGTGATTTTCAAAGCTGATTACTGACTTTACGCAAAGAAACTCAAGAATAAAACTAGGCAAGGAGCTGAAGATTGAACTAGAGGTTCATCGAAGCAACTTAACGAAGTTTTAGCTTGATTTTCAAAGCTGAACAGCTGTAAGCTGATACCATCAGCTCCCATCTCCCACCTTTCACCTCGCTTGACATCTCTAGGCTCAGGCTGAAACAGTTCCCCGAACTGTTTCACTCCACCCAGACTTTATTCAACGGTAAACTGACTGCCGTCAGTTCCCATCTCCCGATAGCAAACATCTCCCAGATGTTTGCTACATCTTCTCTTCCAACTCCACATCCGGATATTTGTCCGCGAACCAGCGGAGGGCGAAGTCGTTTTCAAAAAGGAAAACTGGTTGGTCAAAGCGGTCTTTGGCTAGGATGTTGCGGCTTGATGACATGCGTTCATCCAGGTCTTCTGGCTTGATCCAGCGGACTGTCTTTTTACCCATTGGAGTCATGACTACTTCGGCATTGTACTCGCCTTCCATGCGGTGTTTGAAAACTTCAAACTGGAGCTGACCAACTGCCCCCAGCATATACTCGCCCGTCTGGTAGTTCTTGTAGAGCTGGATTGCACCTTCTTGCACCAGCTGCTCGATTCCCTTGTGGAAGGATTTTTGTTTCATGACATTTTTAGCAGAAACTTTCATGAAAATTTCAGGGGTAAAAGTCGGCAGCGGTTCGAATTCAAACTTGTTCTTACCTACGGTCAAGGTATCTCCTACCTGATAGGTCCCTGTATCGTAAACCCCGATAATGTCACCCGCTACTGCATTTTCCACATTCTCACGGGACTCTGCCATGAACTGGGTCACGTTGGACAACTTAGCCCCCTTGCCTGTACGAGGCAGGTTGACCGCCATACCGCGTTCAAATTCGCCCGAAACCACACGGACAAAGGCAATGCGGTCGCGGTGACGAGGATCCATGTTAGCTTGAATTTTGAAAACAAAGCCTGAAAAGTCTTTGTTGAGTGGATCAATGACATCACCAGTTGTCGTTTTGTGTCCATGTGGTTCTGGAGCAAACTCCAAGAAGGTATCTAGGAAGGTCTGCACACCAAAGTTGGTCAGGGCTGAACCGAAGAAAACAGGAGTCAAATCACCGTCCAAAATCGCCTGTTCTGAAAATTCATTCCCAGCTTCCGCCAGAAGTTCAATATCATCCAGAACTTGTGCATAAAAGGGGTTAGAACCAAAGAGCTTGTCACCCTCGTCCAAGTTGGCAAACCGCTCGTCACCTCGGTAGAGTTCCAAGCGTTTGTTATGGAGGTCATAGAGACCCTCGAAGGATTTCCCCATACCAATCGGCCAGTTCATTGGATAGCTGGCGATGCCCAAGACTTCTTCCAACTCCTGCAACAAATCAAGTGGCTCACGACCGTCACGGTCCAACTTGTTGATAAAAGTGAAAACAGGAATGTTGCGGTGCTTAACAACCTCAAAGAGCTTTTTGGTCTGGGCCTCGATACCCTTGGCAGAGTCCACCACCATGACAGCCGCATCCACCGCCATCAAGGTCCGATAAGTGTCTTCTGAGAAGTCCTCGTGCCCTGGTGTATCTAGGATATTGACCCGCTTGCCTGCATAGTCAAACTGCATGACAGATGAGGTAACAGAGATACCACGTTGTTTCTCAATATCCATCCAGTCAGATTTGGCAAAGTTACCAGTCTTTTTCCCCTTGACCGTACCTGCTTCACGAATCTCACCCCCAAAGTAGAGCAACTGCTCGGTAATCGTGGTCTTACCCGCGTCCGGGTGAGAGATGATCGCAAAGGTGCGGCGTTTCTTGATTTCTTCTTGTAGTGACATAATGTTTCCTTTTCATTTTTTTGTATTTTGATTCATAGCAGAGCTGAGCTCTTATCCTATTCGATTTACATTGGATTCATCCTTATTCTTTACTAGACAACTCTCTTATTATATCGGAAATAAGGGAATTTTTCAAACTATTGAAGAATAGGTCTACAGACCTATACTGTTGTATTATAAATATGTTACAATAAGTATGAGATGTATTCTATATACTAGAAAAAGAAAGATAAAATAATGAACAAACAAATAAAAGGTTTATCAACCAAGGAAGTACAAAAACGTATTCAAAACCAGCAAACCAATCATTTTAAGACAAAGACCAGTGCCAGTAATTGGGAAATCTTCAGACGAAATGTGTTTACATCTTTTAACGCACTCAATTTTGCCATTTTCTTAGCCTTACTAGCTGTTCAGGCATGGTCCAACCTTTTCTTCTTCGGAGTTATTGTCCTCAACGCTGTTTCAGGAATGCTGACAGAATGGCGAGCACGACGAATGATTGACAAACTCAACCTGATGAACAAGGATTTTATCCGAGTTGTTCGTGACAGTGAGACAATCTCTATTGCACCAGAAGATATTGTCTTAGATGATGTTCTCTTGCTGTCTGCTGGCGAACAAGTTCCTAGTGATGCTATTGTTTTAAAAGGTATAGCCGAGGCAAACGAGGCCATGTTAACCGGTGAAAGCGACTTGATTGTGAAAAATACTGGGGCTGAATTATTGTCTGGTAGCTATCTAGTTAGCGGACAGATTTATGCAAAAGTCATCCATGTTGGCGCAGAAAACTATGCCAATAAGCTCATGCTTGAGGCGAAAACTCACAAACCTATCGTCTCGCGTATTCTTTACAATATGGATAAAATTGCTAAATTTACAGGAAAAATTATCATCCCATTCGGACTTGCTCTTTTTCTAGAAGCCTTTCTCATCAAACTTCTTCCCTTAAAAGACTCAGTTATTACCAGCTCTACTGCCCTACTAGGTATGTTACCAAAGGGAATTGCTCTGCTGACCATCACTTCTCTCTTAACTGCCGTTATCAAACTGGGAATGAAAAATGTCCTCGTACAAGAAATGTATTCCGTCGAAACACTTGCCCGAGTTGATATTCTTTGTTTGGATAAGACCGGAACGATTACTCAGGGAAAAATGACCGTCGAAAACCTGCTCCCCTTAACCAACCATTATTCACTTGACACTATCCAACAGTTACTCGCTACCTATATCCAGACAAGTGAGGATACTAATTCAACAGCTCAGGCCATTCGAAAAGAATATGGTGATTTAGAGCACCACTATAAAGCTAGTCACATCATTCCATTTTCTAGCGATAGAAAATGGGGAGCAATGACAATAGAAAACATTGGTCACATTTTTCTAGGGGCACCAGAAATGTTACTAACACAAAATCCTCCTTCTGTTTCTGAGGCACAGGCTCGTGGTTCCCGTGTCCTGATTCTTGCGCTTAGCCAACAGTCCCTTCCTTCTTCTCAAAATCAGCTACCTGAGAATATTGAACCTCTAGCTCTATTAGAAATTGCCGACCCAATCCGAGAAGACGCCGCAGAAACACTGGCCTATCTTCGCTCGCAAGAAGTGACACTAAAAATAATCTCTGGTGACAATCCTGTGACGGTCTCACACATTGCCAGGGAAGCTGGATTTGCTGACTACGATAGCTATATCGATTGTTCCAAAGTTGACGACGAAGAACTAATTGCCAGAGCTGAAACAACCGCCATTTTCGGTCGCGTATCCCCACATCAGAAAAAATTGCTCATCCAAACCCTCAAAGCACAGGGACATACTACTGCAATGACCGGTGATGGGGTCAATGATATTCTTGCACTACGCGAAGCTGATTGTTCCATTGTTATGGCAGAAGGTGATCCCGCTACCAGACAAATCGCCAATCTAGTCCTCCTAGATTCTGAATTTCGCGATATTCCTGAGATTCTCTTTGAGGGACGACGCGTTGTTAATAACATCTCCCACATTGCTCCCATCTTTCTTATCAAAACAATCTACTCTTTCTTACTTGGCCTTATCTGTATCGCTAGTATTGCCCTAGGTAAAGCAGAATATTTGTTAGTTTTCCCATTTATTCAAGTACAAATGACCCTCATTGGTCAATTTGTCGAAGGTTTTCCTCCTTTTATCCTAACTTTTGAACGAAATATCCGCCCTGTAGAAAAACATTTTCTCAGAAAATCTCTTCTCTTAGCCCTACCAAATGCTCTCATGGTTGTTCTCAGTGTCCTTATTTTCCATTTAATGCAAGTATTTGGATACTTAAACTTGCATGACATGCAAACCCTCTCTTATTATGTTCTTGGTTCAACAGGTCTACTGGCTGTCATTCGTGCCTGTTTGCCACTGACAAAAGCTCGACTGGCTCTTATTATTTATTCCGTTTTCGGTTTCTTCATCAGCTCCCATTTCCTACATGGTCTGATTGAAATCCACCCCCTAAACAGTCACACATTGCCAATCTATTCTGGATTAATGCTCATTTTTATCCCTGTCTTTTTCTGGATTAGCTACAAACAAGGCGCATTTAAAAACTAAAAATAAGACTTGAAAAACTAATTTCAAGTCTTATTTTTTCAATATATGCGAATTCATTTGTTTGCTTTCTTTTTTCAAATAGGCAATTAACATAGCTTGTATACTCAAAATAGAGAAGCAGAGTAGGCAAGTTACCAAGAAGAAATTCAAAGGAAGATTATTAGTATTCACTAAAGGTGCCTGTCTCAAAAATCCATAATTTCCGCCAGTTAAAAAAGCTACTCCTAGAATCAGCATATTCATAATAAGCGTATATTTCACTACCTCTTTTCCCTTCAACATCTCCCCTTCTAAATCAGATAACAGGTACAACATACAATTAACCGTCAAGGCGTAGTGACCAATAACAAAAGTAAAGAAGGTCAGATGTGGAAATGCAAATGGGTCAAATACTGGATGAATAAAGGCCGCAAGCGATCCAAAAAGACCCAGATAGGCAAAATAACGTTTCAAAGGTCCGGGCTTCGCCCAAAGAATAAAGAGCATGGCCAAGCGACAATGATAAAAAGGAAGACTCTCTGAAAGAGGAGAATCAGCTACGATATACCAAGTATAAAGGGAGACAATCTGTATAAATTGAAGCCACCAAAAAACAATATGAAACCATCTTTTTTGATAACAACAAAAACAAAGATGGAGCATGAAAAACCAAATAATCATGAGAAACAGATGTTCCAATACGTTCAGGTTCGGTGCTTCAGAAATCTGATTGCTGAAAAAATCACTCATCTTATTAAAATCCTCTCTTTCCCCAAAAGTTAGTATATCAACTTTTCGATGTTTTGACAAGACTTGCTAAAAAAGAGAGGTCTCGCCTCTCTACTTTTCTATTGCTTCCACCACTTTCCCAAGATTCATGGAATTAGAGCCTTTAAAGAGGATTTGGTCCTCTTTTCCTAGACTTTCCCTAACCTGTTTAACCAGATCTTCAAATTGGTCCTGCTCTGCATTTTTCCTAAAGAAATAGACTTTTCCAATCGGGAACATCTGACTAGCCAACTGGGCCAGACCTTCAATATCCTGACCGTAGAAAATGACGGTGTCTAGCACATCAGGCGACAGGCTCAAAATCATCTGATTGTGGAGGTCAACGGACTGGCTCCCCAGTTCTTTCATGTCTGCCAAAACGGCTATTTTCTTGCCGCCGTCGTTTGCGGGAATGCTAGAGAAGGTTTCCAAAATCAAACGCATAGCGGTTGGGTTGGCATTGTAGACATCGCTGAGAATATCTGCTCCGTTTGCTGCCTTCTTCCACTCCGTACGGTTGCGGGTCAAGTTCAGACCAGCTAGGGCTGACTTGATTGCTTCATCTGGCACACCCAAGGTCTTACCTACGTAGCTTGCTACCATAGCATTGGTGGCATTGTACTTGCCCGTTACTGGAAGGAAAATGTCGCCGTCCATAAAGTTGACGGTGAAGGTCAGGCTATCTTTTGACTCGACAAGACTAGTCACCTGCAAATCAGCCTGCTCACCGAAACGAATGAGGTCTACATGGCTCGGCAAGAGCTTATCCGCAATCGGATCTGCTGGGAGCAGCAATTTACTTCCCGCTGCCATGCCGTCCGCAATCTGTAATTTTCCTTTGGCAATCTCTGCTCGTGAGCCGAAAAATTCCAGATGGGCTTCGCCAAATAGAGTAATAACCGATAGACTTGGTTTGGCAATTTCAGATAGGAGATGAATGTCGCCCAAGTGGTCTTGGCCCATTTCCAAGACCAGTTTTTCTGTATCATCAGGCATGTGGAGGACGGTGTATGGCAGACCGATTTCGTTGTTGTAGTTGCCTTGTGTCTTGTAAGTCTTGTAAGTCGTCGCCAGAACATCGTGAATCATGTCCTTGGTGGTCGTTTTACCATTTGATCCTGTCACAGCAATGACTTCTACCCCTGTTTTCTCTAGGTAGTAGGCCGCTAATTGTTGAAGCGCAGCCAAGCAGTCCTCTACTCGAATGTGCGGAACATCAAGGCTGATTTCAGACAGGGTTACTGCGCAGCCATTTTCAAAAGCAACAGGAATAAAGTCATGACCGTCACGCGCTCCCTTGAGGGGAACAAAAAGATCCCCTTCTGTAATCAGGCGACTGTCGAACTCCACCTTGTTAAGGGCTCTATCGGGATAAAGACTAATATTATTTTTTGCGCCCAAGACCTGAGCGACTTCGTGTAGGGTTAATTTCATTGTTTTCTCCAGTAAACTAAAGGCTAGGTTCACCCCCACACCGCTTCTCAAAATTTGCGTCAACATCTCAGCGCAGTGGTTGATTGGTAGATTTGTTCGTGTTTTACACTCCAAATCTACCTAATCAACTGTGCGGGGGCGGGAAGACGAACTCTTTTTTGACAAGTCGAGTTCTTTCCCGCTCCCATTATACCATTTTTTATCGAACTTGAGTGAGGACACCATCTTTCATCTCATATACCTTGTCGCATTTTTCAATCATGCGCTGGTCATGCGTTACCATGATGATGGATTTGTTCCGTTCTTTGGCTTCCTTAGCTAATAACTCAACCACTTCAAAAGCGCGATTACTGTCTAGACTGGCTGTTGGTTCATCAGCTAGAATCAAAGCTGGATCGTTATAAAGTGCACGGGCAATAGCTACACGCTGACGTTCTCCGCCTGACAAATCCTTAGGGAACTTGTTTTTGAGATGGTTCACACCCAATTCAGATAGGAGTTCGTTTCGCTTGCTCGGATCAGCTTTCTTATTGACCTTATCAACCAAGGTTAATTGTTTTTCGACTGTTAAAAATGGAATCAAATTGGAAGCCTGCAAGACAAAACCAATGTCCTTATAGCGCAATTTGGCACGTTTTTTCTCAGGTAAATCAGAATAGTCCGATTGATTGATTAAAACACGACCAGTTGTCGGTGTTTGTAAACCACCTGCCAAGGTCAAAAAAGTTGATTTACCAGACCCGGACGGTCCGATGATAGCAACAAATTCGCCTTCTTCAATACTAAAATTAGTCGGTTTAAGAGCCGTAATGGTTTGACTGCCATCTTGGAAGGTCTTACTAATATTTTCAAAAATAAGTGTTTTCATAAGAACCTCCTAAGATATATTTCGTAATGGATCTACCTTAAAGATAGAACGTACAGAGAAACTAGCCCCTAATAGGGCAAATACAACAAGAGCTAGACCGATTGCAATATAGAAGGTCCAGTTATTCTCAAATGGAACAGCGCTTGGCAAGACAAGGGATGACAAATAAGTCCCAGCCAATCCAAGGACTGTTCCCAAACCAGCCAGTAGGAAGGTTTGCGCCAATACAGAACCTGAAATATAGCCATTTGAAAGACCTTGAATTTTCATCAAGCCAAAAATCGGAGATTTCTGTGTTGTCAAAACAAAGATAAAAATACCAATAACAATGGCTGAGATGACAATCAAGAATCCTATCATAAAGCCAAAGGTCATATTTTGTGCCTTATATCCTGGCAGATTTTCAATAAAGTCTGCAATAGCAACTTTTTCCAGCTCATCTGGTACAGAAGCGACATCTCCACGAACGACAATGGCACTAGCAAGATTACTCGTTGCAGCTTGTTGTTTATCAGCCTGCATCAATTCTGCAAATGCCGTAAAGTCCATATAGACAACAGGCGCCACTCCAAAGTAGGCATTATCTGTATACCCAACAATAGTCACTTTTTCATCAGAACCTGACAGATAGATTTGATCACCTAGCCCAAAACCTTCTACCTCTGACAAGGTTTTGTCTACAAGGACTTCTCCCGTTTTTTCATACAAACGACCTTCTACAATATTTGGGACGATAAAACTATCAGACTCAACGGCAAAGATGTTTACCTTTTCTTTTTCGTCTGAGGTGGCATTCTCGTCCACATAGGCAACTCCAGCTTGTTGGCGAATCAAGGCTTTATCACCAGCGTCCACCTGGTCAAGCAAGGCTGTATCAATTTTGGATGCTGTAATCAGGCGATTGCTTTCTGAATTAAGCAAGACGTAGTCCGCTTTCCACTTGTCAACAGCTGTTCTATTTTCCTGCATGAGACCATAAGCCAAACCCGTCAAGAAAAAGACCAGGTAGGAAATCAGGATTAATAATCCTAAAATCAAGCCATAACGCAGCTTGTTCTGCCGCATTTCTTCAATTGCTAAAAACATCTTACTCCACACTTTCTAAGACATAAAAACTTGTCTCAAACTGCAAGTCTTCCCTCAAAAGAGCTTTGACTTTACATTTCTTTTCCACATAGGCAAGAATCTCTTTCTGCTTCTGCGCTGAAACCGACTCACCAATTCCAATCAACACCTCAAAACGCTGATTGTCCAAGCGACTCTCCACCTGAACAGGCATGGTTTTATTGCTTTCTTGACTGGCATAGTAGCCCTGCACACACATGGTGATACAGGCAGCTAAGCCAATATTAACTAGACTAACCGGAGTCTCCCCCTTCTCCGTCACCCCAAAGGTACGAACCGGTTCGCCATAACCTTGAGAAAGAGCCTGAAACAGACCTTCCCCTTTTACTGTCGTTTGATACATAAACACCTCCAGAACTTGTTCCATTTTATTCCTTTTTGCAAACCTTTGCAAGAAAAAAGATTGGAATGATTCCAATCTTGATAATAATTAAATGAGGTGACTTTCGCGTTTTTCAAACATTTCTTTGGCCAAACGAACAAGCTCTTCAATCAAGTCTGGATAAGCTAGGCCCATATTATCCCAAAGGAGTGGATACATAGACCACTGGGTAAATCCTGGCATGGTATTGAGCTCATTCAGGAAGATGTCGCCGTCTTCTGTCAGGAAGAAATCACAGCGAGAAAGTCCACAGCCACCGATAGCACGGAAGGCCTTAGCTGCATTATCACGCATGGTGTCCATGATAGCCTCATCAATCTTAGCTGGGATTTCCATAGTAATCTTGTTGTCGATGTATTTGGCATCGTAGTCATAAAAAGCAACGTCTTTGACTACTTCGCCAGGAAGGGTGGTTTTCACGTCAGCATTTCCCAAAAGACCGACCTCAATCTCACGCGCATTAACCCCCTGCTCAACGAGGACACGGCTATCATACTTGAAGGCCAGATCAAGCGCCTTACGCAAGCCAGCTAAATCCTCAGCTTTTGAGATACCAACACTCGATCCCATATTAGCTGGTTTTACAAAGACCGGATAAGTCAATTTTCCTTCAATCTCTGCAATCTTATCGTCAATATTTTCACCTTCGATAACTGCCACATAAGGTACTTGGGAGATTCCTGCTGATTCAAGTACGCGCTTGGTAGTGATTTTGTCCATAGCAACGCTTGAAGACAAGATATTAGTGCCAACATAAGGCATACGAAGCACTTCCAAGAAGCCTTGAATAGATCCGTCTTCTCCCATTGGGCCATGAAGAACAGGGAAAACGACTGCCTTTTCTTCATAAATATCGCTCGGACGGATTTTTTGCTCTTCAACAATTGTCGCGTTTGTCATGAGTTTTTCATCGGCAGACGGTGTTTGAGAAAACTCTTGCGTCTTAATAAAGTCACCTGTCTGGCTAATGAAATAGGTTTTGACAAAAAATTTATCATAATTGATGGCACGCATGACGCTTTCAGCTGATAATACTGATACTTCTCGCTCTGCTGATCGGCCACCGTATAGTAAAATCAAGGTTTCTTTTGACATATCTTTTCCTTTTCTAATTCAAAATTACTATGGTTAGTATAGCATAAATTTTCAAATTGTCATCTGAATTTGGTTTTCAAGTCTATAGTTCTGTTCTGTTCTCAATGGCACGAAGGAGGGTGACTTCATCTGCGTATTCGATGTCGCTTCCGACCGCAAGACCTCGTGCCAAGCGAGTAACCTTAATTCCCGCTGGCTTTAGGACACGTGAGATGTACATGGATGTAGCCTCCCCATCTGCTGTCGCATTGGTCGCTACAATGACTTCTGTCACTTCATTTTCCATTAGACGAGTTAACAAGGTCTTTAAGTTAATATCGTCTGGTCCAATGCCATTCATTGGGGAAATCAAGCCGTGCAAGACATGGTAGAGACCGTGATATTCTTGAATATTTTCCAAGGCTGTCACATCTCGACTATCCTCGACTATTAAAATAGTGGTCTGATCACGACTAGTGTCTTGACAAATACCACAAGGATCCTGGTCTGTCAAATTGCCACAAACCGAACAATAGGTCAAATCCCTCTTGGCAGCCAAGAGATTTTTTGCAAATTCATTGACCACGTCATCTTCCATACCAATGGTATAGAAGGCCAGGCGCGTAGCTGTCTTAATACCGATTCCTGGTAATTTGGAGTAACTGTCAATCAACTTGGCAATGGGTGTAGGATATAGCATAATTCTCCTTAGTTCATTGGATAAAGTGAATTGTATAAATTAATGATTTCTGTTGTAATTGCTTTTGTTGTTGTAGAATTTTCGTTAGTCAAGTTTGGAAGTACGACTGCAACTGCGATTTGTGGATTATCACTAGGTGCATAGGCAACAACGTTGGTATTTTCTGTAGTTACTACTTCACCTGAAGGAGTTGTAGTATAAGTTTCGGCAGTACCAGTCTTGGCACTGATGGTCACGGCCGCACCACGACCGATAGCACTACCTGTATTAAATCGTCCTCCACCATTTACAAGTTGATAAAATCCTTGACGAAGGAGAGCCATTTCATCAGCTGAAATATTGACTTGATTCATCTCTTTACCAGAAACTGTTTCAATCAAATCTCCCAATCCACCTTGGGGATTATTTCCATAGATACCTTCTACAAGATGAGGAGAAATCCTTTTTCCATTATTTGCTACTGTCGCTACATATTGAGCCATCTGCATCGGTGTATAGTTATCAAACTGTCCAAATGCATTCATAATAAAGTTTGCGGTGGAATATTCTTCTGGTAAGAAACCTGTTGATTCAAGTGGTAAGTCAATTCCTGTTGGAGCACCTAATCCATATTCCGCAAAAGTAGAACGAAGCTTAGTCATGGCATTTGTCAATGTATCGCCATCATTCAAATACATGTTAGCTGAGTAGGTCTGACCAAGTAGTCCCAAAGCAATCTTAACCATGTAGACGTTAGAAGAATATTCCAGAGCCTCTGTCGCATCAATATTAAAACTACCATAGGCCCACCAAGATGTAATTGGTGCTGAACCTGCAAAATAAATCGGTTCATCTAATAATACCTGATTTCCTGAGATAATGCCATTCTCCCAACCAGATGAAATAGTTGCACCCTTGACAATAGAACCTGGTGTAAAGACGCTTGTGATGGTGCCAAGAGCATCTTCAGTAATCGTAGTCGTCCCTTTTTCATGGCTGTAGCCAGACATAGCGAGTACTGCACCTGTACTTGGCTCCAGAGCTACGGCATAAACACCTTCTGAATAAAGAGCACTTCCTGTAGACAGTTCGCTTTCAAAATATTTTTTCAAAATTGCATTGACCCCATCTTGAAAGGCTAAATCAATCGTCAGTTTAATATTATTTCCCTGCTGACCTTCTTGGATTGTCTCAATGCTTTCAACATTTCCGTTTCTATCCAGGTTAATTTCTTTCTTTTCACGCTGCCCCTGCAATACTTCTTCGTATTGTTTTTCCAGATAGGCAGTTCCAACCCTATCATTTGATGAATACCCTTTGGATAGATAGTATTCAGCATCTTCAGCAGGTAAACCGGCCTGTTCACTTGTCACTGTACCAATAATAGAGCTGAGAGAAGTTGGTAAAATCGTCCGTTGCCAGTTGTTAGTTGTTGAAATGCCTGGAAGTTGACTTTCATTGGCTACGATATGAGCAACCTGTTCAGCAGTTAGAGTATCTGTTACCAAATTAACAGTAGAGAAGTAAGTAGCTCCATTCATCTGCTTAAATAGCTCAATCGCCTTGCTATCTTGCTCAGAATATTGCAATGCTTCAGCAGGGATACTATCAACCGCATTAGAATAAATTGTCGATTCACTCAGGTAGTTGCCATCAGAATCGTATTTTTTATCTTCTGGCAAGGCCTCGACTACCTGACGATAAACTTCTTCATCTGCCAAATAATAATCAGCCTTGTCACGTTGAGTAATTGTTACGTCCGACACATTGACCCACTGCAAGAGTTTGTTAGCTACTTCTTTCATTTCCTGTGCAGACATCTTGTTGGAACGTGTGAAGGAGACAACCTGCTGAATCTCGTTTTCAACCAAAGGTTTTCCTTGCGCATCGTAAATCTGCCCACGGATAGAGCCATTGCTAATGATTTTCTGACTGGCAGTAGACAGCTTATTACTATAAAAATCATGATTGATAATCTGCATATCTGCCAGACGCAATATCAAAACTAGGAAAAGGAAAATCACGATAGAAAATAAAATATTTAAACGAAGGGAAATAAAATTCCCATCGTGTTCCAAAGGCTTGTTCTTTCTTTTTTTCACTTCAAAGACCTCATTCTAGAAATATCCTTCTTATTATACCACAGGCAAAAAATATTTTTTAGACAGAGCCTCCTTTTCAGAAAATATTTTCTTATGATTTCTTCACGAGACAAGCTTGCACTATCTCCCATTGACTGTGAACAGATGTTTCCACAAACTGTTGATCATGGGAAACCAAGAGGACACTTCCTTCATATTCCTTCAAGAATGTTTCCAAAGCTTCAATAGCTGCCATATCTAGAAAATTTGTCGGTTCATCTAATATCAAAAGATTTGCATCCGCCAACAATACCTTAGCTAAGGAGAGACGAACACGCTCACCACCAGACAGATTTGCTACCTTCTGCTGAGCCTTATCGTAAGAAAGTCCTAACATACCTAATAAATTGAGAATCGTCATCTTATCTTGAAGAGAGGTACAACTAACATTTTCAAAAGCAGTCTTTTCTTCATCAAGGTTTATCAAATCCTGTGCAAAATAAGCAATTTTTAACTTAGGATTATAATAGCCTGCCAATTCTTTCCTTAATAATTTTCGGACAAAACTGGTCTTTCCAGAACCATTCGCCCCCACTAAGGCTAACTTCTCTCCAAACGTCATCCCTATCTGAGGGAAATCAAATAGATACACTTCATCCACAAAAACTTGACCTGCTTGCAAAAGAAATAGTCTGTGTAAATCAGTATCTAAGGCCCCTTTTGATTCCATTTTAATATGAGCCTCCCTTCTGGGCTGACTAACCTTTTCCAACCTCTCAATCCTTTTCTCTAACTGTTTAGCAGACTTAGCCATTGACTTGGATTGACTATCATAGGAACCCATCATAGCACTGACTTTCCACTCAGACGATGAAACACCTTTCTTTCTCTTCCCCATCTTCTGAGCCTTGACCTGACGCTCTTTTTGGGCTTTTTTTAGTTGAGCGACTTTTTTCTGATAGGCTTCATAGGCCTCCTGCTGCCCTTCTCGCCTAGCCCGGCGACTTTCTACAAACGCCTCATAATTCCCTGTATAGACCTGAATACTTCCTTCTTCTAAATGCCAAATATGACTGGCTATTTGATTGAGAAAATGCCGATCATGACTAACAACTAGTAGACTACCTCGATAGCGTTTGATTTGTTTGATTAGCTTTTCCTGGTGTTCTTGGTCTAGATTAGCTGTCGGCTCATCCAGGATTAACAACTGCGGTCTTTGGGCAAAAGCCTCTTGAATAGACTTCCAAACCTGTTCCCCACCTGAAAGCGAGCTCCTTTCCTGTAACTGGGGTACATAGGCCCAGTCTGCTTTTACCTCAATTTGACCGACAAAATCCCTATCCAGTCCTAGTAAGATTTTCAAAAAAGTAGACTTGCCAACACCATTATTTCCAACCAAACCAACCTTTTGACCAGCTTGAAGGCTCAACTGCTGGATTGTAAACAAACTACGTCCCGCAAATTCCTTCTCTAATTGAATACATTTTATCATTTCCATATAGACCTCTTTTCTTCACAAAAAGGGCTTCTATTCTTCAAAAAATGACACAAGAAAAAAGCCATGCAAAACATGACCTTTCCCTATGGAAAAAGTCACACGAATAGTAAGCCCTTATGAGCAGTCTTATCCCTTATATTATCGGTTAATGTAACCTCATACAAGTTTTAAGAACGATTAATAAGTAGCTTAATTATTCATGTAACTTCACCTCACGTATTTTATATATTTATTCTAAACAAGTTAAATGAATTTGTCAAATCTTGGTCAAGGCAGTCGCTGTATCTGGCGATGTATCATAGACTTGGAAATCTACTCCAACTCCTAAATCAGCCTGCGCCAACTGATTAACCATGGTCATGTGAGCCAATTCCTTGATATTGTTTTCCTTTGACAAATGACCTAGGTAAATCTTTTTGGTCCGATTTCCAAGCGAGCGAATCATGGCATCAGCTCCATCTTCGTTACAAAGATGGCCCTTATCGGATAGAATCCGTTGCTTCAAATTCCATGAATAAGAACCCGAGCGCAAAATTTCAATATCATGGTTCGATTCAATCAAATAAGCATCGGCATTTTCTACAATTCCAACCATGCGGTCACTGACATAGCCTGTATCCGTCAATATAACAAAGGATTTGTCATCCTTCATAAAACGGTAAAATTGCGGACATGCAGCATCGTGACTAACTCCAAAGGACTCAATGTCTAGGTCGCCAAAAGTCTTCATAGCACCCAATTCGAAGATATGTTTTTGAGCCACATCAATCTTGCCCAATTTGCTCTCCATAGCCTGCCAGGTCAATTCATTGGCATAAATGTCCATCCCATACTTACGTGCTAAAACACCGATACCATGGATGTGATCACTATGTTCATGCGTTACCAGGATAGCATCAATATCCTCAGGCTTTCGGTCAATTTCCGCCAAAAGACTGGTAATCTTTTTCCCTGATAAGCCAGCATCCACTAAGATTTTCTTTTTATCTGTTTCTAGGTAAAAACAATTCCCGCTGGACCCCGAAGCTAAAATACTATAATTAAAACCTTTTCCGATCATATTCTCCTATTCTTCCTCATCTGAATCATCCCACTCATCTAGTGCGATGTCCTTGCTGTACGGCAAGACAATTGTAAACGTTGAGCCATGACCATATTCGCTTTTAGCCCAGATAAAACCCTTATGCTGTTTTACGATTTCTTTTGCAATAGCTAAACCAAGACCTGTACCACCTTGGGCACGAGATCGTGCCTTGTCTACACGATAAAATCGGTCAAAAATTCTAGGTAAATCTGCTTTCGGAATCCCCAGACCTTCGTCTGATACGGATACAATCAACTGGCTATCTGTGGTCTTCATGCTGAAGGTAATTGTCCCGCCATCTGGCGAATATTTAATGGCATTATTTAAGATATTATCTAAAACCTGAGTCATCTTATCTGTATCAATCTCAACCCAAATAGGACTGATTTGATAGTCACGAACAATCGTATAGACCTTATCAGAATCAGTATTTTTCATTTGGTCAAAACGGTTAAGAATAAAGGTCACAAAAGCAGTAAAGTTTATCAGTTCAACATCTATCTGACCAACTTGATTATCAATACGCGATAAGCTTAGGAGGTCTGTAATCATCCGCATCATGCGGTTGGTCTCATCTAAGGATACCTTGACAAAACTCGGTGCAACAGACTCCGTCAGCGCTCCCTCATCCAGAGCCTCTAGATAGGATTTAACGGAAGTCAATGGCGTACGCAATTCATGACTCACATTTGACACAAACAGCCTACGTTCCCGCTCTTCCTTGGCCTGCTCGGTCATATCATGCAAGACGACAACCAAGCCAGAAATCAGACCACTCTCACTACGAATCGTGGCAAAATTAGCGCGTAAAGTCAAAAATTCTTCGTTTTCATTGGTGTGATCAATCACAATCTCAGGTGTCTGAGCCAACAAATCTCTCAATGTATAACGGTCTGATAAATCTAAAACCTCGAGCAGGTGATACTGCTCCTGCTTTGGGTTAGATAACCCCAACTGTTTCTGGGCCATATCGTTAATCATGATGATCCGTCCGATACGGTCTGTAGCAATAACACCGTCACTCATATAGGACAGGATGGAAGTCAGACGCGTCTTTTCTTGTTCTAAATTATCGTGAGTTAAGCGGATAACCTCGGACAAATCATTGAGGGAATTAGCCATATCTGTGATTTCAGGACTTCCCCTCATGTCTAGCACATCTGCATAATTCCCCTCAATTAAGGCATTGACTTTTTGATTGAGTTGTTTAATTTGCTTATTATCCCGATAGTTTTCAATCAAAAGGACCGTTAGAGCAATTAGAAAGCCAATCAAAATGACAACAAACCAAAATTCTGCCGTGGTCATTAAATAACGTAATTGATTAATCATTTCCTTTTATAAAATATCCCACTCCGCGACGAGTAAGAATGTATTCTGGTCTGCTTGGTGCATCTTCAATTTTCTCACGCAGACGACGAATCGTTACATCCACCGTGCGGACATCACCAAAGTAATCATAACCCCAAACTGTTTCCAATAGATGTTCTCGAGTCATAACCTGACCTAAGTGTTTGGCCAGATGGTGGAGCAATTCAAACTCACGATGGGTCAGCTCTAGCTCTTTGCCATGCTTCTTAGCGACAAACGCATCAGGCAGAATGACCAAATCGCCAATCACCAACTCTGGAGTTCCTGTTGACTCAATATTTGTCTGCGTCTCTGCCAATTCACTACGACGAAGAAGAGCCTTAACACGCGCCTGCAATTCGCGATTAGAGAAAGGTTTGGTCACATAATCATCCGCCCCTATTTCAAGCCCGATAACCTTATCAAATTCGCTATCTTTAGCAGATAACATCAAGATTGGAACATTGCTGGTCTTACGAATCGTTCGAGCAACCTCTAGTCCGTCCAATTCTGGCAGCATCAAGTCCAAAATGACAATGTCAGGAAACTCAGCCTCAAACACTTCCAAGGCTTCACGTCCATCGAAAGCTGTCACAACTTCATACCCCTCACGAGTCATATTAAACTTAATAATATCTGAGATTGGTTTTTCATCATCTACAATTAATATTTTTTTCATTAGTATCTTACCTTTGTTTTATTTCTTCTATTATATCAGACTTACCTAAAAAATTCATATTTCAAAACCACCTGACACAGATATGTCACATTTTATAACATATAATACATTAAATTGTCAGAATTTACTTGACATTGTATATAGGCAATGCTAAGATGGGAATACCTAAAAAACACTATGCAAGGAGAATTTTATGGCTTTAGTAGAATTTAAAGATGTCAACAAATACTATGGCGACTACCACGCCCTACGCAATATCAACTTGGAATTCGAACCTGGACAGGTTGTCGTTCTCCTTGGACCTTCCGGATCCGGAAAATCTACTCTCATTCGCACGATTAACGGTTTAGAAGCAATTGATGAAGGAACGCTCATCGTCAATGGACATGATATTTCCTCTACTTCTATCAAAGAGCTCGTATCACTCCGCAAAGAAGTTGGCATGGTTTTCCAGCATTTTAACCTTTACCCACACAAAACTGTGTTAGAAAATGTTACTTTGGCACCTATTAAGGTTTTGGGAATCGATAAAGCTACGGCTGAAAAAACCGCTCAAAAATATCTTGAGTTTGTTAACCTCTGGGATCGGAAGGATTCCTACCCTGCTATGCTATCCGGAGGCCAAAAACAACGTGTCGCCATCGCTCGCGGCTTAGCTATGAAACCTGAGCTCCTACTCTTCGATGAACCAACATCTGCCTTGGACCCAGAAACTATCGGCGATGTACTTGCAGTTATGCAAAAATTGGCACGTGACGGGATGAACATGATTGTCGTAACACACGAAATGGGCTTTGCCCGTGAAGTAGCTGATCGCATCATCTTCATGGCTGAGGGAGAAGTTTTAGTTGATACAACAGATGTGAATGGCTTCTTTGACAATCCGACAGAGCCTCGTGCCCAACAATTCCTCAGCAAGATTATCAACCACGAATCTGACAAAGTAAAACTCTAGGAGGAAGTCTATGGATAAGAAAAAAATCAACATTTTCTTTGCAATTAGATTATTGGTCTTTGGACTTATTCTTCTCGTTTTCGCAAAACAACCAGTAGCTCAAACAGAAACACCCGCAGCCATCACCAACAGTGATCAAGTTCAAGCTATCATCGATAGAGGCGTGCTCCGCGTCGGAGTGAAACAGGACGTCCCAAACTTTGGCTACAAGAACCCTGATACTGGTAAATTTGAGGGAATGGAGATTGATATTGCTCGAAAAATTGCAGATGAATTAGGTGTAGATATCGAATTTACTCCCGTTACAGCGCAAACCCGAGGACCACTTCTTGATAACGGTCAAGTAGATATGGTCATCGCAACTTTTACCATCACTGAGGAACGTAAACTCCTCTACAATTTCACAACTCCTTACTACACAGATGCCGTTGGCTTCTTGGTCAATAAGGATAGTGGAATTAAGACTTTCACAGATTTGGATGGTAAAACAATTGGCGTTGCCCAGGGTTCCATTACACGTACCCTCATCTCTGAACTAGCAGACAAATATGGTATCTCTGTCAATTTTGCAGAGCTTGGTTCTTATCCAGAACTCTCTGTCTCGCTACGTGCTCACCGTACAGACGCATTTTCAGTAGACCAATCTATCCTTTCTGGGTATATCAGCTCTAAATCTGAACTCATGGACTTTAGCTTCTCAGCTTCTGACTATGGAATTGTTACTAAATTATCTAACAAAGACCTTAACGACTACTTAAATAGTCTCGTAAAAAAATGGACTGCCGATGGTAGCCTACAAAGCATCTATGATGCCAATGGTCTCAAACCAGTAACAGAAACTGACGAATAGAAAGGTGAAACAATATGACAGTTTTAACAACTAGTCCTTACGCTTGGGAGAATTGGGTCAGTTATTTCAAGGATTTTCCAACCTTTTTCCAAGGTTTTCTCTTTACCTTAGCCATTTCTGTCGGTGCCTTTATCATGGCCATGTTTTTAGGAATTGTCTTTGGTAGTCTCTCTTCAAGTAAAAATAAAGTGTTAAAAATCATCGCACGTGTCTATGTTGAATACTATCAGAACACGCCGCTTTTGGTTCAGTTCATGATTGTTTATTATGGACTTCCACTGATTTCAAACTATGTTCTCATGCCGTCCATCTACTGGACAGCTGTTATCTGCGTCGGACTCTATCACGGTGCCTATATCGCAGAGGTCATTCGTGCAGGGATTGAGGCTGTGCCTACTGGGCAAACTGAAGCCGCACTCTCACAAGGATTTACTCAAGCTGAAACCATGCGAATCATCATTTTACCACAGGCCATTCCGACCATTCTTCCACCTTTGACCAACCAAGTAGTAAACTTGATTAAGAATACGGCTACTGTTGCCATCATTTCTGGAGCTGATATTATGTTTATGACAAAATCTTGGTCTGCCATGAATGCCAACTACATCCCAGCCTTTGCTGGGGCCGCTTTCCTTTACTTCATCATGTGCTTCCCTGTTGCAAGCTGGGGCCGCCGCATTGAAGAAAAGAATAAGTCTGCCTTTTCACACTAAAAGGAGGTTGAACGATGAATTATGTTTTAGAATTACTCAAGCCTTCAACCTTCCAACTCTTGTGGAACGGCTTGAAACTCACTCTCTATATTTCCAGTATTTCCGTGGTCTTGTCTGTCCTGTTTGGTATGATTTTGGCCATTATGCGAAATGGAAAAAATCCACTCTTCAAGTGGATTGCGACCATCTATATCGAATTTGTGCGAAATGTACCAAACCTACTTTGGATTTTCACCGTTTTCTTGGTCTTCCAAATGAAGTCAACGCCTGCTGGTATTACTGCTTTTACTATTTTTACCACGGCAGCCATGGCCGAGATTATCCGTGGTGGTCTAAACGCCATCGGACCGGGCCAGACCGAAGCTGGCTTGTCACAGGGTTTTACCCCAGTACAAATCATGGTCTATATCATCATGCCACAGGCCATTCGCAAGATGCTGCCAGCCATCATCTCGCAGATTGTAACGGTCATCAAGGACACTAGTTTCCTCTACTCCGTTATCGCCCTGCAAGAACTCTTCGGTTCGAGTCAAATCCTCATGGGACGCTACTTTGAGGCGGAGCAAGTTTTTGCTCTCTATCTCATGGTTGCTCTCATCTACTTTGTCATCAATTTCGCCATTTCAAGTCTGTCACGTTATGTAGCTAAGTCTTGGGCGAGCAGTATAGAATAAAATTTCTCCCAGCCAGTTGGTTGGGAGTTTTTGTGTTTGTTACAACTATTTTAAGAATGAATGATGATGATCTTTTACCTTGATTGTTACGAAAAAACTTGTCGACTGCACTCCAGGTCTACGAAAACCAATTCTATAGGTTCCGTCTTCTACATTCGAATAGTCAAATGTTTCGACTTTCTGTTTTAAATCAGCTAGTAATTTATCTTCCTCTACTAAGTCGTTTTCTAAACCAAGGTCCTTCTTATTAAAAAATTCAACTTCGATTACCGCCATTTCTTCCTCCATGAGCCAGTCTAAATTAATATCATAAAAACCTGCAAAAGCCCGACCATTATAGCGATTTTCCTCTACCTTTTCATAAAACTTTATCAGTTTTTCATCCTGAGTTTCAAGCCTACCATCCACTTCAAACAAAGTGAAATCTTTTTCTTCCATCAACTTAAATATCTGCTGTGCCTGATTCAGTAAATATTTACCTCTCGGCTGATACCACATAGCTTGGTCAACGATACCATCAAATTGATACAACATTCCGCTTGGACTATCATCAAAATAGACCGTCATATTTAGTAGTCCGTTTAATGCCTCCTGTCCTTCAATTCGGTTATTGACCAAAGTATCAGAGGATTGAAGTGTAATTGACTGACCATCTATAGCCTCAGTATAATCATACTCTAAAACATCCCATGGGTTACCAATGGCAATAGGACGAAATTTTGTCAACTCCACCTTACCAGTGAAACCATATGACTCCATACCCTGTTCAAGCATCATCTGATACGATATCAATTCCTCTCGACTAGCCACCCTGGGACTAAATAAGAGATACAAACCAACTATTATGATAATAAAGAAACCAACAATTCCTAACATCAGACCTACAATAACTTTTATTACTCTTTTCATTATTACCATCACTTTCCTTGACTATTATACCAAAAAAGAAGCCCTTTCGGACTTCTTACTTTATTTATTCAGCTTCAGCTGGACGTGACTTGCGGGCAATATCTGCTAGGATATGATCCACAAATTCTGTGACTGACTGAGTTTGTGTTGTCTTGCTTCCGTAACGACGAACGTTGACAGCATTATCTTCCATTTCCTTGTCACCGACGATGAGCTGGTATGGAATCTTGCTGGTCTGACTCTGACGGATCTTGTATTGCATCTTCTCGTTCCGCTCATCCACGTGTACGCGAACGCCACGGTCTTGCAATTCTTTGGCAACCTTCCAAGCGTAGTCCAAATGAGCTTCCACAGAGATCGGAATCATAGTCACTTGGGTTGGAGCCAACCAAGTTGGGAAGGCACCCTTGTAGGTTTCAATCAAGATAGCGGTAAAGCGTTCCATGGTTGAGATAACACCACGGTGAATCATAACTGGGCGGTGTTCTTCACCATCAGCACCAATATAGGTCAAACCAAAACGTTCTGGCAAGAGGAAGTCCAACTGAATGGTTGATAGAGTCTCCTCATTACCTAAGGCAGTTCTCACCTGGATATCTAATTTTGGACCGTAGAAGGCAGCTTCACCCTCAGCCTCAAAGTAGTCTACGCCCATTTCATCCATGGCACCTTTCAACATGCGTTGGGCATTTTCCCACATCTCATCGTTGTCATAGTACTTCTCTTTGTCCTCTGGATCACGATAAGACAGGCGGAAACGGTAGTCGTTTAGGTTGAAATCTGCGTACACATCGATAATCAACTGAAGTGCTTTTTTGAACTCTTCTTGGATTTGCTCAGGTGTGACAAAGATATGACCGTCGTTGAGGGTCATCTCACGTACCCGTTGCAAACCAGTAAGAGCACCAGACTTCTCATAGCGGTGCATCATACCAAGCTCAGCGATACGTACTGGCAATTCACGGTAAGAACGCACATGATTTTTGTAAACTTGAATGTGGTGCGGACAGTTCATCGGACGAAGAACAAACTCTTCACCGTCACCCATGTCCATAGTTGGGAACATATCTTCTGAATAATGCTCCCAGTGACCTGAAGTCTTATAGAGTTCAACAGAAGCCAACGGTGGTGTATAAACGTGCTGGTAACCTGAAGCCAACTCTTTATCTGTGATGTAACGCTCCAAGGTACGACGGATGGTCGCTCCATTTGGCAACCAGAATGGCAAGCCTTGACCAACCTCTTGGCTGATCATGAAGAGATCCAATTCCTTACCAAGTTTACGGTGATCACGTTCTTTAGCTTCCTCACGCATTTGAAGGTAAGCCTTGAGATCTTTCTTGTCAAACCAAGCTGTACCATAAACCCGTTGCATCATTGGATTTTCACTCTTACCACGCCAGTAAGCACCAGCTACATTGAGCAGTTCAAAAATCTGGATACGTCCTGTTGACGGAACGTGTGGGCCACGGCAGAGGTCAACGTATTCGCCTTGGGTATAGATGGTCAAACCACCCTCGTCATCAGAGTGCTCGTGAATCAATTCCAACTTGTAAGGATCGTTTTTGAAGATTTCGAGAGCTTCTTCCTTGGTCACCTCACGGCGTTCTGAAGGGAAGTTTTCCTTGACAATCTTCATCATTTCTTCCTGAATGCGTGGCAGGTCTTCATTTGAAATCTGACCAGCAGCATTGTCCGTGTCATAGTAGAAACCGTCCTGAATAGCTGGACCAACGCCCAACTTGATATCTGGGAAAAGACGACGAGCCGCCTGGGCAAAGAGATGGGCTGCTGAGTGACGCAAGATGTCCAAGGCATCCTCATGGTCAGGTGTTACGATTTCAAGCGTGCCATCCTCTTCAATGGCACGAGTGGTGTCAATCAATTTACCATTGAACTTACCAGCAAGCGCCTTTTTCGCCAAAGACTTGCTGATGCTCTCAGCAATTTCAAAAGTAGTCACGCCAGCCTGATACTCACGAACAGCACCATCTGGGAAAGTAATTTTAATCATAATATAAGATATAAGGGGCGTTAAGCGGACACAGACAAAATAGGAAACAGAACGACGACGCAAGCGTCTAGTTCTTGTTTATCTTTTTGGCCCAGTCCGTAGCCCGTATTCAGTTCAACCAAATACGGAGACCCTAGTCCTTTCTATTTTTTATTTTTTAATCCCCAATAACTCTTCTTTTTGAGCTAAAAAGGTTTCCATTTCTTTTTGAATATCAATATCCAGGCGGTCAGCCAGTTCAATCAACCACCAGATATTTTCAGCCATTTTATGCTCCAAGGTATAAGGTGTTTCATCATAGTAACGCCCCTGCTTGGTCATAATCAGACGGTTCATGTTGCCAATATCATTGGTCAACAAGTCTTTATTTTAAGTTGTTGAGCTGAAACAGTCTATCCCCAGACTGTTTCACTCATCAATGGACCACTCTTTTTCGTGGTGCTTGACCTCCAACTCTCTGTAAGCCTTGCGAACGGTTAGGCAACGTTTCAATACATCATCTAGTAACATATTTACTACTTACTAAATCGAAAATAGGGGTAAGCAGTTGAACTCAGTAGAGCCTGAAACTCCTTCGCATGCCATTTGGCACCCAGCATGACTGTGTTCACATGCAGTTTATGGTTTCCTTCGTCTGCCGTTTCAAAAGAAAACTGATAACCAAACAGTAATTTTTTCTTCAATTCTGCTGACAAAATTTCCGACGCAGGATAAATTCTACCAATTCCTGCAATTTTCCCCATAGCTGTGATGTCTAACACGACCAGATTCTCAAGCGTGAAAACCAGTATAAAGTAAGCATTACTTGTTCCTCCGGTACGTATCGTAGCCCAGATTGCATGCGTATGGTCATCATAAAGGTCATTCTTCCTAAGAAAGTCATGTACCTCTTCCAACTTTAAAAACATGGTCACCTCCTCCAAAAGAAAATACGACGCCCTCGCAAAAGGACGTCGCAACGTGGTTCCACCTTCATTCGCAGTCACGCTAAAAAGCCTGACTACCTCAGATTGGCGATAAGGGAACCACCCTTTTATGTTTGCATAAAATCATACCGAGTAGTGTCAATCCTATCCTCTATGTGCTTGCACCCACCGCACACTCTCTCAAAGATTTCCTAGAATTGATAAGTCTCTAAAAGCTATTATAACAGGATTTCCTGATTTTTCAAGGATTTTTCCTCATTTTCTTTCTTATAGAAAATAGCAGAGCTCCTACCCCATTTCCAATCAGAGCACATAAGGTGTAAACAATCTGATAGTGAATAATCCATTCCTTAAAGAAAAGATGGTTACAGGATAAAGCAGTAAAACCAAGGCAAGAAGGCTTGGAGAAAAACCGTGAAAAAATCCATAAAGAAGACCTGTTAGGAATAGTACAATGGGAGTATAGAGCAATATATTCCCGACCACCAGTTCCTTAGAAAGCATGGTGTCACTAATCAGATGAAAGGCAATCAGATAAATACCTGCATACATGGATAGTATAATAAGGGCTACTATAGTCAGACTCTTCCAACTCTCTTTCCGAAGCTTTTCCATTTGAAACCTCCAAATTATTCAAAGAAATTCCGGATTAATTTTACTTGTTCGACTGATTTTTTCAATATTTTTGCTGTCGTGTCTGTTGATTTAACTACTACTTTTTGCGGTAGGTAAATAGCCTCTTTTATAAATGCTTCCGCTACGCTATCTTGATTAGTATGTTCTTTTCTAAAATCATACGAAATCTTCAAATCTAGATAATATTCAAAAACCTTACGTCCAAAATTCGTAGAAGAAATCTCATAGAGCTTCTTATCAAGTACATACGGATTCATTGGTGGCGTAGCAACAATCGCCTCAACTACGGCATCTGCCAACTCCTGTTCTCGAATGAAGAGAGTCCCAAACATCTTATCTGTTATAACATTTTTTAAGTAGGGATTGCTATGTGCCAAAATAGGAGTTCCAGAAGCTAAGCTTTCTAAGAAAGTTAGTCCCTGTGTTTCACTGGTCGAAGCAGAAATAAAGAAATCCGCAGCTTTATAATAAAGTGCTGTATCACTTGGTGCAATCATTCCCGTCAACTGGACGTGTTCATCTAGATTAAGCTCCGCTATCATTGCCTGAAGATCATCTGTATAAGGTCCACCTCCGACAATGACCAACTTCACCTTTGGATTTTCCAGCAAAATTTTGGGCATTGCCTGAACGATTGCTTGGATATTCTTCTCGTGAGAAATCCTAGACAGACTTAACAACATCGTTTCATCACTAGCAATTCCTAGCTGTTCCCGCAACTCATCTGTTTCATCCTTGCCAATTTCTGGTCTATCAAACTTTGCCAAGTCAATTCCTGTCGGAATTACTCGTTTAGAAATCGGAACATTGTAACTCATTAAAAGATCTTCAACAATCTCACTAGGACAAATTACCCCATCCAAATCTTTTAAAAATGCCCGTACTAAATATTTAACCATCCCGGGACGAATAATCCTACCCTTGGCAATATAGTGTACGTAGTCTTCATACTGGGTGTGATAAGTATGTACCACCGGAATATCTAGTTCCTTGGCAATCATTTTCCCCAAAATCCCCAAAGAAAATTCGGTATGAGTATGAATAATATCTAGTTTATAGCGACTTGCAATTTTTAAGGCATCTGTAAAACCTGCATAAGCCACTCGACGATCTTTAAAGGCAAAAAAAGGTACGCTAGGAATTCGGATAATGTCCCAATCTTCGTAGCGATTCACATCCTCATCTGTCGTCGTAAAAATAAATACCGTATGTCCCAATTTCTCCAACTCTGTCTTAAGAGTCCGAATCGAAGTCGCGACTCCTGAAACCTGTGGAAAATATGTATCCGTAAACAATCCAATCCGCATTTACATCTCCAATACTTGTCGATAGGCATCCACCAATTGGTGGGAAACATTGTCAATCGAGCGACTAACCGCAACCTGGTAGCCCGCCTCACGTTTATCAACCTGCTTGTCTAAGATTTTCTGAATAGAATCGACAAAATCATCCACTGTATGTCCCAATTCGGCAACATTTTCGTCAATCCAACCATCGTAAACTGGAATGTCTCTTAGAACAACATGCTGATGACTAGCAAGAGCTTCCAGAACAACAATCCCTTCTGTTTCCTCATACGATGGGAAGAAAAAGGCATCCGCTCCGCTCATTGCACCTTGAAAAACAGCACCTTTAAAATAACCTGGAAACTCGACATTCGCTGGATGATCTCCCTCAACAATTTTTCTAATATATGACGGAATCAGCCACTTATTGATTGAACCGAGCCAAATAAAGCGGACATGCGGCATCTTTTCGGCTACCTTGACAAAGTCTTCAATTCCTTTACGTCGGAAGTAAAGTCCTGCACAGACAACAACTGGCTGACCTTCTTCAATTTTAAAATGCTCTCGAAAGATTGCTTCCTTACGTTCATCCTTCTTATATTTATCTAAATCAATACCATTCGAAACGGCTATAATTGGCGTTGTCACACCGTAAGACTGGATGAGTTTTTTTGAATACTCTGAAGGAGTGATGACAAAGTCTGCCTTTTGGTACATGCTTGCTAGATATTTCCCAACAAAAGGAGCTAGGATATTCGAACCGATAAAGGAATTTTGAAAATCTTCCTTCGTGGAATGTCCATGCATGATTACCTTTTTTCCACTCCGTTTGGCTGCATGTAGCAGTAACCAGGAGCGCGGGCCATAGGTATTGATATGAATGACATCGTAATCTCCCAACAGGTCTGTCGTATAAGGAATGCCTGCCATATCTAGCGCTTCCATCTGGTGTTGAAGCGCCCGGCCAATTCCTGATTTTTCTAAAACAGTTTTACCTTCTAAATACAATAGTACTTTCATAATACCATTATAGCCCTTTTTTACATTTTTTCATATTTTAAACTGTATTCTATCAAAAAAATTAGCCAGTCGAAACTAGCTAATTTTTCTTATTTTCAGAGAATTAATCCTCTTCTTCCCCCTTATTCTGTCTGCGTCTCTTATACAAACCGCCAAGAAGGAGACCTGCTCCAAGGATTCCTGCCCAAGCTGATGATTGTTCACCAGTATTTGGCAACGCACCTTGTCTACGCGGAGCTTGAGAGTGACGAGACGGGGTTGATTCTGACTCTGAGATTGATTCAGAGACGGATTCTCTGATTGATTCTGATACTGACTCAGAGATTGATTCAAATACCGATTCTGAAATTGATTCTAAAACGGATTCTGAAATCGATTCGCTTACTGACTCGGAGATAGACTCTGATACAGATTCAGAAATTGATTCAGAGACTGACTCGCTTACTGATTCTGATACAGACTCAGAGATTGACTCAGAAACTGATTCGCTGATTGACTCTGATACTGATTCAGATACAGACTCAGAGACGGATTCGCTAATTGATTCTGATACAGATTCAGACACTGACTCGCTAATTGATTCTGATACTGATTCAGACACTGACTCGCTTACTGATTCTGATACTGACTCAGAAATTGATTCTGATACCGATTCAGATACTGACTCAGAGATAGACTCTGATACTGATTCAGAAATTGATTCAGATACAGATTCTGAAATTGA
>NZ_JANFME010000007.1:0-86169 GCF_029616525.1 Streptococcus suis | reverse complement strand
ATTCTCCCTCTGCTTATTAGCTAGTATTCCTATCTCTATTATACTACTTTACATATGAAAAAGCCGTTAGAAATATAATTCTAACGACTTTGTCTTCATTCTGAAACCCTGTATTTTCAGGGTTTTTTCTATCATGAAAATTCTTCCCAATTATGATAAAATAAAGAGATTGAGAAAGTTGAGGTATCTATGAGAAAGACAAGTAAAAAAGGAAAGGCTACGAGGCGACCAACCAAGGCAGAATTAGCACAGCAAGAACGTGTTAAAAATATCACCCTTCGAGTATTGGGGCTTTTATTCATTGCCTTTGCAGCCAGTCGCCTAGGTGTGTTTGGAGTGACCAGCTACAATATTTTCCGGCTATTATTTGGTAGTCTAGCCTATCTATTATTGGCAGGTGCATTTATCTACCTTCTTATTCCCAAAGTCTTACGCGAAAGAGAAGGGACCATATCGGGCTTCTGGCTGATTGTTATCGGGTTATTAATTGAATTTCAGGCTTATTTAGACTGGACCTATCAAGGGAGTGACCTATTCGGTCATACTCTAAAATTGGCCTTGTCAGACCTAGCTAAGTTTCAGGTAACAGCATTTCTAGGCGGAGGGATGATTGGAAGTATCTTCTATCTGCCAGTCTCCTTCCTCTTTGCAAATGTCGGTTCCTTCTTCATCGGTCTTCTAGTGATAGCATTTGGTATCTTTTTTGTAAGCCCATGGTCTGTTTATGATGTTGCCGATGGCTTGGCGGTTGCCAAAGATAAGTTGGCGGAGACGCAGGTAAAAAGAGCAGAGCTTCGAACACAGAAGAAAGCAGAACGAGAAGAGAAACGTCAGCAAGAATTAGCTCGTCTAGAAGAGGAACGCCTTCGTCTAGAGGAAGAGGAAGAGTCAGCTCGGACTTTGGCACTGGTAGATAGACATGTCGATTTAGAAACAGGTGAAATCCTAGAAGAAGAGCCTGTTCAAGTACCGATTATTTCAGAATATGACCACTTAGACATAGAAGATGAATTTCCAATTATGTTGGCAGAAGATGACCAACCAGCACAATCAAACTCGGCAAGCCAGGCTTCTGAACCAAATGAGTTTGAGAAGGACGAGACAGATGTGCAGATTGATTTCAAGCCTAAGCAGAGACTAGCATATAAACTTCCGTCCATAGACTTATTTGCTCCTATAAAAGCTAAGAGTCAGTCCAATGAAAAACGGATTGTTCGTCAGAATATTAAAGTTTTAGAAGACACCTTTGCCAGTTTTGGAATCAAGGTAGTAGTTGAGCGTGCTGAGATTGGACCATCGGTAACCAAGTATGAAGTCAAACCAGCAGTCGGCGTCCGTGTCAATCGGATTTCTAACCTAGCTGATGATTTGGCTCTAGCCCTTGCGGCTAAAGATGTCCGTATTGAAGCTCCTATCCCAGGAAAATCTCTAGTCGGTATTGAAGTTCCAAACTCCGAAGTGGCTACAGTACCTTTCCGTGAGCTCTGGGAACAATCTAAAACAGACCCAGACAAGCTTTTGGAAATTCCTCTCGGTAAGGCTGTCAATGGTTCCGTCCGTTCCTTTAACCTAGCACGTATGCCCCATCTATTGGTGGCTGGTTCAACTGGTTCAGGGAAGTCTGTTGCTGTCAATGGTATCATCTCTTCAATTCTCATGAAAGCTGGTCCAGACCAAGTTAAGTTCATGATGATTGACCCCAAAATGGTCGAATTATCGGTCTATAATGATATTCCCCACCTATTGATTCCCGTTGTGACCAACCCACGTAAGGCTGCTCGAGCTCTTCAAAAAGTAGTGGATGAAATGGAGAAACGTTATGAGTTGTTTAGCCAAATTGGTGTCCGAAACTTGGAAGGTTATAATGCGAAGGTCGAAGAATTTAATAGCCGTTCAGAAGAAAAACAGATTCCACTTCCTCTCATTGTGGTAATCGTAGATGAGTTGGCAGACTTGATGATGGTAGCCAGCAAGGAAGTGGAAGATGCCATTATTCGCTTGGGACAGAAGGCTCGTGCAGCAGGTATCCACATGATTCTTGCTACCCAGCGACCATCTGTTGATGTTATTTCAGGTTTGATTAAAGCCAATGTACCATCTCGTATCGCCTTTGCCGTATCAAGCGGTACAGACAGTCGGACGATTCTAGATGAAAACGGTGCTGAAAAACTCTTGGGCCGCGGTGACATGCTCTTTAAACCGATTGATGAAAACCATCCAGTCCGCTTGCAAGGTTCCTTTATATCCGATGATGATGTAGAAGCAATAGTTGGCTTTATCAAGGATCAAGCAGATGCAGATTATGATGAATCCTTTGATCCAGGTGAAGTGGCAGAAGGTGATGGCGATGCAGGTTTTGGTGATGCTGGAGGAGATCCACTTTTCAACGAAGCACGTGCCTTGGTAGTTGAGACACAAAAAGCCAGCGCCTCTATGATTCAACGACGCTTGTCTGTTGGTTTTAACAGGGCAACACGCCTCATGGAAGAGCTAGAAGCAGCGGGTGTCATTGGTCCAGCTGAAGGAACAAAACCTAGAAAGGTATTGGAAACACAATAATGAAATTTGATGCAGTTCATCATATTGCAATTATCGGTAGTGACTATGACAAAACAAGAGAATTTTATGTTGAGAAACTAGGCTTTGAACAGGTGGATGAGCATATTCGCCCAGAAAAAAATGATATTCTCTTCAATGTCAAAAAAGGCAATCTGATCTTGGAAATTTTCATCAAACCAGATGCGCCAATGCGTCCGGTCATGCCCAATCCTGAACATACAGGTCTACGCCATCTAGCCTTCCAGGTTGCAGATGTGGAAGCTTGTCTGGAAGAGTTTGACCGTTTGGACATCCGACATGAAGTCCTGCGAACAGATGATTTTGATGGTAAAAAAATGGCCTTCTTCTTTGATCCAGATGGCCTCCCTCTAGAAATTCATGAATAAGTCCATCTTTTCATGCCCAGAGAGGCCTATCAATATGACAACTAATTAATACTTTTAGAAAATCAAAATCATACGCTGTTGACTTGATTTGATGAAGGTCAGTTCTATCTATAGTCATTTGAATTAACTTTGATACATCGTCACTTTCGGCTTGCCGTACTCTGCAGAAGTGACTTGCTTTGCAAGTTATATCTCCAACCTAGCATAGCCACTAGGCTGTGCTAGCAACCTGCACCTCAGTTCCTTGTCTGAAAGCT
Organism: Streptococcus suis; assembly: GCF_029616525.1. Classification (GTDB taxonomy): domain Bacteria; phylum Bacillota; class Bacilli; order Lactobacillales; family Streptococcaceae; genus Streptococcus; species Streptococcus suis_AF. The sequence continues at coordinate 82,967 of NZ_JANFME010000007.1, read as the reverse complement.
AATTCATTCGACTATACATCTACGTCGCCTTGTCTGATTTAGTATAAAAAAGAATCCCCACTGCGCCTGCAATGGGGATTTATTATGCCATCTATGAAAGGATGGATGATTTTAGGATTTTAAAGTGAAGACCGCAATAACCAAAGCTAGATACATCAAAAAGGTCAAGATAAAACTAGCTCGCCAGAAAACCTTGAAGAAACGGCGATATAAAAAATTCTTTTTCTTTAAAAGGAAGAAACCGCAAAGACCAATCGCTAGTAGTGAGAGGGCTAGGACAAGCTGAGGCAGTAGACTGTTATAGTAGGCCTTGTCCGAAATCAGATAAAATTCAATTGCATAGAGAGGAAAGGCAATGTCTGCAAAGTTCCATCCTCGGTTTTGCAACCTAAAAAACTTGACAGCAATTATCGAAATGGCCAAGGTTAGAAAGATGAATAGAAAGGCTACTATTTTTAAAAATATAATCGATTCAAACATACATTCATTCTATAAAAAATGTGAAAAAAAGTAAACCTAAAGCTTGCATTTCTTTGAAATTCGTGTATAATGAAAAGGTATGTGTAAAACACATATTTGTGGGAGGTAAAAATCTTTAATTACCGCCAAAACCACAATAGGAGGATTTTATATCATGGCTAAAAAAGTCGAAAAACTCGTAAAACTTCAAATTCCTGCAGGTAAAGCTACTCCAGCTCCACCAGTCGGACCAGCACTTGGTCAAGCAGGTATCAACATCATGGGATTCACAAAAGAGTTTAACGCTCGTACAGCTGACCAAGCTGGTATGATCATCCCAGTAGTTATCTCTGTGTATGAAGATAAATCATTCACTTTCATCACTAAAACACCACCAGCTGCTGTTCTTTTGAAAAAAGCTGCAGGTGTTGAAAAAGGTTCAGGTACACCAAACAAAACTAAAGTTGCAACAGTTACTCGTGCACAAGTACAAGAAATTGCTGAAACTAAAATGCCTGACTTGAACGCTGCATCTCTTGAAGCTGCAATGCGTATGATCGAAGGTACTGCTCGTTCTATGGGATTCACTGTTACTGACTAAGTAGCACCCAAGATTATCTGATTACAAGGAGACATATAACATGGCTAAAAAAAGCAAAAACTTGCGTGCTGCTCTTGAAAAAATCGACAGCACAAAACTTTACAGCGTAGAAGAAGCTGTTGCTCTTGCAAAAGAAACTAACTTCGCTAAATTTGATGCGTCAGTTGAAGTTGCTTACAACTTGAACATCGACGTACGTAAAGCAGACCAACAAATCCGTGGTGCAATGGTATTGCCAAACGGTACTGGTAAAACTTCACGAGTTCTTGTTTTCGCACGTGGTGCTAAAGCAGAAGAAGCAAAAGCTGCTGGTGCAGACTTTGTTGGTGAAGATGACCTCGTTGCTAAAATCAACGGTGGTTGGTTGGACTTCGACGTTGTTATCGCAACTCCAGATATGATGGCTGTTGTTGGACGTCTTGGTCGTGTACTTGGTCCACGTAACTTGATGCCAAACCCTAAAACTGGTACAGTAACTATGGATGTTGCTAAAGCAGTTGAAGAGTCTAAAGGTGGTAAAATCACTTACCGTGCTGACAAAGCAGGCATCGTACAAGCTCTTATCGGTAAAGTATCATTTGACGCTGACAAACTCGTTGAAAACTTCAAAGCTTTCCACGATGTAATGGCTAAAGCTAAACCAGCTACAGCTAAAGGTACATACATGACTTCAGTATCAATTACAACAACACAAGGTGTTGGTATCAAAGTTGATCCTAACTCACTTTAATTAATAGAAAGATTGTCTTAGGGCAATCTTTTTTAGTTGACATTCAATAAAACAAGCTCTATAATATATGTAAAAGTGATTGAGGAGGCAACTATGAAGGTGACCCGTGAAGAATTTTATAGTCATCTTTCGGCGGTTTATCAGCTACCAGAAGATGCTATCACATCCGTTTTGCGTGAAAAGGTTTTTGAAACTGCCAAAGAGCTTGATCAAGCAGACAATCTCTACTTGCTTGCTGAACGATTGGGACGCTATGTTAATGCAGAGCTGACAGCCTTGACCTATCATGCTCCTAAAGAATTGGTTCAACTCTCTCTTTACATTCAAAAACTTCAAAATCATTATCGAATGGCAAGTTTTATCCCAGGAAAGGTAAAATAGGAGAAAACATGACAGAATATACAAAACCACTCGTTTGGAAGTGGGAAGATGAAAATGACAACCGATCTGGCAACCGTCCAACAGCAGGCAGTCGCTTTGAGCAAGACCTACCAAAGGGAGAGAAGTCTTTCCAAGTCTATTCATTGGGGACGCCGAATGGCATTAAGGTTGCTATTATGTTGGAGGAGTTGAAAGAGTTAGGTATTTCGGAAGCTGATTATGACCTCTTTCTCATCAATATCGGTCAAGGAGACCAATTCGGCTCCGATTTTGTTGCCATCAACCCCAACTCCAAAATACCAGCTATGGTAGATTATTCCGAGCAAGCACCGATTTCGGTCTTTGAATCAGCCAATATTCTCCTCTACTTGGCAGAAAAGTTTGAGGCCTTCCTACCAAAAGCTTGGGCAGAGCGGACAGAGGTTCTTAACTGGCTCTTCTGGCAAACTGGCGCCGCTCCATTTGTTGGTGGAGGATTTGGACATTTCTTCCATTACGCTCCGACAGCGCAAGAATATCCGATTAATCGCTATACAATGGAAACTAAGCGTCAGCTGGATCTCTTGGATCAGTTATTAGCGACTAGAGAATATGTAGCAGGAAATACCTATACCATCGCAGATATTGCTATTTGGTCTTGGTATGGTCGTTTGGCACAAGGAGCCTTGTATCCAGGTTCGGCAGAATTTTTAGATGTTGATTCTTACAAGCATCTAAAGACCTGGGTAGAGAAAATAGCTCAGCGCCCAGCTGTACAACGAGGGTTGACAGTGAAATATCATTCAATTGATAATTAATTGACTTGCCCACCTTATAGGTGGGTTTTTCTTTTACTTTGGTATGATAAAAGTTTATAATGAAAGAGTTAGACTTTGTGAAAATCCAAAAATAGAAATTAATAATTGATACTCAATGAAAATCAGAATTAGACTAGGCGACGTAGATGCAGATAGAACTGAAGTTCATCAAATCAAGTCAACAACGTCTGATTTTGATTTTCGAAGAGTATGAGTTTTTCCTGTCTTATATTTACATAGAAAGTAATAGAAAAATGTCCGAAAAAGTTGAAATGCAGCAATCCAAAGAACAGGCGACAATGGCCAGAGGCTTGGCTTGGTTGACTGCTGGAAATATTCTTAGTCGCCTGCTTGGTGTTGCCTATGTTATTCCCTGGTATATTTGGTTAGGGGAATATCGAGCTGAAGCCAATGCCCTCTTTAGTATGGGGTATCAAATCTATGCCAACTTCTTATTGATTTCAACAGCTGGTCTTCCGACAGCTATTGCCAAACAAGTAGCTAAATACAATGTCTTGGGTAAAGAAGAGGTGTCGCTTTACTTGGTCAGAGAATTCTTCAAGCTCATGTTGGTCTTTGGGGCTGTCTTTGCAGGGGTCATGTATCTAAGTGCTCCGTGGTTGGCAGACGCATCGGGGTCGAAGGAAAAGTTACTTCCAGTCATGTATAGTCTAGTCCCGCCTCTCTTTATCTTCCCAGCCATGAGTATTTTGCGTGGTTTTTTCCAAGGTCGGCACGATATGAAGCCCTATGCGATCAGCCAGCTTGCAGAGCAGCTGGTACGGGTTATCTGGATACTGGCAGCAACATTTATGATTATGAAGTTGGGTAGCGGTGACTATCTTGAAGCGGTTGTCCAATCTACCTTTGCAGCTTTTGTCGGGATGATTGCTAGCGTTGGGATTTTAGTTTATACTTTATGGAAGCAAGGTTACCTTGGTAAGTTGCTTCATGCTAAGAAACAAAAGATTTCTTTGGATACAGGTCAACTTATTAAGGAAACTGTTCGAGATGCGATTCCAATTATCATTTTAGGTCTAACGATTCAATTATTGCAGTTTATTGACCAAGTCACGTTTATTCGTGTTATGGAAAGAATTACGGATTACAGTAATTCGGAACTTTTGGAACTTTATTCATATATGGCTGCCAATCCAAGTAAGATTACGATGATGATTATCGGGATTTCACTGAGTTTGGGAAGTGTTGCTATTCCATTGATTACAGAGAAATTTGTCAAGAAAGATTTGAAGGCGGCGTCTCATTTAGTGGCGGATAATCTACAATTACTCTTTATATTCACTATACCGGCGATTGTTGGAACGGTCCTGTTAGCTGGACCACTTTATACGATTTTTTACGGACCGTCAGAGCCTATCGCCATTACTCTATTTATTTGGAACTTATTTTTAATTTTACCTCTGGGACTATATTCTGTCATTAGTGTGGTCATTCAAGTGATATTTGAAAATAGAAGAGCCATTTATTATTTCTTGATTGGGATGCTAGTGAAAATCGTTTTACAAGTACCAATGATCTATGTCTTTAAGGTATATGGTAGCTTTATCTCAACGATATTTGGGTTGGGAATTATGCTGTATCTCTTCTATAGACGAATTGACAAGGTTCTGCATATTGATGAAAGACTAGTGATAAAAGATATTGCGACCATTAGTTGGATTTCTATCGTAATGGGACTCATTGTATGGGGGATTGAATTTGTTTTGAATCTTATCCTTCCAGCAAATGGCTATGTATCTAGCTTTATCCACTTGGCTGTTGCAGGTGGAGCAGGTATGCTTGTCTTTGTCATCTTGACCTTGAAGACTCGTCAGCTAGATCGTTTAATTGGAAGTCGGGCTCAGAGTTTACGTAGGAAATTGCGCCTAGGCTAGTTTGTTTTAAAAATCTCTATTTTCTACTATTGAAAAGCTGGGAAAAAGAGGCGTTTTAGAATGTGAGAAGGAAAGTTCGTTGAGGATTTTCCTTTTTTCTTGGAGATTTCAGTATAAAAAAAACGGTTTTTGTGGTAGAATAGTAGGGATAAAAAAGAGGAGAGAGATGATGAAACCTAAATACGAACGTATTCTAATCAAACTATCTGGTGAGGCCTTGGCTGGTGAACGTGGTGTCGGTATTGACCTTAAAACTGTTCAGGAAATGGCAAAGGAAATTCAGGAAGTCGCAGAATCAGGTATTCAGATTGCCCTTGTTATTGGTGGTGGTAACCTTTGGCGTGGAGAACCTGCTGCTGAAGCGGGTATGGATCGAGTTCAAGCAGACTATACAGGCATGTTGGGGACTGTTATGAATGCTCTTGTAATGGCTGATTCCCTTAAACAGCTTGGTGTGGATACACGTGTGCAGACAGCGATTGCGATGCAGTCAGTTGCAGAGCCTTATATTCGTGGTCGTGCTCTTCGTCATCTTGAAAAAGGTCGCATTGTTATTTTTGGAGCTGGTATTGGTTCACCGTACTTCTCAACGGATACGACAGCGGCTCTTCGTGCTGCAGAAATTGAAGCAGATGCGATTTTGATGGCTAAAAATGGTGTGGATGGCGTCTACAATGCTGATCCGAAGAAAGATGCTAATGCAGTTAAATTCAATGAATTGACCCACCGTGAAGTGATTAGTCGTGGTTTGAAAATCATGGATGCGACAGCATCAACTCTCTCAATGGACAATGATATTGATTTGGTCGTGTTCAATATGAATGAACCAGGAAATATTAAACGTGTTGTCTTCGGTGAGCCAATCGGTACTACCGTTTCAAATTCTTCAGAAGAAAAATAAATCATATCGTCATTTAGTTTTTCTTTTATTACTTCGTTAATTTGCCTTGTCTAACTTCAGTTATGCCTGTGGCTCGTTGCCTAGTGCTAAAAGTAAACTAAAAGACTATAAAAAAATACAAAGAAGGAAGTCTTATGTCTAAAGAAATTATTGCTAAAGCGCAAGAGCGCATGAACCAATCTCATCAGAGTTTGGCACGTGAATTCAGCCACATTCGTGCTGGCCGTGCCAATGCTAGTTTGTTGGACCGTATTTCAGTTGAGTACTACGGTTCTCCAACGCCATTGAACCAGTTGGCTGGTATTACAGTGCCAGAAGCGCGTGTTCTATTGATTACTCCGTTTGATAAGTCAATCTTGAAGGATATTGAGCGTGCTTTGAACGCTTCAGATCTTGGTTTGACGCCACAATCTGACGGTACTGTTATCCGTTTGGTTATTCCTGCCCTTACAGAGGAAACTCGTAAGAACTTGGCGAAGGATGTGAAAAAAGTCGGTGAAAATTCAAAAGTTGCCATCCGTAATATCCGTCGTGATGCCATGGATGAAGCTAAAAAAGCTGAAAAAGCAAAAGAAATCACAGAAGACGAGTTGAAGACGCTTGAAAAAGATATTCAAAAAGTAACAGATGATGCTATCAAGACAATTGATAAAATGACTGCCGACAAAGAAAAAGAATTGTTGGAAGTTTAATCAACACGTTTTTAGGCTACAAAAATAGATCATCACTGGGCTGTCTAACTTCCAGTGGTGAATCAATAAGAAATCTAATGGGGGGAGTTAGACAAGACTTCCCCCACTTTTTAATCAGAAAGAAGAAAATCATGAATGATTTATTAGCACAATATATCGTTGGTTTAGTGACTGACGAAAACGATCAGTTTTACTTTGTCCAAAAAGAGGGTAGAACCTTTGCTCTTTCTAAGGATGAAGGAGAACATAGTCTAGGACAATCTGTTAAGGGATTTGCCTATACCGATATGAAACAAAAACTCCGTTTGACAACTAAGGAAGTTGGGGCGAGTCGTACCAGCTTTGGTTGGGGAACTGTCACAGAGGTACGTAAGGATTTGGGTGTCTTTGTGGATACAGGTCTGCCAGACAAGCAAGTGGTTGTTTCCTTGGACATTTTGCCTGAAATCAAGGAACTCTGGCCGAAGAAAGGGGATCAGTTGTACGTCAAATTAGACGTCGATAAGAAGGATCGCATTTGGGCTCTGCCAGCTTTTCAGGAAGATTTTCAGAAAATGGCTGGACCTGCTTATGACAATATGCAAAACCAAAATCTGCGAGCGATTGTCTATCGTTTGAAAATGAATGGTACTTTTGTTTATTTGCCAGACAACAACATGCTTGGTTTTATCCACCCGAGCGAACGCTTTGCGGAACCACGTCTGGGTCAGGTTTTGGAGGCGCGTGTCATCGGCTACCGTGCAGTTGATCGGACCTTGAACTTGTCTCTCAAGCCACGTTCATTTGAGATGCTGGAAAATGATGCCCAGATGATATTGACTTATCTGGAAAGCAATGGAGGTTTCATGACCTTGAACGATAAGTCTGCTCCGGAAGACATCAAGGCCACCTTTGGTATTTCCAAAGGGCAATTCAAAAAAGCTCTTGGTGGTTTGATGAAGGCTGGAAAAATTAAACAGGATTCTTTTGGAACAGAATTGGTCTAGGAGGCGTCTATGCTAGTATATATTGCTGGTAGTGGGGCAATGGGGTGTCGTTTTGGTTATCAATTGTCTAAGACAAATCATGAAGTGATTTTGCTGGATAATTGGGAAGAGCATATCGAGGTAATTCAAGAAAACGGCTTGAAAGTGACTGGAGATGCAGAGGAAACTGTACATTTACCCATCATGAAACCGGCCGAAGCAATGAGAGAAGCAGATTTTATCATTCTATTGACAAAGGCTGATCAGTTGCCAAAGATGTTGCGGGATATTAAACCGATTATCGGTCCAACTACCAAGGTTTTGAGTCTCTTGAATGGTTTGGGGCATGCGACGACCATGCGTCGGTACGTGCCAGATGAAAGTATTATGGTTGGGGTGACCATGTGGTTGGCGGGACTAAAGGGTCCTGGACATGCTCACTTAGAAGGTCCGGGTTCTATCTCCGTTCAGCATATTCTTGGTGATGAGCAATCAGTTGCGGATATTATTGAAATGCTGAATGAAGCTGGGCTAAATGTGACCTATGACAATCATGTTGTCAGTGCCATTTGGCAGAAAGCCTGTGTCAATGGTGTGATGAATCCAACTTGTACCATTTTAGACTGTACAATTGGTGAATTATTTGGTACGGAGGCTGGACTGAATCTAGTACAGGGGATTTTCAAAGAATTTATTGCTGTTGCTAAGTCTGAGGCAGATGGAATTGACGAAGAAGCTATTTGGAAATATGTTATTGATGCCTCGAAGAAGGCTTCCAATCACTATCCATCTATGCACCAGGATTTGGTCCAACATGGTCGAAAGACAGAAATTGATTATCTGAATGGAGCAGTTGTATTCAAAGGCAAGCGAGCAGGCATCCCTACGCCATACTGTCAGATGATAACAGACATGGTTCACGCCAAGGAAAGTATGCTGGGGTTGAGATAGGAGAAAGTCATGCTGATTGAAGTGGAAACGATTGAAGAATATATGGCTGCCTTGCCTGAGAATCGGAAGGAAGCAGTTGAACGACTCCATCAAGTGATTGTGGAACAGTTACCAGCTGGTTTTGAAGTAGGCATCTTGGGAGGTATGATTAACTATTATGTGCCGCTTGCTGCCTATCCTGATGGTTATCATTGCACACCGGGAGAGCCCTTGCCTTTCCTTGCCTTGGCATCACAAAAGGCACACATCGCCCTCTACCACATGGGAATCTATATGGACCAAGAATTAAATGATTGGTTCGTTGCTGCTTATCAAGCACAGGTGCCTACCAAACTGGATATGGGCAAGTCCTGTGTTCGTATGAAAAATCCCAAGAATATTCCTTATGAATTGATAGGGGAATTGGTTAGTAAGATGTCTATGGAGCGCTATATAGAGCTCTACGAAAAAAATCATAGAAAGTAGATGTAGTGAGAAGAAGTTTTTATTCTTGGTTGATGACCCAACGCAACCCGAAAAGTAATGAACCAGTAGCTATCTTGGCAGATTATGCCTTTGATGAGTCTGATTTTCCTAAGCAATCAGATAATTTTGATGAAGTCAGTCGTTTTTTGGAGGAATCGGCCAGCTTTGCCTTTTCCATGTCTGATTTTGATGCGATTTGGGAAGATTATTTGGGACATTGATGGATAAAATAGTACAAAATAGCCTTGTTTGGGCTATTTTTGTTATAATAGAGAAAAGCACAGGAAAAGGAGCAACTCTTGCTAGAACATTCAATTGATATTCAACTCAAGCATCCAGATGATTCGTTTAGTCTATTTGGTTCGAATGAACGCCATCTGAGATTGATGGAACAGGAACTAGGTGTGGTTATTCATGCCCGTACGGAAAAAGTGCAGGTGATTGGACAGGAAGAACATGTAGAACAGGCACGTCTTGTTATCCAGTCTCTCCTTGTCTTGGTGGGTCGTGGTTTAGTTATCAATACGCCAGATGTGGTCACAGCTATTTCCATGGCAAAAAATGATGAGATTGAAAAATTCGTTGCCCTCTATGAAGAAGAGATTATCAAGGACAACTATGGCAAACCCATTCGCGTAAAGACCCTTGGACAAAAACTCTACGTGGACAGCGTAAAGCGTCATGACATCGTGTTTGGAATCGGTCCTGCTGGTACAGGTAAGACCTTCTTGGCGGTTACTCTAGCTGTAACAGCCCTCAAGCGGGGACAGGTCAAGCGCATTGTCCTGACCCGTCCTGCGGTCGAGGCAGGTGAAAGTTTAGGCTTTTTACCAGGGGACTTAAAAGAAAAAGTAGACCCCTATTTGCGTCCTGTCTATGATGCCCTCTACCAGATTTTGGGCAAGGAGCAGACCACGCGCCTAATGGAGCGCGAGATTATCGAAATTGCACCGCTGGCCTATATGCGGGGGCGGACCTTGGAAGATGCCTTTGTCATCTTGGATGAGGCGCAAAATACCACCATTATGCAGATGAAGATGTTCCTGACCCGTCTGGGCTTTAATTCCAAGATGATTGTCAATGGGGATATTAGCCAGATTGACCTGCCGCGCAAGGTTAAGTCAGGCCTGATTGATGCGACGGAGAAGTTGAGTAAAATACCGCAGATTGATTTCGTGCATTTTTCAGCCAAGGATGTGGTTCGTCATCCAGTTGTTGCCCAGATTATTAATGCTTATGAGCAGGAGGCTCTTGCTGCGGACGGTCGGGCAAGTTTTGAAACGATTGGGGAGCCTAGTCGGAGCGAAGAGGATGAAGATTAGTCACTTTCAAAGCATTATCAAGTCCGAAAGCTAACAGAAGCTGATTTGGAGCAGGTTTTGGTTCTTTACCAGACCAATCCCCTCTATTTTGAACATTTTCCACCCTTGCCTAGTCTGGAAAGTTTAGCCAATGACCTTGTCGAGTGTCCGCCAGGTAAGGAGTTATCAGATAAATATTTTCTAGGATTCTGGGACAAAGAGCGATTAGTTGCCATCTTAGACCTAATTGATGGCTATCCGACTGCAGAGATTGCCTATATCGGACTTTTTATGGTGGATTCAAGATTGGCTGGTCAGGGTCTTGGTTCAAAGGTCATAGCGGAGCTCCTGTCTCGGTTAGCAACTCACTTCAAAAAGGTGCGTCTAGGCTATGTTGAAAGCAATCCTCAATCCAGTCATTTTTGGTCCGAAGTTGGATTTTGTCCAACTGGCGAGGTCAAAGAGTTGGCTGGAAAAACAATCGTCATAGCCGAACATGCATTAGATGAATAATAATAAAAAACTGCCTAGTTCAATCAGAACTGGGCAGTACTTATTTTACATTCTAAAAAATGGATTGAAGTTTTTTTCGTGTCCAACGCTGGTATTGTGACCATGACCTGGATGGACCGTATAGTGATTTGGCAGGGTAAAGATATGTTCTCTGATACCAGTAATCAGGTCATCAAAGTTGCTGGTTGGCAGGTCTGTGCGTCCCACAGTTTCACGGAAAAGTGCGTCTCCAGTGATGACACATTCATCCTCTGGGAAGATAAAGGAAACACCACCAATAGAGTGCCCAGGTGTTGGAACTACCTTGAAATGAAAACCGTCAAACTGGTAGTCTTCTTGGTATTGAAAGATTTTTTCAGCAGGTCGGCAGACTACATTTTCCATATCATCATGACGAGGTAGACCTGATAGATTCATCTCTGGTGTGTAGAGCCAGCTGGCTTCACTTTCAGCCACATAGACAGGCGGGAAATTGTAGGTCTCACGCAGAATGTCCAAACTCATAATATGGTCATAGTGAGTGTGAGTCAGGAGAATAGCCGCAATTGGTTTTCCGATTTTTTCGATAGTTGCTTGAATTTTTGTCCAGTCACTCCCAGGGTCAATGATAATCAGATGGGTATCATTTTCAAGGTAGTAGGTATTTTGAAAAGCGACAGGATTGACAGATTTGTGAATAATCATTCTTTTTCCTTCTTCTAACAGTTGCTGATGTTACTAGTCTAACAAAAAAACACGCCTTCTTCATGGAATTTGTTTGGAGCTTTTTCCATGAGAGGGAATATGCTATAATGAACAGTATGAAAGACACAAGAACAAGCAATCGGTATGCCGTTGTAGATTTGGAAGCAACTGGTACAGGTACCGATGCAAAAATCATTCAAATCGGGATTGTTCTCGTTGAAAATGGAGAAATCATTGACAGTTATGCAACGGACATCAATCCCTATGAGCTACTGGATGACCATATCAAGAATCTGACAGGTATCACAGACCAACAGCTAAGTCAGGCTCCAGATTTTGGTCAGGTAGCAAGTACCATTTATGACATGATTGGAGATGCTATATTTGTCGCCCATAATGTCAAGTTTGATGCTAATCTCTTGGCAGAAGCACTCTTTTTTGAAGGCTATGAACTGTTGACACCGCGTGTAGATACGGTAGAATTATCACAGCTATTTTTTCCGACTTTTGAAAAATATAGCTTGGGAAACCTTGCAGAGCATCTGGAACTTGGTTTGGACCAGGCACACACGGCCATATCAGATGCCATGGCTACGGCGCGCTTGCTCATCAAAATTCAAGAGAAAATAAAGAGCTTACCCAGGTCTATTGTTGAAAAGATTCTTGATTTGGCGGACAATCTGCTCTTTGAATCCCGTCTGGTCATTGATGAGATGGTGCCTGTTCTGTCAGAAAATCTATCATACGATTTAGAATCTATTCATGACTTGGTCTTGAAAAAGCCAGAAGAAATCAAGTCAGCCTACCGATTATCTGAAGATTTTTCGACCAATATTGCCCTTCTCGGCTTGCATGAACGAAAAAAACAAACTGCTTTTGCTCAAGTAGTAGAAAAACGCTTGGTTGACGAAGAAAAAGTGCATTTTATTCAAGCGCAGGCAGGTTTGGGGAAGACTTACGGTTATCTCTTGCCTTTACTTGCTAAGTCAGACCAGCCTTTATTGGTCACCGTGCCGACCAAGCTCCTTCAAGAGCAGATTATGGAAAAGGAAGGGAGCAAGCTTAAAGAGATATTTCGTATTCCCATAGTCTCTCTAAAATCGCCCAAGCATTTTATCAAGTTAGACAACTACTGGAAAACCCTGCAGAGGCAGGATGATAATCGCCTGGTCAATCAATTCAAAATGCAGGTGCTTGTCTGGTTATGCGAAACCACGACAGGTGATTTGGATGAGCTTAAACAAAAACAACGCTACCAAGCTTACTTTGATGAGATTGCCCACGATGGGAAATTGGAGCCTGAAAGTCTTTTTTGGGGCTTGGATTTTTGGCAACGATTGAACCAACAAGCTCTCTCTAGTAGACTGCTCATTACCAACCACGCTTACTTTCTCAGCCATCTTAAGGATCAAGATCCTCTCATGGATAAGCGTCTGGTGGTGATTGATGAAGCACAAAAGTTTCTCTTGGCTGCTGAAAATCTAGCGACGGCTTCGCAAGATTTGACAAGTATGTTACAAGTATTGCAAAGTAAAAAGGACAGAGCGACGACTATTTTGGACCAACGTTTGTATGAGTCTTGCCAGTTTGAACTCAACCACTTTTTGAGTCGTTTTCGTCAGCATGGTCAACGAGAGGTTCAAAAGGCTGAACTTCATCAACTTGGTCAGAACCTGGAGGAGCTTGGAGATGTTGATTTGAACGACTTGCATCAGCTCATAGACTATTACGATACCTTTTGGTTGGAGGAGAAAAATTTAGAAGAAAAGCGGCTTGCCTATTTGCGGGGCTCCAAGGACAGCCTCTTAAATGCGACCAACTACCTGCCAGATACTAAGATTTTCTGCATCAGCGCAACCTTGACCATCAGCAAAAAGGTCAGTCTGGCGGATCTGCTGGGCTTTGAGCAGGTCACCTTGGATTTGATACCGACTCAAACTGTGACCAACCAGCGACTACTTTTTCCGACCCATCTCCCCGACATCCTCGCTTGGACCAAGGAGGAGCATGCAGCTTATTTGGCTACTACTTTAGGAGAAATAGCAGAGCTGGGACGACCGATTTTGGTCTTGTTTACATCGATTTCTCTGCTCTTGCAGGTGTCGGATTTGTTAGAAGACAATAACATTCCCCACCTAGCCCAGCACAAGCATGGACAGGAAATGCCTCTCAAACGCAAATTTGAACGAGGGGAATGCCAAATTTTACTCGGCACAGGTGTATTCTGGGAGGGCGTTGATTTTGCCAGTCAGAATCAATTGATTCAGGTTATTACAAGGCTCCCATTTGACAATCCAAAGGACCGGTTTGTACAAAAAATCAATCACCATCTGCGTGAAGAAGGGAAAAATCCATTTTATGATTACAGCCTGCCTATGATGATGATTAAGCTCAAACAAGCCATCGGTCGTACCAATCGCCATGACAAACAAGATTCACTAGTCTTGGTTTTGGACCCGCGTGTTCACACCAAACGCTATGGACAGCAAATTCTGTCCTTCTTTGAGAAAGATTATTCAATGTTAAGTGTGGATGCGAAAGAAATAGAAGGAGCTATTCAAGATTTTTTTGAATAAGTTAAAAGGGAGCCACAAGGCTTCCTTTTGTTTCCAGCGTTTTTTAATGCTACTCATGATTAGGAATCTATTTCCTCTCTCCTTGCCGAATAACAGTGATTTTCTTTATGATTAAAATATGGTATAATTTTCCAAATATTAGTTTTTGTGAGAAGAGATTATGACAGAAAAAACAATTGTATTTAAGGTCGGGACGAGTTCTCTGACGCAAGAAAATGGCAGTCTGGACCGTATCAAGCTTGCTCGGATTACCAATCAGCTGGCTCAGTTGCATCAGAAGGGTTACCAGATTGTGCTGGTGACGTCGGGCTCGATTGCTGCTGGTTTTCGGAGATTGGGATTTGACAAGCGACCGACTAAGATTGCGGAGAAGCAGGCTTCTGCGGCCGTTGGACAAGGTTTGCTGATTGAGGAATACACGCAAAATCTGATGAAAGACGGTATAGTGTCAGCTCAGATTTTGCTGACCCAGGATGATTTTGCGGATGCTAGACGCTATCAGAATGCCTCTCAGGCCTTGCAGGTCTTGCTCAAGCAACGTGCTATTCCAATTATCAACGAAAATGATACCATTGCCATTGAGGAGATTAAGGTGGGAGACAATGATACCCTGTCTGCTCAGGTGGCTTCTCTCTTGAAAGCAGACCTCTTGGTGCTCTTGACGGATGTAGACGGGCTTTATACTGCCAATCCCAACAGCGATCCCAATGCCAAACATTTGCCAGTGATTACGGAAATTACGGAAGATTTATTTGCCATGGCAGCAGGAGCTGGCTCGTCCAATGGAACAGGTGGCATGACCACCAAATTGCAGGCGGCCCAGATTGCGACCAAGTCAGGCGTGCCCGTCTTTATCTGCTCTTCAAAAGAGGATACCGCCCTCTTACAGGCGGTCACCCAAGCTAATCGTGGAACGCTCTTTTTAGCAGATGACCATGCCATGAACCAACGCAAGCAGTGGATGGCCTTCTATGCTCGGACAGACGCGGCGGTTGAAGTGGATGCAGGAGCGGTTGATGCCATGTTGCACCAGGGGCGCAGTTTGTTAGCTACTGGTGTCAAAGCCTTCGAAGGAGACTTTGAAGTGGGCCAGGTCGTAGAGGTTTATAGCCAAGCAGACCATCGTTTGATTGGTAAAGGGCGGGTCAAACTGTCCTCAAAGGACTTGCAGGACCAGTTGGCAAATGGCAGAGCAGAGGGCGTGTTGATTCACCGCAACGATTGGGTGAGCTTATAGTTGTTCAGTTTATCTCGATTATGTTGACGAACGAGTAAGCTGAAAGACTAAATAGGAGAAATTTATGACAACAACACAAGTATTATTAGATAGTTTATTGGTCCACAAGGCTTCTATCAACCTAGCGACAACAGAACAGAAAAACCAGGCCTTATCAGCAATGGCAGACCAGTTGGTTGCTCAGACTGAGGCAATCCTAGCAGGCAATGCCATCGACATGGAACATGCCCAAGGCAAAATCAGCCAGGTGATGCAGGACCGTTTGCTGCTGACAGAGGAACGGATTGAAGCCATGGCAGATGGTATTCGGGCCTTGATTGGCTTGCCAGATCCTGTCGGATTAGTCTTGGAAGAATCTACTCGGGCAGACGGCTTGAACATTTGCAAGAAATCCATTCCCTTTGGTTTGGTGGGAATGATTTACGAAAGCCGACCAAACGTGACTTCAGATGCCGCTGCCTTGGCCATCAAGAGTGGTAATGCGGTCATCTTGCGTGGAGGAAAGGAAGCCTTTCATTCGGCCCAGGCTATTGTCACAGCCCTCAAAGCTGGTTTGGAGCAGGTTGGCCTTTCACCAAAGGTCATCGAGTTAGTCCAAGATACCAGCCGTGCCTCTGCGACAGAGTTGATGACCGCAAAAGGCAAGATTGACCTCTTGGTGCCACGTGGCGGTGCAGGACTCATTCAAGCCGTCGTTGAAAATGCGACTGTGCCAGTTATAGAAACAGGAACAGGTATCTGCCATGTCTATGTGGACAAGGATGCGGACTTGGACAAGGCCTTGCGGATTGTGGTCAATGCTAAAACCAGTCGTCCCTCAGTCTGCAATGCGGCGGAAGTCTTGTTGGTTCATGAAGAAATTGCCAGCCAATTCCTACCTCGCTTGGAGGAAGCTCTGGCTGGTCAGGTGGAGCTACGTGCAGACAGTCAGGCTCAGGCTCTTCTCAACCAATCTACACCAGCAGGTGAGCTGGATTTTGACACAGAGTTTCTGGACTTTATCTTGGCGGTCAAGGTCGTTTCAAATGTAGAAGAGGCTATCAGCCACATCGCTCAACACTCGACAGGGCACAGCGAGGCTATCGTAACGGAAAACAGCCAGACAGCAGAGCATTTCACACTTTATGTCGATTCAGCAGCAGTCTATGTCAATGCCTCGACCCGCTTCACAGACGGTGGAGAGTTCGGTCTGGGCTGTGAGCTAGGTATTTCCACCCAGAAGATGCACGCCCGTGGTCCAATGGGCCTGCGTGAAATGACAACTTACAAGTACATCATCACAGGCGACGGCCATATTCGTTAGGAGGACAAGATGAAGATTGGATTTATTGGACTGGGCAATATGGGAGCGGCTCTAGCTCAAGCGGTCAGCCAGCTGGCAGACACTCAGCTCCTCCTCAGCAACCACAACCCAGTAAAAGCCCAGGTTCTTCAAGCCCAGTTGGGCGGTCAGCTTTTTTCTAATGGGGAAATAGCAGAGCAGGCCGAGGTGATTTTCCTTGGGGTCAAGCCTCACCTGATTCAGTCAGTCTTGTCAGGCTTGCAGGACCAGATTAGCCAGAATCCGTCAGCTATCTGGATTTCCATGGCAGCGGGAGTGACCATTGACAGCCTGGCAGAATTTGTGTCGGCAGATAATCTCATCCGCATCATGCCCAACACACCGGTCGCTATCGGCCAAGGCATGACGACCTATAGCTTGGTCAATCAAGAGCTCGCTCCGCTATTGGAACAAATCCTAGAAAAATCAGGCAAGGTCCAGCAGGTGCCAGAGAGCCTGATCGACGCAGCAACGGCTATCGCAGGCTGCGGACCAGCTTTTGTCTATCAGATGATTGAGGCTTTGACCGATGCCGGTGTGCAAAACGGGCTCACAGCTCAAGATGCCAAGGTTTTGGCGGCCCAGACCCTTGCTGGAACTGCTCAGATGGTCTTAACCAGCGAAAAGCACCCAGCTCAGCTGAGACAGGAAGTGACCTCGCCAGGCGGCTCAACTATCGCAGGCGTGGTAGCTCTTGAAAAAGAAGGCTTCCGTTACGCCATTATCAAGGCAGTCGCCGCCGCCCTCAAAAAGACTAGAAAATTAGGCAAAAAATAGAAGACAGCAAAAACGGGACTTTTAATCCCGTTTTGTTTTTTCCTTGATCCATTGACTGACGTTGGACAGGGTTTTGCTTTGCTCTGCCTTGCGTTTTTGTTCGTGGACAAAATCTGCAAAGCTTTGCTTGACGCCGTCCTTTTGGACCTTGTCCTGCAAATCATGCCATTTCTTTTTAAGGTTGCTGGAAGTCCGTTCGTAGTAGTCTTCAAGGATTTCTTCCTTGGACTTGTAATTGCGGTAGAAGGCATTGCGTGACACACCAGCTTTTCGGACCAATTCAGATACCGAAATTTGCTTGAGCTCCTTTTTCTCTAGGAGAAATAGTAGAGCAGTTTCTATTGATTCCTTAGTCAGTTGATTCGCTTCTTTATTTGATTGATAGAGGTTTTTCAAAGATTGGGGTGAAATTTTACGACCTGCCATAGTTTTCCTTTTCCGAGTGTCACATCTGAAAGAAAATGCTTTCAGATGGGGTAGTTTAATGATATAATTGTAAGTAAATAGAGATTTATTGTCAAATAAAAAAGTAAAATTGGAAATGAGAATATTATGACAAAATGGAAAATTGTTGCAGATTCGGGCTGCGACTATCGTCAATTAGCTAATCTAGCTCCGGACACTGAATTTATTAGTGTGCCACTTACCATCCAAGTTGGAGAACAAGCATTTGTTGATGATGCAAGCTTGGATATTGATCACATGATGAAGGTGATGGAAGCATCTAAGTCTGCAGCGGGGTCTGCGTGTCCAAGTCCGCAGGCTTATCAGGCAGCTTTTGAGGGAGCTGAGAACATTATCGTTGTGACGATTACAGGAGGGCTATCGGGTAGTTTTAATGCGGCACGTGTAGCTAGGGATATGTATATCGAAGAGCATCCGAATGTCAATATCCATTTGATAGATAGTTTGTCAGCCAGTGGGGAAATGGATTTACTTGTTGACGAAATCAATCGCTTAATTGGTGCAGGATTAGATTTTCCACAAGTAGTAGAAGCGATAACTCACTATCGGGAACACAGTAAGCTCCTATTTGTTTTAGCGAAGGTTGATAATCTTGTTAAGAATGGAAGACTGAGCAAATTGGTAGGCACTGTCGTTGGTCTTCTCAATATCCGTATGGTTGGTGAGGCAAGCGCTGAAGGAAAATTAGAGTTGCTTCAAAAGGCGCGTGGTCATAAGAAATCTGTGACAGCAGCCTTTGAAGAAATGAAAAAAGCAGGCTATGATGGAGGTCGAATTGTCATGGCCCACCGTAACAATGCTAAGTTCTTCCAACAATTCTCAGAGTTGGTAAAAGCAAGTTTTCCAACGGCTGTTATTGACGAAGTTGCAACATCAGGTCTATGCAGTTTTTATGCTGAAGAAGGTGGACTTTTGATGGGCTATGAAGTGAAAGTGTGATTCACAGAGTAACAATTTTAGGATGTAATTTCCACTATAGAATAATCCCCCTCGTCTTTTAAGTTCGAGGGGGATTGTTTGCATGAGGCTATTAGATTTCATTCAAATATCTTACGAATTGCTTCAGTTTATCTGCAAAATCTTGTTCAAAGAAGATCTGTAAGAAATCAGCTTTCTGTCCGCTGAAATAATAACACTTTTCAAACATGTGTTGGATGCTAGGTGAAAGAATCCCCTTGCTTAGCTGAAAGGTCACGCTCCCTTTGGAAATTCGATACGGGATGTTCAAAGCGTATTTCTCTAAACAATCTTTTATTTTATTCCATTGAGCGTGATAAATGTGATGAAGATGCTGTGTGTTCCGTGCAAACATACCGTTATCAATGTAGAGCGAGAGAGCTTTTTGCATGATAAGATTGGTATCGTAGTCGATTAGACTCTTATGTTTGATGAAGGTATCACGTAGCTGATTAGGAAGGCTGATTGCACCGATTCGGAGGGCAGGAAAGAGTGTCGGTGTAAAAGATTTTATGTAGATGACACGATTATCTGTATCAAGATAGTGTAAAGGTAGGCTATGACTAGAGTCGAAATCCGCCAAATAGTCATCCTCAATGATGTAGACATTGTATTGCTTTGCTAATTTTACGATGGCTGTTTTTGTTGCTATATCATAAGTTGAACCGAGAGGGTTGTGCAAGCGAGGAATTGTGTAGAAAAACTTAATTTTTCCAGTCTGGAAGATACTTTCCAATTCTTCTAGGTCAATTCCATCTAAATCCCGTTCAATTGTTTGATAGGGGATTCCTTGATGTCGAATGAGCTCTATCATTCGTGAATAGGTAGGGTTCTCTATCAAGATTTCCGTTTTTCCAGCCAAGGTTTCCATTTGTGTGAGAATATATAGAGCTTGTTGACTACCTGCTGTGATAACCAGTTGGTCTTTTTTTGTATAGACATGATAGTCCATTAACAGACTTTGAACGGAGGAAATCAATTCTGCCAATCCCTCTTGCTGGTGATAGTAGTTGAATAGGTAATTTTCCCGCCCAATAAGACTTTCGTTTAGACAAATCCGAAAATCTTCATAGGGCAATTCTTGAAAGTCTGCAGGATTGAGCTCTACAGTATGGTCTTGGAAATCTCTATCTTCTAAGATATAATAACCGCTTTTTTCGACAGCGTAGATCTTATTTTGGTATTTTAATTCCAACATAGCCTTTTGGACAGTGTCTTTGCTACAATGATATTGCTCGCTGAGTTGACGGATAGAAGGTAATTTCTCTCCACGTTTGAATCGATGTTCCTCTATTCCAGTCAAAATATCTTGGATGATAACTTGATATTTTTTCATCTAGCCCCCCTTTTTTATAGACTATGTTACTAGCTAGTATATAGGAAAAGTTGCAGAAAGACAATATATGAATAATGGGGTTGAGGTTCAGGAATTAAGCTACTATATGGTATAATTAAGTGATGAAAATAATTATACCTAATGCAAAAGAAGTAAATACAAATCTAGAGAATGCCTCGTTTTATCCCCTGCCTGATCGAAGTAAGCCGGTGCTGGATGCCATAAGTCAATTTGATGTGAAAAAGATGGCTGCCTTTTATAAATTGACTGAAGAAAAGGCTGAGTTAGAAGCTGACCGTTGGTATCGAATCAAGACAGGTCAAGCAAAAACCTATCCAGCCTGGCAGTTATATGATGGTCTTATGTATCGTTATATGGATAGGCGAGATATAGATTCGAAAGAAGAAAATTATCTACGTGACCATGTTCGTGTTGCGACAGCCTTATACGGATTGATTCATCCTTTTGAATTCATTTCACCTCACCGCTTAGATTTTCAAGGGAGCTTAAAGATAGGCAATCAATCTTTGAAACAGTATTGGCGACCGTATTATGACCAAGAAGTTGGTGATGATGAACTGATTCTCTCACTGGCTTCGTCAGAATTTGAGCAGGTGTTTTCTCCACAGATTCATAAAAGATTCGTTAAAATTCTTTTCATGGAAGAAAAAGCAGGTCAGCTAAAAGTTCACTCGACTATATCAAAAAAAGGCAGAGGAAGATTGCTGTCCTGGTTGGCTAAGAACAATATTCAGAAATTATCGGACATTCAAGATTTTAGGGTGGATGGCTTTGAATATTGTGCTTCCGAATCAACGGCAAACCAACTTACCTTCATACGATCAATCAAAATGTGAAATTATGAACAAGATAACGTTTTCCAGCACTAATGGAGGGTAGTAAAATATTAATTTCTATGATATAATGGGTAAGTTATAAGTAAAGGAAGGTTGTTTATGAAACAGAGAAGCGGACGAAGTAAGTCGTCCAAGCTCAAATTGGTAAATTTTGCGCTTTTGGGACTTTATGCCATTACTCTATGTTTGTTCTTAGTGACCATGTATCGCTATAACATCCTAGATTTCCGGTATTTAAACTATATTGTGACGCTTTTGCTAGTAGGAGTGGCAGTATTGGCTGGAATATTGATGTGGCGTAAGAAAGCGCGCATATTTACAGCGCTCTTACTTGTTTTTTCACTGGTCATCACGTCTGTTGGAATCTATGGAATGCAAGAAGTTGTAAAATTTTCAACACGACTAAATTCAAATTCGACATTTTCAGAATATGAAATGAGCATCCTTGTCCCAGCAAATAGTGATATTACGGACGTTCGTCAGCTTACTAGTATTCTTGCTCCAGCCGAATATGACCAAGAGAACATCACCGCTTTATTGGATGACATATCCAAAATGGAATCTACTCAACTAGCAACTAGCCCCACAACCTCTTACCTGACAGCATATCAATCTATGTTGAGTGGCGAGAGTCAAGCGATGGTCTTCAACGGAGTTTTTACCAATATTTTAGAAAATGAAGATCCAGACTTTTCTTCAAAAGTGAAAAAAATATATAGTTTCAAAGTGACTCAGACTGTTGAATCAGCTACTGAGCAGGTGAGTGGAGACAGTTTTAATATCTATATAAGTGGTATAGATACTTACGGTCCAATTTCATCTGTTTCGCGTTCAGATGTCAATATCATTATGACAGTCAATCGTGCTACCCATAAGATATTGTTGACAACGACACCACGAGATTCTTATGTAGCTATTGCAGATGGTGGACAAAATCAATATGACAAGTTAACACATGCTGGTATCTACGGTGTAAATGCCTCTGTCCATACCTTAGAAAATCTCTATGGAATTGACATTAGCAATTATGTGCGGCTGAATTTCACTTCCTTCCTTCAATTAATCGACTTGGTGGGTGGAATTGATGTATATAACGACCAAGAATTTACAAGTTTACATGGGAATTACCATTTCCCTGTTGGACAAGTTCATTTAAACTCAGAGCAAGCGCTAGGTTTTGTTCGGGAACGTTATTCACTTGAGGGAGGGGATAATGATCGCGGTCAAAACCAAGAAAAAGTCATAGCAGCCCTCATAAAAAAATTGAGTTCACCAGATAATCTAGCGAATTATCAAGCTATTCTAACTGGTTTGGAAGGATCTATCCAAACAGATTTGAGCTTAGAAACAATCATGGGCTTGGTAAATACCCAATTAGAATCAGGAACACAATTTACAGTAGAGTCACAAGCATTGACAGGAACAGGACGCTCAGATTTATCTTCTTATGCGATGCCTGGATCACAACTTTATATGATGGAAATTAACCAAGATAGTCTGGAGCAAGCAAAGGTAGCGATTCAGTCAGTATTGGATGGAAATTAAAAAAATAGGAGAAAACATGAATAATCAAGAAGTGAATACAATCGAAATTGATGTATTGTCATTGTTAAAAACATTGTGGAGAAAGAAGTTTCTCATTATTATGACAGCTCTTATGGGAGCAGGGATTGCCTTTGTTTACAGTAGTTTCTTAGTAACTCCTCAGTTCGACTCGACGACCCGTATCTATGTAGTGAGTCAAAATGTTGAAGCCGGTGCGGGATTAACAAATCAGGATTTACAAGCTGGTTCTTATTTGGTAAAAGACTATAAGGAAATTATCCTGTCCCAAGATGTATTGTCTAGAGTAAAGTCGGAACTGAACATAACTGATGATCTATCTGAAAAGATTACAGTAGACATTCCTATTGATACACGTATCGTTTCTATCACTGTTCGCGATGCGGATCCAAATGAAGCTGCTCGTATCGCCAATAGCTTGCGCGCTATTGCAGCCCAAAAAATTATCGAAGTGACAAAGGTTAGTGATGTTACAACCTTGGAAGAAGCGGTTCCTGCAGAGGAACCCTCTACACCAAGAACAACACGTAATATCGCAATCGGCCTTTTGGCAGGAGGCATGCTTGCCGTAGGTTTGGTACTCATCTTTGAAGTATTAGATGATCGGGTAAGACGTCCTCAAGACATTGAGGAAGTAATGGGCTTGACCTTACTTGGTGTGGTTCCAGATTCGAAGAAATTGAAATAGGAGTGAGATATGGCGACATTAGAAATTGCACGTACGAAAAAAGAATTAGTAAATAAGACAGAAGAGTACTTTAATGCTATTCGGACCAACATTCAGTTGAGTGGTTCGGATATCAAGGTGGTTGGGATTACTTCTGTACGGTCAAACGAAGGAAAGAGTACGACAGCAGCCAGCCTTGCTATGGCCTACGCACGTACAGGATATAAGACTGTGTTGGTAGACTCTGATATCCGTAACTCGGTTATGTCAGGTTTCTTCAAACCAACAACAAAGATTACAGGTTTGACGGATTACCTATCAGGTACGACAGATTTGTCACAAGGTCTGTGTGATACGGATGTACCAAACTTGACCGTGATTGAGTCTGGCAAGGTTTCTCCAAACCCTACAGCCCTATTACAAAGCAAGAACTTTGAAAATCTCTTGGCAACTCTTCGTCGTTACTATGATTATGTCATTGTCGATTGCCCGCCACTTGGTATTGTTATTGACGCAGCAATCATCGCTCAAAAATGTGATGCAATGGTTGCAGTGGTGGAAGCAGGAACAGTAAAACGTTCTGCTGTTAAGAAGATAAAAGACCAACTGGATCAGACAGGGACACCATTCTTAGGTGTAATCTTAAATAAATACGATATTACAACTGAGAAATATGGTGATTATGGTAACTATGGTAACTATGGCAAAAAAGCATAGTTACCTTAGCTTTTATTATGCTAACTTTAAAATAGGTGTAAGATGATTGATATTCATTCACATATAATTTTCGGTGTTGATGATGGTCCAAAAAGCATTGAGGAAAGTTTAGAATTAATCGGAATAGCTAGAAAACAAGGTGTTCGCATCATCGTTGCGACATCTCACAGACGAAAGGGGATGTTTGAGACACCAGAAAAGGTTATCATGGCTAATTTCATAAAATTAAAAGAAGCTGTAAATGAGATCTATCCAGAACTAAAACTCTGTTTTGGTGGGGAACTCTACTATAGTAAAAGCTTGATGGAAAAGTTGGAAAAAAGAAAAGTTCCAACTATTAACAATTCGAGATACATACTATTAGAGTTTAGTATGAATACGCCTTGGAAGGATATTCAAAAAGCGGTTAATGAAGTGAGTCTGTTAGGCTTGACACCTCTTATAGCTCACATTGAAAGATATGATGCCTTGGCCTTTAATGCTGAACGAGTAGAAGAACTTATAGAGAAAGGCTGTTTCACTCAGGTAAATAGCAGCCATGTATTAAAGCCTAGTTTAATTGGTGATCGCTCCAAGGAGTTTAAGAAACGTGTAGAGTTTTTCCTTGAAAATGATTTGGTTCACTGTGTGGCAAGTGATATGCATAATACCACAAGTCGTCCACCATACATGAGTGCTGCCTATAAAATAGTCAAAGAAGAATATGGAGAGGACAGAGCTAAGGCTTTGTTTAAGAAAAATCCTCTGATGATATTGAAAAATCAAGTACAGTAACCTCATAGAAATAGTGGAGGAGATATGAGTAATGAATTAGGGTATCGTCAAGCAAAATTGGCGTTTTATGATATGATTGCAGTTTTGATTGCTGCTCTTCTTACGAGTCAGATTCCAGAAGCAGATTTGAATCGTTCTGGCATATTAATCATTGTAATGGTTCACTACTTTGCATTTTTTATTTCCCGAATGCCAGTTGATTTTGAATATAGAGGATATTTAAAAGAATTTGAGAAGACGATAAACTATAGTTTGATTTTTGCAATTTTTCTAACAGCTGTTTCTTTTATGTTGGAAAGTAATTTTGAATTTTCCAGAAGAGGGGTTGTTTACTTTACCCTAATAAATTTTGGAATTGTTTATCTTTTAAATTGTGTTATTAAGCAATTTAAAGATAACTTTCTTTTTTCAACAACTTACCAAAGAAAGACTGTTCTAATTACGACAGCAGAACGATGGAAAAATATGCAGAGTTTATTTGAATCCGATAAGCTGTTTCAAAAAAATCTAGTCGCTTTAGTCGTTCTCGGATCAAAAGTTGAAAATTTAGATCTCTCAATACCATTATATGATTCCGTCGAAGAAGCTGTTGAGTTTTCGACAAGAGAAGTGGTCGATCATGTCTTTATCAATTTACCGAGTGAGTATTTTGATTTGAAACATTTGGTTTCGGAGTTTGAATTATTAGGTATTGATGTCAGTGTAGATATTAATTCATTCGGCTTCAAAGCTTTGAAAAATAAGAAGATCCAACTATTGGGTGACCATAGTATTGTTACTTTTTCAACAAATTTTTACAAACCCAGTCATATCATGATGAAGCGACTTTTAGATATTCTAGGTGCAATCGTAGGATTGTTAATCTGCGGATTAGCATCAATTGTATTGGTCCCAATCATCCGACGTGATGGTGGCCCAGCAATCTTTGTTCAAAAACGTGTTGGAAAAAATGGAAGGATATTCAAGTTTTATAAATTCCGTTCGATGTATATCGATGCTGAAGAACGTAAACAAGAACTGATGGATCAAAATCAGATGCAAGGTGGTATGTTTAAATTGGATAATGACCCACGGATTACTCCTATCGGGCATTTCATTAGAAAAACAAGTTTAGATGAACTACCTCAATTCTACAATGTTTTAATCGGTGATATGAGCTTGGTAGGCACTCGTCCACCAACTGTTGATGAATTTGAAAAATATTCACCAAGCCAAAAACGAAGACTTAGCTTTAAACCAGGGATTACAGGTTTATGGCAAGTAAGTGGTCGCAGTAATATCACAGATTTTGATGAGGTTGTAAAACTTGATGTTGAATACATTGATAACTGGAATATCTGGTCCGATATCAAAATCTTGTTAAGAACGTTTCAAGTAGTGATTAAGAGAGAAGGAAGTAAGTAATAATATTTATGAAAGTTTGTCTAGTAGGATCCTCTGGAGGTCATTTAAACCACTTATTTTTATTAAAGCCATTTTGGAGTTTTGAAGACCGATTTTGGGTGACATTTAATAAAGAAGATGCGAGAAGTATATTGAAAAATGAGAAAATGTACTCGTGTTATTTTCCAACCAATAGAAATTTATTAAATTTAATACGAAATACTTTTTTAGCATTTAAAATTTTAAGGAAAGAGAAACCGGATGTAATTATCTCGTCCGGGGCAGCTGTAGCGGTTCCGTTTTTTTACATTGGAAAAATATTGGGTGCTAAAACTGTATATATAGAAGTTTTTGATAGAATTGATAAACCAACTGTAACTGGAAGATTAGTATATCCTGTAACTGATAAATTTATTGTACAGTGGGAAGAAATGAAAAAAGTCTATCCAAAATCTAAAAATCTAGGGAGTATTTTTTAATGATTTTTGTTACTGTAGGAACTCATGAGCAGTCATTTAATAGACTAATTGAGGAAGTTGATGCACTAAAAAAAAATGGTATTATTACAGAAAGAGTATTTATTCAAACGGGATTTTCAACGTATGAACCTAAATATTGTGACTGGAAAAACATTATTTCATATACTGAAATGGAATCATATATGGATGTGGCCAATGTAATTATTTCACATGGGGGACCAGCAACATTTATGGGCGCAATTGCAAGAGGTAAAAAACCAATTGTTGTTCCAAGAAATGTAAAATATGGAGAACACGTAAATAATCACCAACTTGAATTTGCTAAACAAGTTTTAAATCGATTCGATAGTATTTATCTTGTGGAAGAAATAAATGATCTAAAAAAATTTCTACAAAAGGATTATTCATTTTTGGAAAATTCAACTTCCAATAATGAAAAATTTAATATTAATTTTAGAAAAGAGATTTTTGATTTGTTTAAGTAAGTTTTTTGATAATAACATATTTTTTTAGATGGATTAATTATGAATGATAAAAAAGCAAAAGTAATAATATGGATAATGAAGTATGGTAAGCGTCATTTAAGCAAAAATACTTTATTTCATAATTTAAATTACCTTATTTATAAACTTTTGAACTCAATAATTGTTTTAGGATTTTTTGGTTCAGAAATACATTCTTCAAGAAGTATTAGCGATAACATAATTTTATTCCATCCTTATGGAATTGTTATTAGTGCTGATGCAAAAATCGGAGATGGAGTAATTATCCGACAGCAAGTAACAATTGGAAATAAAGGTTTAGGAGGCATTGGTGACAAATCACCTACTATTGAAGAAAATGTAGAGATTGGTGCGGGTGCTAAGATTATTGGAGATATTACAATCGGTGCAGGTTCAAAAATAGGAGCTAATGCGGTAGTTACAAAAAGCTTTCCAGCAAATTCAATTTTAGTGGGAGTACCTGCAGTCAATATAGCGAATAAATCTAAAACTTGAAAAAGTCTATTTCTGATTTTAGTAGGAGAGAGTTATGGTAGGAGTGTCAATAATAATTCCAATTTATAACGTGGAAGATTATTTGATTCAATGTTTAGAGAGTATAGTTAATCAAACTTATACGAATATTAATGTTATTTTAGTCAACGATGGTTCAACGGATTCAAGTGGAGAAATTTGTGAGATGTATGCAAATAAATTTGATTTTATTACAGCATACCATAAGGAAAACGGTGGTTTAATTTCCGCTTGGAAATATGGATTGTCACATGTAACAACGGATATTATTTCATTTGTTGATCCAGATGATTGGATAAATGAAACATATTATGAAGTCTTAGTGAATAAATTTTTAGAATTCGATGCTGATATTATTACAAGTAGGGTTATGATGGATTTTGGAGCATCTCAAGAAGAAATCCAATATAAAATACACAATGGTTTATTTGTAGGTAAGATACTAGACGAAAATATTAAATCTGTTTTTCTCTCTCAGGGTGGCTTTATGGATAGGGTTATTCCAGTCACTAGATGGGCAAAGTTGATTAAAAAAGATTTAATTGAGAATAATTTAAAGTATCTAAATGAAAAAATAACCTATGGTGAGGATTTAAATATAATTTTACCTGCTATTTTAGATTCTAAAAGAGTTTATATTCACAATGAGGGAAACGCTACATATTATTATAGAGTGAGAAAAGATTCAATGCAGCACTCATATGACAGAAATAAGCTTTTTAGTGTGAACGAGGTTTATTCGTCACTAATGAATATCGCACTAGAAAAGAATAGGAATGAGTTAAGAACACAAATTTTGACAGATTATATTTGTGCCTGTGTACAGTGTTATAAGAATGAATTAAATAATTTAAATTATGTAGTATCCATAGAAAATTTAAAAATATTGAATAAAAATAGCTTCTTCACGGAAGGCTATTCTGTAGTTAAAAGTAATAAATTTGGATTATTGAATAGATTGATAGTTATTTCGCTGAAGTATGACAATACTTTTTATTCTAAGATGCTTTATAATATTTTAGTTTTGTCTAAAAAATTTAAATAATCATTATTTTATAAATAATTGATTAAAATATTTTTGTTGTAGGAATGGAAATAAAAATGAAATTAAAAATTCCGAATACTAGTAGTGTAAGCTTTTGGCTGATAGCTAGTTTACTTATTTCATTTGCTTTAGAAGTATTAGTACAAATGAAAGTCATAAGAGATGTCCCAATTCTAAAGATGGGTCAATATCTATTATTATTGTTCCCAATTTCATTGGCTTTTTTGCAAGTGATTTTTCAAAGATATAATCGAGAGAATAGTATTGAGCAAATTCCAAATTTAAAATTTAAAAATGAACTTAAATTAGGATTACTTTTAGGATTAATTTTTTTGGTATTAACCTTGTTACGTTCTTATAGTGAAGGAATTTTTAGTGCAAATTCAATATTAGAGGTTTTTCAAATTACTTTTCCTTTTATTTTTTCATTTGTTATTGTGAATTTCGTAAGTCAAAAAGGTATAACTAATTTTATGAAATTTTCACTCATAATTGTGTTGATAGGTTTGTTGTTTGATGAAAGAGAGAATCTAGTAGTAATCAGTAATTATTTAAAGATTTCTATATTTGATTCTTATTCACCGTTTGAAAATAACACATTTCCACAATTTGCAGCACCGTTAGGGGTATATTTTGTGTATCATATGAGAAAGTATCCGTTTATGGCCGCGCTTGCACTAATTGTCAATTTTTTAATTTTTAAGCGCGTATTACTTTTGATGGTTATTGTACTTTTTATTTTTAGATTCTTCCATTTAGATAAGAGATTCTGGAAATTAGGAAGATATACAAAAACATATGCAACATTGTGGTTCTGTATAATTTTACTAACATATCACATGTACCTTCCGGAAAATAGAGTTTACTATGAGCAACTGTTAGATGTTAATTTTGCTCGTTTTACTGTTGGAAGAATTTATCGATTTTGGTATGTTAATGAACAGGGCTTCCAATCTTATGGGTTAGGTTCGACTAGGGAATTTTTATTTCAAAAAAATCTTTCCTATGTAGGTTATGATTTCGAGATGGATTTTATAAAGACATTCTTTGAAATAGGCCCAATTGCTGTAGCTTCATATGTTTTTGTAATGTTAAAATCATGTGGTAAGAATATATATGCTGTTTTAGCAGTTCAGTTATATTTCTTGAATTATTTAATGGCTAATGGAATGTATCAATATTGGTCTGTATCATTATTGTTGCTTTCAATTGCTTGTATTAGCAATGATGAAGAAAATTTAAAATATAAACAATATATGGACAAAAAGATTGTGAAATTTAGAATTGTATAGGTATGGATATATGGGGATTGGTTTAGGAATTAAATCAAAATATAAATGGTATATATTTGGAAATATTTTTCGAATATTTCAAATAAATAAAAAAAAAATTGTAGTTGATAATTTTTTAGGTAGAGGATATGGTGATAATCCTAAATACATTGTTGATGAGTTGTTAAAACTTGATAGTAAATTAGATATTGTTTGGGTAGTAAATAATAAAACAGATACTTCATTATTTCCAAAAGGGATTAGAACGGTTAAGTATGGTTCGATAAAATCAATTTATGAGTGGATGACTGCCAAAATTTGGATAGATAATGTGAAACAATACTATAAATTGAAAAGAAAAGGACAATATTATCTCCAAACATGGCATGGAGGTGTATCTTTAAAACGAGTGGAAAAAGCTGTAGAAGATAGCTTAGATATTGGCTATGTAAATGCCTCAAAAATAGATTCAACAATTATTGATGCTATGATTTCTAATAGCAATTGGCAAACCAATGATTATAAGACAAATTTTTGGTACAATGGTCCAATTTTTGAATTTGGATTACCAAGAAATGATATTTTTTTCCACAATACTGAAATAATTTCGAAAAAAGTAAAAGATTTTTTTGAAGTTCCTGAAGAATATAAAATAATACTTTTTGCCCCTACATTAAGAAATCATAAGAATACGTTCGAACAAAAAGAAATCTTTACAATAGATAGTGAAAGACTAATCAAGTCATGTGAAAAAAAATTTAAAAATAAATATGTATTAATTAATCGATTTCATCCAGGGGTCGCTGATCACATTAATATAGTACAATCAGAGTTTAATAAAGATGGGAATTTTTATTCGGATATGCAAGAGTTACTAGTTGCTTCGGATGTTTTGATTACAGATTTTTCAAGCAGTATATTTGACTTTGTTCTGAAAAGTAATAAAGTATTTCTGTTTGCGAAGGACTATGATGATTATATAAATAAAGAAAGAGGCTTAAATTTCGATTTAAAAAAAGATTTGAAGTTCAATTTTGCTAATAGTCAGGATGAACTAATTTACAATATTTTAAATTTTAATGAAGAAATTGCTAGCAATAATATCGAAGAAATGAAAGTGTTTCTTGGTATGTGCGATGATGGTAATGCATCTTTAAGAATAGCAGAACATATAATGAATATTATCAATGAAAGTTGAATTTATGGCTTATTTTTTATTTGTCTTTAAGAAAGATGAAAAAATATAAATTAATACTTGTAGTAGAAATGGAGTAGGAAATGAAACGCGTAATTACATATGGAACATTTGATTTATTGCATTATGGGCATATTAACCTTTTGAAGAGAGCAAAAGCTTTAGGAGACTATTTAGTTGTTGTAATTTCATCAGATGAATTTAACTGGAATGAAAAGCAAAAAAAATGTTATTTTTCTTACGAGCAAAGAAAAGCTTTGGTTGAGGCTGTTCGATATGTTGATTTAGTAATATCTGAGGATAGCTGGGATCAAAAAAAATCCGATGTACACGAGTATCATATTGATACTTTTGTTATGGGTGATGACTGGGAAGGAAAGTTTGATTTTTTAAAAGATGAAGGCGTGGAAGTTATATATTTACCAAGAACACCCGAGATTTCAACAACTCAGATAAAAAATGAGCTCAAGCAATAGTCATGTAAAAAAATTAATTGTTTAAATTGGTAGTGTGTTTCCATAATTTTTAAAAATAGTGTGAATTAAAAAGTAAGTGCAAAAGAAGGTATAAATTGGAAAATAATCTACATAGTTCAATTGGGAAAATAAGTATCATTTTACCCATATATAATGCTGAAAAATATATACATAATACGATAAATTGTATATTGAATCAAACTTATTCAAATTGGGAACTTATTGCGATAAATGATGGAAGTGTTGATGCAACTTATGAAATATTGAAATCTTTTGCTCAGAATGATCATAGAATAGTATTGATAAATAAGGAAAATGGAGGTGCAAGTCAGGCACGAAATATTGGATTATTAAAAGCAACAGGAGAATTTATTGCTTTTATTGATGATGATGATTATGTTGATCCAGATTTCTTAAATAAGCTAGTAGACGCAATTACTGAGTTTAATGCTGATATTGCGATGTGTAATATTATTCAAAATGATGGGTCATTAGAGTACAATTGGGAAAAAATTGAATTTTTTAAAGGAAATGAACAAATTTTTGACGAATATGCAAGAGAAGGAATTTGTAATAGAATTTGGAACAAATTATATCGTCGAGAAGTTGTCGAAGGTATTTATTTTGCAAATGATCGACCTATAGGAGAGGATTCATTATGGACTCCTCAAGTTATGGAGAGAGCTTCATCGTTAGTAAGAATTCCAAAAGGTTACTATCAATATATTATTCGACAGAATAGTTTGATGCATGGTGGTCGACCGGATAATATGGCGCGATTGGAATTTCTCGCAAATGCATTTTTGGGTATGTTAATAATTTTAAAGTTTGCAAATGACCAAGAAGGTCGTTCAAAAAAACTCAAAGTTTCAATTTCATTGTGCATTCAAGCAGTTACAAGAAATTTAGATTTACATTATTTTGAGACTGATAGAATTATTCAAAGTTTTATTAAGCAAAATCCAGATATTTATGATTACTGTTCAACAAATGCAGAAAAATTGGTAATTTCTGCAATAGAGGATGGAAAAAGATTTTCTGATATTGTAAATAATTATAGAAAATTTGTGTTTTTTAAAGGAACATTTTCTGAAAAAAAAGAATTATTTATTCGTAGTTTAAAAGAGATATTAAAGAAATTAATGAAATGAAATTCCTTATAATAAATGAAGTTTAATCAGTTGATATTCATTTTTTTGAAGCGTTGGATCAAGATATAGATAATTTGAATTAGGAAGGAATTTGTTTTAGATATGAAGAAGAAATCATTAGCATTAAATGCATCACTAAATGTTTTAAGAAATATTTTAAATTTAATATTTCCACTAATCACTTTTCCATATGTGACAAGAGTTTTAGATGTTGAAGGAATTGGAGAATATAATTTTGCAAATTCAATTGTTAGTTATTTTTTGTTGATTGCGGGTCTTGGAATTTATAAGTATGGTATTCGAGAGGGGGCAAAATTCAGAAATGATAAAATTAAAATTAGTGAATTTGCAAGTGAAGTATTCTCATTAAATCTAATTTCAACTATTTTAGCATACATCCTTCTATTTCTGACTATCATGTTTTCAAATCAAGTGAGTCAGTATTATGTGACAGTCTTAATATTTAGTTTACAAATTTTCTTTACAACTATTGGTGTTGAGTGGATTTTTTCTATGTATGAAGAATACGTCTATATTACTATCAGAAGTATACTATTTAAAATTGTATCGATGTTGCTCCTGTTTTTGTTAGTAAAAGATAGTAATGATGTTGGAATGTATTCAGCAATAACAGTTTTTTCATCTGTAGGTTCAAATATTCTAAATTATTTTAAAGCAAAACAAATGGTCATCCTTAGATTTGTTTTTAATAATAAGTTAAAAAAGCATTTAAGACCTATATTAATTTTATTTGCTTCAAGTATAGCTGTACAAATTTATATTAATTCGGGTATTACAATTTTAGGTTTTATGAAGGATACTTATACAGTTGGATTATACTCGGTTTCATCAAAGATTTACTCAATTGTAAAAAATGGATTAGCGGCAATGTTACTTGTTACTGTTCCAAGACTTTCAATGTTTTGGGGAAATGGTTTGAAAGATAAATATGTTGCCCTATTCAAAGATATTTATCATAGCTTGCTAATTATTATGATTCCAACTATGGTTGGTTTATTCATGCTTAGTAAAGAAATAATTTTGATAATCTCAGGAAATGAATATATTTCAGCAGTACCTTCACTAAGAATTCTGTGTTTTGCCTTATTATGCTCTATAATATCCTGGGTGTTTAATGATGGAATATTAATTCCTACAAAGCGTGAGAAATTCGCGTTATATTCGACACTTATTAGTGCTATAGTAAACATTTTAGTTAGTTTTGCTTTAGTGGATCTACTGGCTCAGGATGCTGTTGCAATTGCGGTATTAGTAGCAGAGTTTGTGGGGATGTTATTAAATATATATTGGTCACGTGATATTATTAGATTCAAAGATATATTTGAATTACATATTGGATCATATATTGGTTGCATACTTATTGCGATTGAGTGTTACTTGGTTTCTAAGTATATTTATGGAACTATAAATATTTTAGTAATTGCAGTCGTAGTTTCAGTTTTTACATATGCGATGTTACTTTTTATTTTTAAAGATCGTTTTATCATGAGTGTTAAAAAGTATATTAATAAGAGTTAATCCTAAGTGATAAAATTATTATAATTTTGTGAGGTTTTAGTTTGGAGAAAAAGATACTTTTAATAAGTACTGTACCTTTAGCAAGTAATGGAATTTCTACGTTTGTAATTGAAAGTTCAAAAATTCTTTCTGGATTTGGAAATGATGTAACAATCTTAACAATTAATAGTGTAGATGAAAAAAGAAGAAAAGAAATAATTGATAACAATGTTAATTTATTAGAGGGATATAATCGACAAAATATATTGGAGTACTTTTTTAAAGTGGTTCAATTAATAAAAAAAGATAAGTATGATTTGGTTCATGTGCATGGAAATAGTAACACAATGTCTATTGAATTGTTTGCAGCAAAATTTGCAGGCTGCAAGGTACGAATTGCACACAGTCATAATACTAAAACTAACCATTCTAAGCTTCATAAAATCTTAGCACCCTTATTTAGAAGTTCGATTACTGGTCGTTTTGCATGCGGCATGGCAGCCGGTCGCTGGTTGTACCAGGAACAAGATTTTTATGTAATAAATAATGGAGTTGAATTTTCAAAGTATGGTTTTAATAAATCAATTCGAGATTCAATTAGGGAAGAGCTTAATTTAAAAGAAGTTGACATTTTATTAGGACATATTGGTGGATTTAACTATCAAAAGAATCAGGAGTTTTTACTAGACATTCTGCCGTTATTAGATGAACGGTTTAAATTGATTTTTTTAGGTGATGGAGAGTATTTTGATACTGTACAAAGGAAATCTCATGAATTAGGACTTTCAGATAGAGTATTTTTTAAAGGAAGTGTAAATGATGTTACTAGTTTCTTGAATGCACTAGATATTTTTGTACTACCGTCTAGGTTTGAAGGATTACCATTTTCTTTAATTGAAGCAAAGTCTGCAGGCCTACCATGCTTAATATCAGATAGAATTTCTAAAGAAGCTAATTTAGCTGAGGGAATTTATTTTTTAAGTATTGACGACATATTGCTTTGGAAGAATTCAATACTTAAGATCTCTTCAAAACCTATTAATAGAGAACTTGCTTCAGAGATCGCAATTAGGGAATTAACTGAACAGGGATACAGTTTACAAAATAATATTATTTTTATGAACGAAGTTTATAACAAATTAATATTAGAAAAAAAGTCCATTAATTATTCTTAAAGTTATTTATGTGATGTATAGGATTGTATAAACGATTTATGTAAACATTAATAAAAAAGCGATTATTAATAAGACGGAGTCGCTAAAAATGAGTTTTATAAACCAAAGTGTTTATTAACTCAAAGATATTGAAGGAGCTAATTCATGAATATTTTCGATGAAAGGTACTTAGATGAATTCACCCAAAATGATTTTTATAAGCTATCTACTAAAAAATACTTATTAAAGAAACAATTAGAGGTGAAAGTGATTGATAATGGAGTAGTGCTTCCACCAAAATCTAATGACTCTAAAATTGTTGATAAATTTAACAACTCGAATTTACTAATTGGAAAAGGTGGAATAGTTGATGCCCGAGGGCGATACTTAAATATTTCATCCCAAAAGGCAGAAGGAATGAAAGACCGTGTTGTAGGTGCTTATAATTTTGATGAGTCAGAACTACGAATAAGTGAAGAAAAGGTAATATATTTAAATTATTTTATAAAACAATGGGGTCATTTTTTATTGGATGTAGTTGGTCGACTATGGTATCCATTACAACAAGATAGCGAAACCAAAATAGCTTATACTTGTTTCTCAGGTGAGGATTCAAAGATTGAGGGAAACTATTTAGAGTTCTTCAATTTGTTAGGAATCGATGAGTCAAGGTTGTTATTGGTAAATAAACCAACCCAATTCAAGCAAGTTATTGTCCCTGAAAGTTCCATTCTGCCTGGAAGTTATTATACGAGTGAATATAAAGAAATTTTTAATAAACTTGTGAGAAATGTTAAGGGGAGAAAACCAGAGTTAAAAAACAGGAAAATATACTGTTCTCGATCTAAGTTACAAGTAGCTAAGAATAAGGAATTTGGTGAATCAAAGATTGAAAAAATATTTCTTAATAATGGCTATTCACCGATTTACCCTGAAACTATGACATTATCTGATCAAATTAAAGCATTAAGATCTGCGGATGTTGTTGTAATGAGCAGTGGATCATTGGCCCATAATTTATTATTTATTGATCGTGAAATTGAAGTTTTTATTTTAAATAAGACATATAGAATGAATTTACACCAATTTTTAATAAATGAGATTTCGGAAGCAAAGGTTAAATTTGTGGATTTTTATATTGCACCATTACCAGTATTGTATGGTTATGGTCCATTTTTGATGGATATAACTAAGTCTCTAAGGAATTTTTTTGATGATAATAATTTTTTATATAGTCCAACTTCTATTTTAACATCACATGACTATAGAAATTTTTATAAAAAGTGGTTGTGGTTTTACAAAAAACATATAATAAAGTTTAGTCCAATACGTGAAGGTGACAATGAATTTGAAAAGAGTTTGAAAGAGCTGAGACGTAACTATAAGCTGAGTAAGAAAGATTCGAGATAGTTTATTATTCAAATTCAAAGATTTTTTCAAGCATGAAAATAATTCTAATAAGTTGTAAGGAGTTTTTTATGAAGAAAGTTAGAAAAGCAGTTATCCCTGCTGCAGGATTAGGTACTCGATTTTTGCCAGCGACCAAAGCCTTGGCTAAGGAAATGTTGCCTATTGTAGATAAGCCAACCATTCAATTTATTGTGGAAGAAGCTTTGAAATCAGGCATTGAAGATATTTTAGTTGTTACAGGTAAGGCAAAACGTTCAATCGAAGATCATTTTGATTCAAACTTTGAATTAGAATATAATTTAAAAGAAAAGAATAAACATGAGTTACTAAAATTGGTAGATGAAACGACAAGCATTCGTTTGCATTTTATTCGCCAGTCTCATCCACGCGGGCTTGGAGATGCTGTATTACAAGCCAAGGCTTTTGTAGGGAATGAGCCATTCGTAGTTATGCTTGGTGACGATTTGATGGATATCACTGATGAGCATGCTCTTCCATTAACGAAACAATTGATGAATGATTACGAAAAGACTTCTGCATCAACAATTGCAGTGATGCCAGTTCCACACGAAGAAGTTTCTGCTTACGGGGTTATAGCGCCACATGGAGAAGTGGAAGATGGACTTCATAGTGTTGATACATTTGTGGAAAAACCAGCACCGGAAGATGCACCGAGTGATCTAGCCATTATTGGACGTTACCTACTTACTCCTGAAATTTTTGACATTTTAGAAACGCAAAAACCAGGTGCAGGCAATGAAATTCAGTTGACTGATGCTATCGATACATTAAACAAAACTCAGCGTGTATTTGCTAGAGAATTTAAAGGTAAGAGATATGACGTTGGAGATAAGTTTGGATTTATGAAAACGTCTATTGACTATGCCCTTAAGCACCCACAAGTGAAGGATGACTTGAAACAGTTTATCATTGATCTTGGAAAAACATTAGATGAAAATCAAGTCTAAAGGTAGTTTTACTATTGCTTGTTTTACCACTATACTATTAGCAGAGAGGAAAATGATATCCTTTCATTCTTTATAATCTATTTTGAAAACGATGAAAGAACAAGAGCAGTGATGGAATATTGGTTTCAATTATTTTTGTAACTAAGAAACATCTTTCGTAAGTGATAAAAGGGCTCTTTGTCAACTGTAGTGGGTAAATGTCAGCTAACATCTAGAGAGGACGAAATTCGTCCTCTTTTTCTTTATGTTCAAAGCGATCAAAATGCGTTTTTTAAAGGCCGGTTACTTTCATTCTAGAACAGTGCCTACGATTCTCTCTATTATTGCTAAACTTGATGAAGGTTGTATTGTCTGTTATAATATTGGATATTGCAAGTTTTAAGTGAAAGGTTTTAGGGAAGAGATTATCACAACTCACTCTTTATTAGTTATGAGACTATGGTATTAATGATAGTCTAGTAAAAGATTTGGAGAAATGACTTCCCTAGAAGGTTAAATGTAAAAACAATATGAAAAAATACGATTATCTAGTTGTTGGTGCAGGGCTGTTCGGAGCGGTCTTTGCTCATGAAGCAGCAAAAAAAGGGAAAATGGTTAAGGTTATCGAAAAACGAGACCACATTGCAGGTAACATCTATACTAAAGAAGTAGAAGGTATCCAAGTTCATGAGTATGGTGCACATATTTTTCATACTTCCGAAAAAGAAATTTGGGATTATGTGAATCAGTTTGCGGAGTTCAACCGCTATACAAACACACCAGTCGCTAACTACAAGGGTGAGATTTACAATCTTCCATTCAACATGAATACCTTTAACAAGCTTTGGGGTGTGGTTACTCCTGCGGAGGCAGAGGCAAAGATTGCTGAGCAACGTGCTGTTTTGGGAGGAAAAACACCTGAGAACTTGGAAGAACAAGCCATCTCACTAGTTGGTACAGACATCTATGAAAAATTGATCAAGTCATACACCGAGAAACAATGGGAAAAACCATGTACGGAGTTGCCAGCCTTTATCATTCGTCGTTTGCCCGTGCGTTTGACTTACGACAATAACTATTTTAACGACACATTTCAAGGTATTCCCATTGGTGGTTACACGCAGATTGTTGAAAAAATGTTGGACCATGACAATATTGATGTGGAGACAAATGTTGATTTCTTTGCCAATAAGGAAGACTATTTAGCGACCTATCCGAAGATTGTCTTTACAGGAATGATTGACGAGTTTTTTGATTACCAACTTGGTGAATTGGAGTACCGTAGCCTTCGATTTGAGACAGAAGTATTGGATATGGAAAACTACCAAGGGAATGCGGTTGTCAACTACACAGATAGCGAGACACCATATACTCGAATCATCGAACACAAACATTTCGAATTTGGTACACAACCGAAAACCATTATTACCCGTGAGTATTCGAAGACTTGGAAACGAGGTGATGAGCCGTATTATCCAGTCAACAATGATCGCAATAATCATCTATACACAGCATATAAGAAATTGGCAGAACAACAAGAGAATGTTATATTCGGCGGGCGTCTGGGTCATTATCGTTACTACGATATGCACCAGGTTATCGGTGCGGCCTTGCAATGTGTGAGAAATGAAGTTGGGGAATGATTTTGAGAAGTCATCAAAGTAGTAATTGATTCTTGGCAGAAGTTGGAATGCTCTCTAAATGTTAATCAAAAAAACCAGAAATTCTGGTTTTTTTGATTATTATTGGATTGCTGCCAACAGGTCAGCTGCTTGTTGTTCGAGTTTTGTTAGAATTTCGTCAGATAACTCCAATACACCTGTTCCCCATGCTTCTGGATTGATAGTTGAACCTGTAAATTCACCAGCAATTTGAGTGCGAATAAATGGAAGAAGGTGTTGGAAGTCTTTGAATAGGTCGTCGTGACCACTGTTTGCGACTGCAGAGACAGTTGTGATTTTATCTTGTAGGATAGATGGTCCTTTTGGATTGGATAAATCGAGCGAACGACTGAGCCAATCGAGAGCATTTTTTACGATGCCTGGGATTGCATAGTTATATACTGGTGAGAAAATCCAGATAGCATCCGCAGCGTCTACTTGTGCACGTAGCTCTGCAATTTCAGGAAGGATAGGTGTCTCGATGTCTTGGTTGAATAGGGGAATTTTTGCAAGATCAATGTAAGATACTTGAGCCTTATCAGCCAAGAACGCTTCAGCTTTTTTTGCCATTTGATGGTTAAAAGAACCGTCACGTAGTGAACCAACTAAAAACAATACGTTTGCATGATGGCCTCCTTTTCATAAAAACATAAATTTAGTATATCGTATTTGTCTTTTGTTGGCAATCCTAGGTCTGCTGGTTCTTGAATTTTTTAAGTATCTCGGCTAATTGGTCTTGTTCTTCTGAACTAAGGACAGAAAAAATCTCTCCAACGTGATCATAATGCTCTGGAAGGATTTTTTCAATGGTTTCGCGTCCAAGTGGAGTGAGAGCAATCAAGGAAGCACGACGGTCATTTGTATCGATAGTCTTGTAGATATAACCATCTCGAATCATGTTTTTTATAACGACAGTCATGTTGCCAGAAGTACTTAATAATTTATCAATTAAGTCTTGAATCCGCAGATTTCCTTTGTTGTAGAGTGCCTCCATCACTCCAAACTGACAAACTGTCAGTCCGTATTTTTTGATTGTTTCTAATTCTGATTTTGTGATAGTATTAGCTGCTCTGCGAAAGACGACTAGACTGTGAAGTGCATGCTTGTTCTCGTTTAAAGATTGTTCAACAGTTCTCATGAGAATATTTTAGCAATAAATAGTTCGGTTATCAAGCAAAAAAAGTTAAATCCTATATTCATAGGTAAAGTAGGTTATATAGCATAGAGGAGCTGAACTGTGGGTCCCAGTTCTTATATTTGTTCTCTGTCTGGAGGAGAATGAAAGTTTATTCACAATTCAATTACGGAAAAAATGGAAATATGCTTTAACTTGTAGTATAATAGGACTACTATGGAAAAAAAGATTTTTCAACTTTTGGAAGTATTGGCAACGAAGAAGGGACAGCTGATAGCTGGTTCCTTTATACTCCTAAGTGTCATGACTTTTTCGATATTCGTTATTTGGGACCTTGCAGCTAAGCCTTTTTCTGATGTGCAGAATCACGCTATTTCTGTAGCTCGAGACTATACGGATATGGAGGTTGTTGATGATGTCTCTATCTACAACGGGACAGAAACATACTTTAGCGTGCAAGGAAAGACGAGTCAGGGGGAAATGATTGCGGTTATCATTCCTGAAGAGACAAATACTGTGTATGTTTATCCAATGGCGAATGGTATTTCTAAGGAAGAAGCGCAGGCAGTCGCTACAGAGAATGGTGCTGGAGAGATAGAAAAATCGGTTCTTGGCTACAGAGATGCGAAGCCGATTTGGGAAGTCAAATCAGGCACTGCCTACTATTTAGTTGAATTTGAAACAGGGAACTTTATCAAACGGGAGGGCTTATGAGCAAGTTATCAAGACGAGTCTTAGAGATGGAAGAAAGTGTAACTCTGGCAGCAGGTGCGCGTGCAAAATCCCTGAAGGCGGAAGGACGCGATATTTTAGAGCTGACCTTGGGTGAGCCAGACTTCGTCACACCGAAAAATATTCAAGAAGCTGCTATTAAGTCTATCGAAAATGGTAAGGCGAGTTTTTACACGGTGGCTTCAGGTCTTCCTGAGTTGAAGGATGCGGTAAATACCTACTTTGAGAATTTCTATGGCTACTCTATCGAACGCAATCAAGTTGTTCTTGCCACGGGTGCCAAGTTTGTCCTCTACGCTTTCTTTGCGGCGGTCATCAATCCTAGTGATGAGGTGATTATTCCGACACCTTACTGGGTATCCTATGCTGACCAGATTAAGATGAATGAAGGGGTGCCTGTCTTTGTCACTGCAAGTGAAGAGCACAATTTCAAGGTAACGGTTGACCAGCTGGAAGCAGCTCGGACAGATAAGACCAAAGTGCTCTTGCTCAACAGCCCGTCCAATCCGACAGGGATGATTTACAGTCGTGAGGAATTGGAAGCTATTGGCAACTGGGCTGTGGAGCACGATATTCTCATCTTGGCAGACGATATTTATGGTCGTTTGGTCTATAATGGAAATACCTTTACACCGATTTCAAGTATTTCAGAGAGCATTCGTCAGCAGACTATTGTGGTCAATGGTGTGGCAAAAGCCTATGCCATGACAGGTTGGCGGGTTGGCTTTGCGGTTGGTAATCCTGAGATCATTGCGGCTATGAGCAAAATTGTCGGACAAACGACGTCAAACTTAACAACCGCTGCTCAATATGCGGCCATTGAAGCCTTTACAGGTCCGCAAGATACGGTAGAAACCATGCGTCAGGCCTTTGAAGAGCGACTCAATACCATTTATCCCTTGCTGGCAGAAGTACCAGGTTTTGAGGTTATCAAGCCAGAAGGGGCCTTCTATCTCTTCCCAAATGTCAAAAAGGCTATGGAAATGAAGGGCTACACAGATGTGACCGAATTTACCACAGCTATCTTGGAAGAAGTAGGAGTAGCCTTGGTGACAGGTGCTGGTTTTGGTGCTCCTGAGAATATCCGCCTCAGCTATGCGACAGATATGGACACGCTCAAAGAAGCAGTGGCTCGACTACACACATTTATGAAAAAATAAAAAGAGGAAAAATAATGTCTAGAAAATTGATTACCATCAACCAAGTAAAAGATTATGTCGGTCAAGAAGTGACCATTGGTGCCTGGGTTGCCAACAAATCAGGCAAGGGCAAGTTAGCCTTCCTGCAATTGCGTGACGGAACAGCCTTCTTCCAAGCAGTTGCTTTCAAGCCAAACTTCATCGAAAAATTCGGTGAAGAAGCTGGTACTGAGAAGTTCGATGTAGCAAAACGTCTCAGTCAAGAAACGTCTGTCTATGTGACAGGGATTGTCAAGGAAGACGAGCGTTCTAAGTTTGGTTATGAGCTAGATGTGACAGACCTTGAAGTAATCGGTGAGTCACAAGATTACCCAATCACACCAAAAGAACACGGTACGGACTTCCTCATGGACAACCGTCATCTCTGGTTACGTTCTCGTAAACAGGTCGCTATCCAGCAAATCCGTAACGCCATCATCTATGCGACTTATGAGTTTTTTGAGAAGAATGGCTTTATCAAGTTTGATAGCCCAATCTTGTCTGGAAATGCGGCAGAAGATTCAACAGAATTGTTCGAAACAGACTACTTTGGTCAACCAGCTTATCTCAGTCAATCAGGTCAGCTTTACCTGGAAGCTGGTGCTATGGCTCTTGGTCGTGTTTTCGACTTCGGTCCTGTTTTCCGTGCGGAAAAATCAAAAACTCGCCGTCACTTGACTGAGTTTTGGATGATGGATGCCGAGTATTCATTCCTCAGCCATGAAGAGTCACTTGACTTGCAAGAAGCTTATGTCAAAGCCTTGATTCAAGGTGTTATCGACCGTGCTCCACAAGCCTTGGAAACTCTTGAGCGTGATGTGGATGCCCTCAAACGCTA
This sequence comes from Streptococcus suis, assembly GCF_029616525.1. GTDB lineage: Bacteria > Bacillota > Bacilli > Lactobacillales > Streptococcaceae > Streptococcus > Streptococcus suis_AF. The sequence goes on along the minus strand of NZ_JANFME010000007.1, from coordinate 39,796 downwards.
CATTGCAGAGCCATTCAAACGTGTGGCTTATGATGATGCCATTACCCTTCTGCAAGAACATGAAGCTGATGAAGATACAGACTACGAACACATCGAGCATGGTGACGACTTCGGCTCGCCACATGAAACTTGGATTTCAAACTACTTTGGTGTACCGACTTTCGTTGTTAACTATCCAGCAAGCTTCAAGGCCTTCTACATGAAACCAGTTCCTGGCAATCCAGAGCGCGTGCTTTGTGCGGACCTCTTGGCTCCAGAAGGCTACGGTGAAATCATCGGTGGTTCTATGCGTGAGGACGATTACGATGCTTTGGTAGCCAAAATGGACGAGCTCGGCATGGACAAGTCAGAATACGAATTCTACCTTGACCTACGTAAGTACGGTTCAGTACCACACGGTGGTTTCGGTATCGGTATTGAGCGTATGGTAACCTTCGTCGCTGGTACAAAACACATCCGTGAAGCCATTCCGTTCCCGAGAATGTTGCACCGCTTGCATCCATAAGCAAATCAATAGATATACAAACAGACTACACATGTGGTCTGTTTTCTTGCTTTTTCACTCTCTTTTATTTATAATTATTCTAAATAAAATCGTGGAGAGGAAAATGAAGCAAGAAAGTTTAGGAAAAGAAATTATTCGTTTGGCCTTGCCTGCTACGGTGGAAAATATCTTTCAGACCTTAGTTGGTTTTGTGGATACCCTCTTGATTGCACAGCTGGGGCTGGTAGCGGTGACGGCAGTTGGCCTTGCCAATACGATTTTGAATGTCTATTTGGCGGTCTATATGGCTTTGGGAGTTGGGGCAACAGCTTTGATTGCTCGGTCTATTGGCGCAGGAGATAGGGAATCTCTTACCTTTCATGTCCGTCAAGCCTTAGTGTTTTCAGTAGGTATAGGTCTGCTATTTGGTTTACTATCCCTTGTTTTCGGGCGGCAGATGCTGGTCTTAATGGGAGCAGATGCGGAGAGTTTGGCTGGCGCCCAGGCATTTTTTTACTGGGTTGGTGGTTTGACGATTTTCCAAGCTCTGATGACTATTTTGGGAACAATCTTGCGGGCATATGGGGATACAGTATCCCCTATGAAAATGAGCTTACTGACCAATGGTTTTAATGTGGTCTTGGACTATTTCTTGATTTTTGGTATTGGCTCTTGGTCAGGGTTGGGGATTGTAGGGACAGCCTTGGGAACCGTCTTAGCTCGCTTGCTTGGTACAGTCTTGCTTTACCGAAAGGTGCAACAGACTGACTTGGCAGTTGATCTCAAACAATTGTTCCACTTGGGAAGTCCTAAGGAAATGGTGGATTTGACCTTACCTGCAGCAGCCGAACGCTTGGTTATGCGGTTGGGACAGGTGGTCTATTTCAGTTTGATTGTGGGGCTGGGGACGACTGTCTATGCTTCTCATATGATTGCAGGCAATATCGAGAGTTTTACCTATATGCCTGCCTATGGTCTTGCGACAGCTGCTGCCGTTTTGATTGGTCAAGCCTTGGGCAAGGGTGACATTTCCACAGTCAGACGGGTCGCATTTGTCAGCTCTGCCTATGGAGTAGCGATCATGTCCCTGCTGGGAGTCGTCTTGTTTGTCGGAGCTCCAAGTTTTGCTTTGCTATTTACCAAAGACCTAGAAGCAGTCCGTCAAGTCGTCACAGCCTTACGGATCGATGCTTTCAACCAGCCAGGCCTTGCGGTTTCTTTGATCATGGCTGGCGCTCTGCAGGGCTTGGGGGATACCAAGTCGCCACTCTACTCCACAATGATAGGAATGTGGGGGCTGCGCGTCGTAGGTGTTATCGTCTTAGGTCAGATGTTCGGTTTAGGAATTGCCGGCGTCTGGCTGTCGATTTTGATTGACCTGCTCTTGCGAGCGATTTTCCTGACTTGGAGATTTCAGGTAAAAATACGAAAACTGGCCGATTAGGCCGGTTTTTTGGTATAATATCGATAGAAAGAATAAAGGAGATTTACAGATGAAAACCATTCATACAGATAAGGCACCAGCAGCTATTGGCCCATACGTTCAAGGAAAGGTTGTAGGAAACTTCCTCTTTGCCTCTGGTCAGGTTCCCTTGTCACCTGAAACGGGTGAGATTGTGGGAGAAACTATTCAAGAACAGACGGAGCAGGTCTTGAAAAATATTGCAGCAATTTTATCAGAAGCAGGAACAGACTTCGACCATGTGGTGAAGACGACTTGTTTCCTAAAAGATATGAATGATTTTGTAGCCTTTAATGAAGTTTATAAAACAGCTTTCTCAGCAGATTTTCCAGCTCGTTCAGCGGTGGAAGTTGCACGCTTGCCACGTGATGTTAAGGTTGAGATTGAAGTTATTGCAGTTATTGATTAGAAGAGAAAAGGAGGGAATGTCATGTCGGACAAACTCCATTTAGTTATTGTGACAGGGATGTCGGGAGCTGGTAAGACAGTAGCCATTCAGTCTTTTGAGGACTTGGGCTATTTTACCATTGATAATATGCCGCCGACCCTCTTGCCAAAATTTTTAGAACTGATTCGCTATAGTCAAGACAACAATAAGATTGCCTTGGTGGTGGATATGCGGAGTCGCTCCTTCTTCTCGGAGATTCGAGAGGTGTTGGATGAGATTGAGGGGGCAGAGGATTTAGATTTTAAAGTCCTATTCTTGGATGCGACGGATAGTGAATTGGTTGCTCGCTATAAAGAAACTCGTCGTTCCCATCCTTTGGCGGCTGATGGTCGTGTTTTGGACGGGATTCAGCTAGAACGTGAACTTTTGGCTCCCTTGAAAAATATGAGCCAGAATGTCATTGATACGACAGAGCTGACACCTCGCAATCTCCGTAAGGCAATCTCGGAGCAGTTTGCTAGTCAAGATAATCAGCCGTCGTTTCGCATAGAAGTCATGTCCTTTGGTTTCAAATATGGACTACCTCTGGATGCGGACTTGGTCTTTGATGTGCGTTTCTTGCCAAATCCTTATTATCAGAAAGAATTACGAAATCTGACTGGTCTGGATGCTCCTGTCTTTGACTATGTCATGGAGCATCAAGAATCAGAAGAGTTTTATAGTCATTTGCTCGGCTTGATAGAACCGATTCTTCCTGGTTATCAGAAGGAAGGAAAATCAGTTCTAACGATTGCCGTTGGATGTACGGGTGGTCAGCATAGAAGCGTAGCCTTTGCTAAACGTTTGGCAGACGATTTAGAGAAAAATTGGAATGTCAATCGTAGTCATCGTGATAAGGACAGACGGAAGGAGACGGTCAACCGCTCATGAGAAAACCAAAAATTACAGTTATCGGGGGCGGGACTGGTATTCCAGTCATTTTGAAGAGTTTGCGGGATAAGGATGTAGAGATTACCGCTATCGTGACGGTAGCTGATGACGGAGGATCTTCGGGGGAAATCCGTCAGGCTTTGCAGGTGACCCCTCCAGGTGATTTGCGTAACGTCCTATTGGCTATGTCGGATATGCCCAAACTTTATGAACAAATTTTCCAGTATCGTTTTGCGGATTCAGATGGACCCTTGGCTGGTCATCCGCTAGGGAATCTCATCATTGCTGGTATTTCAGAAATGCAGGGTTCAACCTACAATGCGATGAGGTTGTTGACGCGCTTTTTCCATACGACAGGGCGGATTTATCCATCTAGCGAACAGGCCTTGACCCTTCATGCTATTTTTACAGATGGGACCGAGGTAGCAGGTGAGAGCAAGATTTCCAAGCATAATGGGATGATTGATCATGTCTATGTGACAAATTCTTATAACGATGATGAACCGAAAGCCAGTCGCCAAGTAGTTGAAACGATTATGGAAAGTGACATGATTGTACTTGGACCGGGTTCTCTTTTTACCTCAATTTTGCCGAATCTGATGATTTCTGATATTGGCAAAGCCCTAAAAGAAACAAAGGCTGAAGTGACCTATGTGTGCAACATTATGACCCAACGGGGAGAGACTGAGTTTTTCTCAGATGCGGACCATGTGGCGGTTCTCAATGCCCACCTAGCTGAACAATTCATTGATACAGTTTTGGTCAATATTGAACCAGTTCCACAAGAGTATATGAATAGCAATCAGTTTGATGAATACTTGGTACAGGTAAAACACGATTTTGCAGGTTTGCAAAAACAGGCTAATCGTGTGATTTCTTCGAATTTTCTTCGCTTGGAAAATGGCGGAGCTTTCCATGATGGTGACTTGGTGGTAGAAGAGTTGCTCAAGATTTTGCAGGTGCGGTCATGAGTTTTACAGTACAAGTAAAGGAAGAATTGCTGCTTCAGTCTAGCCAAAATAAGAGCGAGCTATCTGCTATTATCAAATTATCAGGTAGTTTGGGCTTAGCTTCATCAGGTTTGACTCTTTCTATCAGCACGGAAAATGCAAAGATTGCCCGTCACATTTATGAACTGTTACTTCATTTCTACCAGATTAAGGCTGAGATTCGCCATCATCAAAAACCTAATCTCAAAAAGAATCGTGTGTATGCAGTTTTGATAGAAGACGGCGTGAATGAGATATTGAATGATTTGTATTTGGCTGATAGCTTCTTTGGATTAGAGACGGGGATTTCTCCCTTGGTTTTGGAAAATGATTCGTGGAGTCAAGCCTATCTTCGTGGAGCATTTTTAGCGGCAGGCTCTGTTAAAGATCCTGAAAAAGGGAAATACCAGCTTGAAATAGCTTCTGTCTATAGTGACCATGCCAATGACCTGGCCAATCTGATGCAGAAATTTCTTTTGGATGCCAAAGTCATTGAGCGAAGTAAGGGAACTATTACCTATCTGCAACGTGCAGAGGACATTATGGATTTTCTTTTGGTGATTGGAGCAGAAGAGGCAAAGACAGAATTTGAGAATGTTAAATTGCTTCGTGAGGCTCGAAATGATCTAAATCGAGCTACCAATGCGGAAGCTGCTAATATTGCAAAGACGGTCAATGCTAGTATGAAAACAATTAATAATATTATCAAAATTATGGATACTATCGGTCTAGATCAGTTGTCAGGTGACTTGCAGGAGATTGCCCAGTTGCGAATTCAACATCCAGACTATTCCATTCAGCAATTGGCGGATAGTCTAACGGTACCAATCACTAAAAGTGGTGTCAACCATCGTTTGCGGAAAATCAATAAGATTGCGGATGAATTGACTGACTAGATAGGTATACATAGAATGTTACAGTCATTTGAATTAACTTTGATACCTCGTCACTCTCGGCTTGCCGTACTCTAGTATTGCTTGCACCTCAGTTCCTTGTCTGAAAGTTAATCCATTCGACGATACTAAGACTGGTTCGAGAGGACCGGTTTTTTGTATGCTGTGATAGCAATCTTCTTCACTGGAATGATCCTGTTTTATGAATTTTTCAGTAATGATTAGCATAGAACGTTAATATATGTTAAAATAGATAGAAGGATACTTTAGCTAGAAAGGAGTTTTGATGATAAGCAACGAACAATATGATTATCTAAGGGCACATCCAACTTTTGAACGTTTGACACGTGATAGCTTTGATCAATTAGCTAAGCATATTCGTTTTCGAAAGATTCCTAAGGGGCAAATCTTTTTTTACGCAGAGGATCCTAGAGATTATCTATTTGTATTGTATAAGGGCTATGCTCGGATTGAGCAATATGATGAGACGGATAGTTTTACGTATTTGGACTATATTCGGCAGGGCGGTGCCTTCCCTTTTGGAGATATGTTTCAGGACAAACCTTATCATTATACCGCCATTGCCATAACGGACCTAGAGTATTTTATTGTACCGATGGTCTTGTTTGAAACCTTGTCGAAGATAAATCCGAGTCAAATGGCTTATATCTGTCAAAAATTATCCAAAGTGCTTCGTTTTCAAGAATTGCGCTTGCGAAATGCGATGCGTTCCAAGGCATCAGATCGAGTCGTTCAAGCCTTGGCTCTTCTTTATTGGGATATGTGCCAGCGCGATCAGTTTGCTACCTTGCCATTTGAAATTCATATTCAAGAGATTTCGCGTTTAGCAGCTACGACACGGGAAACAGTTAGCCATGTTTTGAAGCAACTGAAACAGGATGGTAAAATTGCTTATAGTCATAAACAGTTAACTTATTTAGATATTGATTATTTCTTAGAAAATTTGACAGAAACTCATTGAAGTTTCTGTTTTTTTATAAAAAAATAAAAATTCATATAATGATATAACGGAAAGAATTATGCAGAATATAGGCGATATAATCGATAATTATTTATAAATAAGGTTAAAAATGTGAAGAATTTCTCAAAATGAATGTGAGCGTTTTCAAGTTTTTGTTTTTTTGCTCTGTTAAACTATGGATGTAAAGAGGAAATGAGAGGCAGGAAAGCGTACGGTCCTCCTCGTTTCCCATCATGTATAAATCTACAAGGAGGACAGATCATGTCAAACCATCCAATTCATGTCTTTTCAGAAATTGGTAAGCTGAAAAAAGTTATGTTACACAGACCAGGTAAGGAAATTGAAAACCTCATGCCTGACTATCTAGAACGCCTACTCTTCGATGATATTCCGTTCTTAGAAGATGCACAGAAAGAGCATGATGCTTTTGCTCAAGCTCTTCGTGATGAAGGTGTAGAAGTGCTCTACTTGGAAAAATTGGCTGCTGAGTCACTTGTTACACCTGAAATTCGTGAACAGTTTATCGATGAATATCTTGAAGAAGCTAACATTCGTGGTCGGGCAACTAAAAAGGCAATTCGTAAGCTGTTGATGTCTATTGAAGATAATCAAGAACTGGTTGAGAAAACGATGGCCGGTGTTCAAAAGGCAGAATTGCCAGAAATCCCTTCTGAAGAAAAAGGTTTGACAGATTTGGTTGAATCCTCTTACCCATTTGCAATAGACCCAATGCCAAACCTTTACTTCACACGGGATCCATTTGCTACGATTGGTAATGCTGTTTCTCTTAACCACATGTATTCAGAAACACGTAACCGTGAAACCTTGTATGGTAAATATATCTTCACTCATCACCCAGAATATGGTGGAAAAGTTCCATTGGTTTACAATCGTGAAGAAACTACTCGTATCGAGGGTGGGGACGAATTGGTTCTTTCAAAAGATGTTTTGGCAGTAGGTATTTCACAACGTACCGATGCTGCATCAATTGAAAAACTATTGGTAAATATCTTTGAACAGCATGTTGGCTTCAAGAAAGTATTGGCATTCGAATTTGCTAACAACCGTAAATTCATGCATTTGGATACGGTATTTACCATGGTTGACTATGATAAGTTTACTATCCACCCAGAAATTGAAGGTGACCTTCGTGTCTTCTCTGTAACCTATGAAAATGAAACGCTTCATATTGAAGAAGAACATGGTGACTTGGCAGAACTTTTGGCTGCGAACCTTGGTCTTGAAAAAGTAGAATTGATCCGTTGTGGTGGCGGTGATATGGTTGCTGCTGGTCGTGAGCAATGGAATGATGGTTCAAATACATTGACCATTGCACCAGGTGTGGTAGTTGTTTACAAACGCAATACGATTACCAATGCAATCCTCGAGTCCAAAGGGCTTCGTTTGATTAAGATTGGTGGAAGCGAATTGGTTCGCGGTCGTGGTGGACCTCGTTGTATGTCAATGCCGTTTGAACGGGAAGACATCTAATGCCAAGTATAGAACGAACAACAATCGGTTCGGAAGAATGGCAACGCGCAGCCTCTATCTATGTCCGCTATAAGGTATTTGTCCTTGAGCGTGGTATTGCAAAGGAAGATGAATTTGACCAGAATGATACGGAAGGAAGAGTTTACGCCAATCTCTTTATTGGTGAAGAGCCTGTTTCGACGGGACGTTTTCTTCCTGTCGGTCCTGGTCAAGCTCGTCTAACCCGAATAGCCACTCTACCGAATTTTCGTGGAAAAGGCTATGGAAAAATGATTATCAGCTCTTTGGAAGCTTATGCACGTGAAGCAGGCTTTCATCAGTTGAATATACATTCGGAGTTAACTGCAAAGACTTTTTATGAGTCAGTTGGCTACCAAGCAACTTCTGAAGTTTATCAAGAAGATGGAGAATGGTGCCAGACATTGACAAAATTTATTTAAACATTAGGAGAAGAGACAATGACAAACGTATTTAAAGGTAGACATTTCCTTGCAGAGAAAGATTTCACACGCGCAGAATTGGAATGGTTGATTGATTTCTCAGCTCATTTGAAAGATTTGAAAAAACGCAATATTCCACACCGTTATTTGGAAGGTAAAAATATTGCTCTCTTGTTTGAAAAAACATCAACACGTACTCGTGCTGCCTTCACAGTAGCATCTATTGACCTTGGTGCCCATCCAGAGTATCTTGGTGCAAATGACATCCAACTTGGTAAGAAAGAATCTACAGAAGATACTGCTAAAGTTTTGGGACGCATGTTCGACGGTATTGAATTCCGTGGTTTCAGTCAAAAAATGGTGGAAGAATTGGCAGAATTCTCTGGTGTGCCAGTATGGAATGGATTGACAGATGCATGGCACCCAACTCAAATGTTGGCTGACTACTTGACTGTCAAAGAAAACTTTGGCAAGTTGGAAGGCTTGACTCTGGTTTACTGTGGTGATGGCCGTAACAACGTTGCCAACTCTCTCTTGGTGACAGGTGCTATCCTTGGTGTCAATGTCCATATCTTCTCTCCAAAAGAACTCTTCCCAGAAGAAGAAGTAGTTGCCTTGGCTGAAGGTTTTGCGAAAGAAAGTGGAGCACGTGTTCTCATTACTGATAATGCTGACGAAGCAGTCAAAGGCGCAGATGTTCTCTATACAGACGTTTGGGTATCAATGGGTGAAGAAGATAAATTTGCTGAACGCGTTGCCCTCTTGAAACCATACCAAGTGAATATGGAATTGGTGAAAAAAGCAGAAAATGAAAATCTCATCTTCTTGCACTGCTTGCCTGCCTTCCATGATACAAACACTGTTTATGGTAAAGATGTCGCTGAAAAATTCGGCGTAGAAGAAATGGAAGTAACAGACGAAGTATTCCGTAGCAAATATGCTCGTCACTTCGACCAAGCTGAAAACCGTATGCACACTATTAAAGCAGTGATGGCGGCTACTTTAGGGGATCCATTTGTTCCACGTGTGTAATAGTTAACTATCTAATAACGCATCGCAACCTCCGGGGGCTGGCACCCAGCCCCCATATTTTGAGGATAGATATGTAAGCGATTACTATTTCGCGAAAGTGAGGAAAAAGCAAGAGATATGACAAATCGTAAAATTGTAGTAGCCTTGGGTGGCAATGCCATTTTATCGTCCGATCCATCGGCTAAAGCACAAAAAGAGGCCTTGGTACAAACAGCCAAGCACCTTGTAAAATTGATAAAAAATGGGGATGACCTTATTATCACGCATGGTAATGGTCCTCAGGTTGGAAACTTACTTCTTCAAAACCTTGCTGCTGATTCGGAAAAGAACCCAGCTTTTCCACTAGACAGTTTGGTAGCCATGACAGAAGGTTCGATTGGTTTCTGGTTGCAAAATGCCTTGGAAAATGAATTGCTCAAGGAAGGCATTGAAAAAGATGTAGCATCTGTTGTGACCCAGGTTATCGTGGATAAGAATGATCCCGCCTTCGAAAATTTGACCAAGCCGATTGGACCATTCTATACAGAAGAAGAAGCGAAAGCAGAAGCAGAAAAGACTGGTGCAACCTTCAAAGAAGATGCCGGTCGTGGCTGGCGCAAAGTCGTTGCTTCGCCAAAACCTGTAGGAATCAAAGAAATTGGTACCATTCGTACCCTTCTCAATGCAGGTGAGGTAGTCGTAGCTGCTGGAGGCGGAGGTATTCCAGTTGTCCAAGAAGCAGATGGCACCCTGACCGGTGTGGAAGCAGTTATTGATAAGGACTTTGCTTCTCAATGTTTGGCAGAATTGGTTGATGCAGACTTGTTTATCGTCTTGACAGGTGTGGACTATGTCTTTGTTAACTACAACAAACCAGACCAAGAAAAATTAGAAACAGTTACCGTAGCTGAATTGGAAGAATATATCAAACAAAATCAATTCGCACCAGGTTCCATGCTACCGAAAGTTGAAGCAGCTATTGCTTTTGTAAACAATAAGCCGCAATCAAAAGCAGTCATTACCTCATTAGAAAACTTAGGCGCTTTGATTGAATCCGATAGCGGCACGATCATTGTCAAAGGCTAAGTAGCTGTATGTATCGTTGAGGCTTCTATTTATTGATGTACTCTGCATGCAAATATAGTTTTTAAACTAGACGGGTTATTTATTGATGGAGTTAGGGGAGTGGAAGTATTGATAGTCCTACAAGGGTTCCCTTTAATCGAAACATGAAGGTCTGGGCTTCTAAGCTTCCTCCCCTCTCATCCATTTCCTATCAAGTATCTATCTATAAGCAATGATTTCAGATAATAGACTGAAGGAGATAGACATCTCTTGAAGATAGGTGGGTATTTGATACGGTTATTACGGATACAATTTCCCTTAAATAGGGGATAAACTTTTAAAATATTATAGGAGGTTTTTGCGATGAGCGAAAAAGTGAAAAAAGGCTTTAAATTGCCTTCGTCTTATACAATATTGATGCTCATTATTGCCTTTATGGCAGTGATGACATGGATTATTCCAGCTGGTCAGTATCAGGTTGATGAAGCCGGACGTTTGGTGGCTGGTACCTATGAGAAGGTTGCTCAAAATCCACAAGGGATTTACGATGTTTTTATGGCTCCAGTTCGTGCCATGCTTGGTCATGGTGCGACTGAAGCAGCGATTAACGTAGCATTCTTCATCATCATGGTTGGCGCCTTTCTTGGTGTAGTTAACGAAACAGGTGCACTTGATGTAGGGATTGCTTCTATTGTAAAACGCTTCAAAGGTCGTGAAAAAATGTTGATTTACATCCTCATGCCTTTGTTTGCCTTGGGAGGCTCAACCTATGGTATGGGTGAAGAAACAATGGCTTTCTTCCCGCTCCTTGTTCCTGTTATGATGGCGGTTGGTTTTGACAGTATTACCGGTGTAGCTATCATCTTGCTAGGTTCTCAAATCGGCTGTTTGGCTTCTACTGTAAACCCATTTGCAACGGTTGTAGCCTCTGATGCAGCAGGTGTAAGTGTTGCGGATGGTATGATTTGGCGCTTGGTCTTCTTCGTTGTCATTCTCGCGATGGGGGTTCTCTTTGTAGCCAACTATGCTGAGAAAGTGAAAAACGATCCGACTAAGTCCTTGGTTTACAAACAGCGTGAAGCAGATATGCAACACTTTAATGTCGCAGCAACTCAAGAAGTGAATGCAGAATTATCACCAGCTCAAAAACGTGTTCTCTGGGTATTTGTACTAACATTTGTTCTCATGATTTGTAGCTTTATTCCATGGGAAGATTTGGGTGTGACTATCTTTACACAATTTAATGATTGGTTGATTGGTCTTCCATTCATCGGTCAAGTGATTGGTTCTTCAACAGCTGCTCTTGGTACTTGGTACTTCCCAGAAGGAGCAATGCTCTTTGGTATCGCAGGGATTGTAGTTGGTTTAGTTTATGGTATGAGTGAAGAACGTTTGGTAAAATCCTTCATGTTCGGTGCGGCTGATATTTTCAGCGTAGCTTTGATTTGTGCTATCGCGCGTGGTATTCAAGTCATCATGAACGATGGTATGATTACTGCCACTATTCTCCACATGGGTGAAGAAGGATTGCAAGGTTTGTCTTCACAAGTATTCATCATTTTGACCTATCTCTTCTACCTACCAATGTCCTTCTTGATTCCATCTTCATCAGGTCTTGCAGGGGCTTCTATGGGTATCATGGCACCTCTTGGTGAGTTTGTAAATGTACCAGCGAGCTTGGTTATCACAGCTTTCCAAGCTGCATCAGGTCTCTTGAACTTGGTAGCTCCAACATCAGGTATTGTAATGGGAGCCTTGGCACTTGGTCGTGTTGAAATTGGTACTTGGTATAAATTTGTAGGTAAGTTAATCGTAGGCATCATGATTGCCTCCATAGCTATTTTGGTCATTGCGACATTCTTCTAATCGAAATTCTGGGTCAGATTTTATCACGAATACAGATAAAATTTGGCTCAGTTTTTCCTTTTATGATAGAATAGTGCTAGAAAATATATCATATCTTATTATGTTGAAAGGGGACACAATGAGAACAAGTTTTATTCAGTCATCGCATCAGGAGGCATGTATTCAAGCCATCCAAGAACTGGTTGCTTTTCCTTCTGTTTTGCAAGAACATCAGGCAGATACGCCATTTGGTCAAGCGATTCAGGATGTTCTGGAGCACACGTTGGCTTTGACGGAAAAGATGGGTTTTAAAACTTATTTAGACCCTGCTGGCTATTATGGCTATGCTGAAATTGGGCAAGGCGAAGAATTATTAGCAATCCTTTGCCACTTAGATGTGGTACCTGCTGGTGATCTTAGTCAATGGCAGACGCCGCCTTTTGAGGCTGTGGTAGAGGGAGATTATATTATTGGACGCGGGGTTCAGGATGATAAAGGTCCTTCAATGGCGGCCTTATTTGCAGTAAAAGCACTTCTTGATGCGGGAGTCCACTTTAACAAACGGATTCGTTTCATTTTTGGAACAGATGAAGAGACCTTATGGCGGTGTATGAACCGCTACAATCAGTTGGAAGAAGTGGCAACTATGGGCTTTGCACCAGATTCTTCCTTCCCTTTGACGTATGCTGAAAAAGGATTACTACAGGCCAAATTGCATGGTCCAGGTCACCCTTGTCTGAGTATCGAAGCGGGAACTGCCTATAACGTAGTACCTGCCAAGGCAAGCTATTCTGGTCATTTATTAGCAGGAGTTATTGCGGAATTAGATCAATTAGGCTTTGATTATGAAACCAAAGATGATCAAGTAACGGTTCTTGGTATTTCGCGGCACGCCAAGGATGCTGCTGAGGGGGTCAATGCCATCGTTCGTTTGGCAAAGGCTTTGGAACATTTCGAAAATCATCCAGCCTTGGACTTTATCGTCAATGCAGTTGGTGAAGATGCCACAGGATTTAAGCTTTTTGGTGATGTGACCGATGAACCATCAGGGACACTCAGTTTCAATATTGCAGGTCTAACCATTAGCGCAAAAAAATCAGAAATTCGCTTGGACATTCGTATTCCTGTCACTGCGGATAAAGAAGCCCTAGTTTCTACTTTACAAGCCAAAGCGCAATTATGTGGCTTGACCTATGAAGAGTACGACTACCTTGCTTCCTTGTATGTGCCATTAGACAGCCAGCTGGTATCTACGCTCATGTCTGTTTATCAAGATAAGACAGGAGATTTAACAAGCGAGCCAATCTCGTCAGGTGGGGCTACCTTTGCTCGTACTATGCCAAACTGTGTGGCCTTTGGTGCATGTTTCCCAGATACAGAACAAACAGAGCACCAGGAAAATGAACGCATGCCATTAGAAGACTTATATAAAACAATGGATATTTATGCTGAGGCAGTCTATCGCCTAGCTGCGGAATAGCCATTATCAGTATTGAATAGTAAATTACAGTTTAAAAGCTCTTAGTGAAATATCTAAGAGCTTTTCTTATGAAGAATGACATTGAAAGATGAGATAGAAATGTGTCACTGTTTACAAGAAGTGGACAAAAATATATGAAAGTGTGACTTATTATATGCTGTTTTAGAAATAGACCCCATCTGCATATAGAATAAGTCAAGTTAGACTATTCTACAATAAAACGCTTACATGTTATATTTGTGACAGAAATGCGATCGCACATCAACCAGTAAACTGAATTTTGAGTCTTATACGAGACTAAATAGGTTTACAAACTGCTTTATTTTGGCTATAGGTAGGATAAACTTGCAGATTTTATAGGAGGAAATAATGAAAAAAGAAACAAGTAAGTTTACGAAAAAAGTCATCCTTGGTCAGCTTCTTATCTGTACCAGTTTTTTGGTATGGGCAGGGCAGACTGCAGCAGCAGAGGAGGTATCTCAGGGAGAACCAGTAGCAATCAACAATGATGTTCCCCCTACTATTGAAGCAAAACCGCTTGTAGAAGCTACTCCATCAACTGAAACAGAACCTTCAACTCCAGAAGAAAAACAGGAGGAACCAAAGGTAGTTGAGAAAAATGTGATAGAAGGAAAAGAGCCGACTACCAACAGTCAGCACTTGATGGCTTCAGAATTGACGACCATTCCTTCGGTTGCCATAAAAAATCCAGAGAAAGCAACGGATGGTGTGTCTTATGGTAGTTCAGATGATGCCAGCAACAATACAAAAATTATTGCAGGTGAAGAAACGGGAGGTGCTGATAATGGCTATTCTCAGTGGGATCATGTCTATGTTCAGTATGACTTTGAAAAGGAAGTTCCTGTCCATACTGTAAATATTTACCGTAATACCTATGAAAATGCAATCTCTACATTTAAAGATGTTAAGGTCGAGTTGTCCACCAGCGCAGACTTTTCTCCTGAAACTACGAGGGTCATCTTCGAACAGGCAGATGTAGAAGAGACAGTAACAAACAAGGGGAAACCACAAGTTATTCAACTCCTGTCACCGTTTGATGCACGTTATATGCGTATTTGGGGACGGGGGCATTATATCCAAAATACAAACAGTTCCTGGAAGGGATATAGTAATGGCGTTCTCTTCAACGAGATAGAAGTCTTGGCGCAGGTTGAAACAGACGAAAGCGCAAACGAAAATCCACAGACCGAGCTAGTCAATCTTGCCGAATTGAAGAAGCCATATTTTTATGGAAAAGCTCCCACCAATCCAGAAGCCATTAATGATGGCAAATTTGATGAGAATTATACTACTCAGGAATCAAAAGGCATGGGAGCCTATCTCCAGTATGAATTTAAAAATGTCTACACTATCGAGGAAATCAAGGTTCAATTAGCTCCAGGTACCTATTCTCATTTTCGTGTAGATTTAGATGATGATTACAATGCATGGAACACCTATAAAACAGTTTATCAAGCAAGCAATCTTTCTGTGAATGAAGGAGAGATTTTGACGATTGCGGTTCCGAAAGGCTCTAAAGCAAGATACGTTCGATTTACAGGGGCATCTGCTGACGAAGAAGCACTCCGTTATTCAGAAATCCAAATTATGGGACATGGAAAATCATATGATGAAGCCGCACCTGAATACCTTCCGCCAAAATCTGATTACGATACCTTAGTCTGGTCTGATGAATTTGACGGAGATAAGATTGACGAAAGCAAGTGGCAGATTATTGATGGCATGTGGAACCACGCAGCTATCTACAATCGGAAAGCTGTTTCTATTAAAAAAGAAGGAGACAAGAGCTATTTATCTATTCGCACTACCAATCATAATACGACAGATGAGCTGATAAAAGCAGTTGGTTTGGACCGCTATAATGATACGAAATTGCCAGAAAAAGTAACCTGGTCATCTGGCCGTCTAGAATCTAAGGATAAATATTCTTTCCAATTTGGTCGGATGGCTGTCCGCGCCAAGGTAAATGACTCTAAGGGAATCTGGCCGGCTATTTGGATGTTGGCACAGGATGAGACTGGTCACGATGAGATTGATGTTTTGGAATATCTAGGGCAAAATCCGTGGGAGGCATGGACAACCAATCATTTTGGTATTCTAGCTAAAAATAAGGAATCTCACGGTGTACCGATTAAGAATTATGAAGCCTGGAGTCAGGAATTCCACGTCTATGAAGTAGAGTGGACTCCAGATGTCATCAAATGGTATATTGATGGAAAATTTGTTTTCCAAACCATGCGTGGTAAGGATAGGGATGGTATGCACACCCGCCCTATGTTCCCAATACTGGAAACCCAAGTTGGTGATGGCTGGGTTGGTGACGTTGACTACAGCAAAAATATGACCAAGCAAGATAGTGAATACCTGATTGACTGGGTACGCGTTTACCAAAAAGCAGGACAAGACAAGGTTTACTTTGATAATCTAGACGATGCAACTGCTAGTGACTATACAATTAAACCAAGTGAGAAACGTGGTCAATTAGTATCAGTTTCACACGGTCAGGCTGCGCATGAAAATAAAAATAACTTTTATTATGGAGGGCAACCACGTTACGAAACAAGTCGTCTATATGCAGATGGTCAAGGTGAAAATGCA
Source organism: Streptococcus suis (assembly GCF_029616525.1). Taxonomy (GTDB): domain Bacteria; phylum Bacillota; class Bacilli; order Lactobacillales; family Streptococcaceae; genus Streptococcus; species Streptococcus suis_AF. Next base: position 23,717 of record NZ_JANFME010000007.1, on the reverse strand, counting down.
CTCATTTATAAGGTGAATGATCCAAAAGCACTCCATCTTACAACCTATTATAAAACCTTGGAAGATTATGCAGTATACAATGATAAGGCATGGGCCAAGGAAGGAAAATCTATTCGTAAACACTTGGTTGGAGCAGCTGAAGGGGCAATTGATTTTACCGTCTATTCATCGGTTGATGGGAAAACTTGGAATAAGGAAACAACAAGTGTAGTTGATAATTTTGTAGAGGCGACACCAGCCTATGCACGTACGACATTTGATATTAGAGACATCCGAAGAGGAACCAAGTATATCAAGATTGTCTTTCCAGAATTATCAGGTATATCCTATAAATTGGAAAGCGGAGCTGAAAAAGCAGTGGTTGCTAGTGATGTTCAACTGGCAAAAGTTACCTTTGTAGCTTCAGACCCTAGTGCAGAGCCAGAAAAACCAATTGTTGACGAACGTAAATTAAGTTTATCCAAAGTTTTCTCTCTAGATGCTGGCCGTAAATATTTCTCAGTTGACCAATTAAAAGAGATTGTTGATTTGGCTTCTTATTATGGTTATACAGATTTGCATTTATTGGTGGGTAATGATGGTATGCGATTCCTATTGGACAATATGGAATTGACGGTTGGTGATAAGACCTATACCAGCGATGCGGTAAAGCAGGCCCTTATCAATGGAAATAATCATTATTACAATGATCCAAATGGAAATCATCTTACCCAGGCAGAGATGGACGAACTGATTGCTTATGCTAAGGCAAGCAATGTTCGTTTGATTCCAGCCGTAAATAGCCCGGGACACATGGATGCTATTTTAGAAGCCATGGAAGAGCTTGGTATCCCATCTCCTAAATTTACTTACAACGGTAAAACTTCTGCGCGAACAGTTGACTTAAATAACAAAGAAGCGATTGCTTTTACCAAAGCATTAATTGATAAATATGCTGGATATTTTTCAGATAAGGCCAAAATTTTCAATATCGGTCTGGACGAATATGCAAATGATGCTACAAATGCGTCAGGCTGGCGCATCCTTCAATCTCAGGGAGACTATGGCAAATTTATTCAATATGCCAATGAGTTAGCGGCTATCGTCAAGAAGCATGGTTTAGAGCCAATGGCTTTCAATGACGGTATCTATTATAACCACGATACTAGTTCAGGTACTTTTGACAAGGACATTATTGCTTCTTTCTGGACTGGTGGCTGGGGAGGATATGACGTTGCCTCATCTAAGTTTCTTGCTGACAAAGGCCATAAGATTTTAAATACCAATGATGCTTGGTACTATGTTATTGGACGTGAAGCAGAAGGTTGGGGATGGTATAATCTTGATCAAGGTCTGCGTGGAATTGAATCAACACCACTGGAAGTTGTTCACAAAAATGAAAACTCAGAGATACCGGTAATCGGTAGTATGGTTGCTGTCTGGGCAGATGATCCAAGTAAAGAATATAGTTATGATTCTGTTCATCGCCTCATGTACGAGTTTGTAATGGCGAATCCAACTTACTTTTTAGCTGATTATGTTGATTTGCACGAAGAAATTGGTAAGCTTCCTGCTGATTTGAGTGATTATAGTCCAGAGAGCGTAGCAAACTTAAAAGAGGTTTTGGACAAGATTGACTGGAAACTCAGTAAAAATAACCAGGCATTTGTAGATGGTTATTTAGCAGAGGTAAAAGCTGCGCGTGAAGCGTTAGTTCCTCTGCCACCACTAGTGACAGCAAAAGGAGACAGCGTCAAAGCGGAGCCCTTACCAGTAGGGCAGCTACCTTTGATTACCGCTAAGGGAAAAAGTGTCCAAGCAGAAGCACGTCCCGCCTTTAAGGGATACCTGACACCAAACTATGGTCCCTCTGTCACACCTTTATCCCTTGTATCAAAACTAAGCAGTGAGCAGTCAAATTCCAAGCAAGTAGCCTCTCAGAAGAAAGAATTGCCAAATACAGGCGCAGTAGATGGTCTTGGATTCACTCTTCTTGGACTTATCGGCCTAGCAGCAGCTAGTCGTCGGAGGAAAGAGGAGTAACTTAGCCATTTGAGTGAATGTTCAGGGCTTTCTAATTGTAATGATATAGTCATTTAGTTTTTCTTTCACTCGCTTTGCCGTACCCAAGTATAGCATGTAGCTCATTGCCTTGTACAAAAAGTAAACTAGAAGACTATGAATAACAGGATAATTTTTATCAACTACTAAAAATCTCCCGTAATAAATCTTATTACGGGAGATTTTCGTTTATGAGTATAAAGGGAAGTTATTGATATTTATTTGAAAAATTATCTTTAAAATTAAGTATGTTGTTTGTGAACACAAATTTTTATAATTTACTAAAGAAAAATGGTGGAGTAAACTGTTTCAAGTGCTCGAAGCAAGCTTGTGCCCCCTCGACATCTTCACAAATGATGAGACAGACATCGTCACCGCAGACGGTCGCTACAATTTGAGGAATCTCCATGGCATCCAAAATAGAACCGAATGAGTTGGCCAATCCAGGTAGGGTCTTGAGCACCACTTGATGTTGGATAGGTTTTAGCATGACCAAAGCATCTTCCATATAGAGTCGCAGTCGTTTTTCCCAGCGAGTAGGAGCAATGGGGTTGATGACATAGTGAGAAGAATCATCTTCGTTGACTTTGACAAGATTGAGCATCTTGATGTCACGGGAGAGGGTAGATTGGGTGACGGAGACTCCGTTGACCTCTAGTAATTCTTGCAATTCCTGCTGGGTATGTATTTTCTTCTCCATGATTAGAGACAGGATCAGCTGATGGCGGCTTTCAATCTTGTTCATAGGGCCCTCCTTGAGATGTAAGGAAAATAAAATCTGAACTCAGAATAAATTGGTGATAACAGCCTATTGAATAAACATTGCATCCCCAAAACTAAAGAAGCGGTAGCGTTCTTCAACAGCATGTTTATAGGCATCTAAGGTAAATTCTCTACCTGCAAAGGCAGAAACTAGCATAACCAAAGTAGATTTTGGTAGGTGGAAATTGGTTGAGAAGGCATCAACGATTCGGAAGGTGTAGCCAGGTTTGATGAAGATATTTGTCCAACCAGAATCAGCTTCCAAACGGCCATCAAATTTATTACCGATGGTTTCGAGGGTGCGGATGGATGTCGTGCCGACTGCGATGATACGACCACCGCTATCTTTGACCTGATTGAGGGTTTGAGCAGCTTCAGCTGATAGGTTATAGAATTCCGAGTGCATTTCATGCTCATCAACGTTATCAACAGAGACTGGTCGGAAGGTCCCAAGCCCAACGTGAAGAGTCAAATAGACTAGCTTCACTCCTTTAGCTTCGATTTTTTCGAGTAACTCTTGGGTGAAATGTAGTCCAGCAGTTGGGGCTGCGGCAGAACCGTTTTCCTTGGCATAGACTGTCTGATAGCGCTCACGATCTTCCAATTTTTCATGAATGTAAGGTGGAAGTGGCATTTCGCCTAGACTTTCCAAGACTTCAAGGAAGATACCTTCATAGGAGAATTCAACAATTCTTCCACCGTGTTCTAATTCTTCTACGATAGTAGCAGTTAATCGTCCGTCACCAAAAGCGACTGTGGTACCGACCTTCAGACGTTTTGCTGGTTTGGCAAGAACTTCCCACTGATTACCTTGGGTATTTTTCAAAAGCAAAAGCTCAACATGTCCCATAGTTTCAGGCTTGTAGCCATAGAGACGGGCAGGCAGAACACGTGTATTGTTCATGACCAGGGCATCACCAGGATTCAACTGGTCGATGATATGGTCAAAGTGACTGTCAACCATGCTCTGTTTTTCGCGGTCGAGGATCAATAGTTTAGAGCTGTCGCGCTTTTCAAGGGGAACTTGAGCGATAAGCTCTTCGGGTAAATCAAAATCAAAATCTGCAGTATTCATATTCACTCCTTAGACTAAAACAAAATATAGGTAAAATAAATCAATAGGGCAAATGGCAAAGCCACCAATAGACTACCAATCAGGTAGAAAATAAACTTTAGGACCTTTGATTTAGAAATAAAATAGCCAGTAAGGCAGAACAGAATACCAATAAAAAATAAGTAAAAAAGCACATCTGTCATAAATGTATTATATCATAGTTAGACACTTAAGTCTTGATGGATGGGAAGAGAATTAAAATTATTCGTGCTGATGTAATACTCTATAGGTATAAATTCTTGACAAAAATTGGTCTATACCATATAATAAAGAAAAACAATAAATGGTATAGACCAAAGAGGTGTGTTATGAAAATTCATGTAGTAAACAATCAAGTTGAAGGAGCAACTGTAGCATTAGACATTTTGAGAGAAAAATTGAACGGAGGTGCCAAGGTATTAGGTTTGGCAACAGGCTCCAGTCCGTTAGAATTTTACAGATTGATTCGTGAGTCAGATTTAGACTTTTCGAATGTGACATCTGTAAACTTGGATGAGTATGTTGGTCTAGGTGAGGAGAGCGACCAATCCTATATTCATTTTATGAAGGAAAATCTTTTCAATGACAAACCATTTAAGAAATCTTATTTACCGAATGGTTTGGCGACAGATGTAGTTGCTGAAACAGAACGTTACAATAAAATTTTGGCTGAACATCCGGTTGATTTCCAAATTTTGGGTATCGGTCGCAACGGCCATATCGGTTTCAACGAACCAGGTGCTCCATTTGATGGTCAGACCCATCTGGTTGAATTGGCGCCATCAACCATTGAAGCCAATGCACGCTTCTTTGACAATCCAGAAGATGTACCAAAACAAGCTATATCCATGGGTATCGCCAACATTATGGCAGTCAAAACCATTGTTCTCATGGCCTATGGACAGGAAAAAGCTGACGCCATTAAGGCGACGGTGGAAGGGGCAGTAACAGAAGATGTCCCAGCAAGCGTCCTCCAAAACCACGACAATGTCATCCTTATCCTCGACCAAGCCGCTGCGAGTAAATTAGCATAATAGACAAAACCGACTACCATTTTTGGTAGTCGGTTTTTTTAGGATTCAAGGTCAGCTTCTACACGATTGCGGTGGCGGAAAGAGATGACCAGCATCATAAATGAACTAGCAACGAGAATAGCAGCAATCAAGGTTAGATGGTGGTGAAACACTATCAGAAGAATGATGGTAGTGAATACTACAATAGCATATTGAAGCCAAACCATCTTATCTAGTTGATAAAGGTCCTGGTTGTAGCGACTGGTCATCAGGATTCCTATAAAGTAGAGGAAGTAACCAATGAGGAGGAAAGGCAAGCCCAAACTAGCATGCTCACCAGGCAAGACCTCCACAGAGACTGTGAAGAAGTTGAGACCCAAAACCAGTACCATATGGGCATAGAGTAAGGTGGCTACATTTGTCTTTTGATGGTGGTTGATATTGAGATAGGTTTGCGAAATGTAAAACATAAAGGAGAAAGCCATTGCCAAGAACAATATAACACTGTCGAACAGATGCGTCTGAATCGGATAATTTTTCAAAATTGCAATGACCGTCTCACCAAAGGTAATGATCGTAATCAACTGGCAGCGTTCTACGATATGAGGAAAGTTCATCACATCATGGCTGAGTTTGTCTTTGAAAAAATAGGAAATGAAAAATGGAAGATAAAAAATTAAGAGACTCTTTTCATCATAGCTCCAGAAATTGAAGTAAATAGCTACCAAAGCCAAGAAAAATACCAGCACATAAATCCCAAACATATAGAGACTATGTTTTATATCTGCCGTAAAACCGATTTTCCGGCCCCGAAGGTAGTACTGCAAGCAAATCAGCAGATAAGACAGAGTCAAAAAGATAGTAAAGGGCAGGGCTGTCGCTTCAAAATCATGACTAAAGGTTAGAGACAGTTGTCCCACTACAAACATAGAAGCGATGATAGTGAAAATATCCAGTAAATCTCGCTCACCATATTTGTTGAGGTAAATCGTCTCATTAATCCACAAGGTCATAATAATCAGGTTGGCGGTGATAAAAGTTAGAATTTCCCTGAGACCGATATGGTCACCGTGCAAAAGTCCAGTCAGTGATGAAGTGGCTAGAACAAAGACCAAATCATAAAACAATTCGTAATTGGATACACGTTTTGCCTTAATTTCAGACATAAAAATCTCCTTTTTAAAAAAATCTGAACTATTATACCATACGAAAAGGGAGGCTGTCATCTCCCTTTATTTCTTACAGTGTCCAGTCCAAGTCAGGTCCGACTGGGACAATACCTGTTGGGTTAATGGTTTTGTGGCTACCGTAGTAGTGCTGTTTGATATGGTCAAAGTCAACCGTCTCCGCAATACCAGAGTGGTTGTAAATCCGCTTGGTGTAATTCCACAAGTTTGGATAGTCCACCAAAGCTTTAATATTGCACTTGAAATGTCCAAAGTAAACAGGGTCAAAACGTACCAAGGTGGTAAAGAGACGCAGGTCAGCCTCTGTCAGCTGGTTGCCAACCAGATAGTTCTTATCAGCTAAATGCTCTTCTAGTTTATCCAAGGCAGCAAAGAGATTTTTGACTTCTTTTTCATAGACTTTCTGATTGGTTGAAAAACCTGCCTTGTAAACGCCATTATTGATGTTTGGATAGACAAAGTCATTCATGGCATCAATCTCGGCTTGCAGATTTGCTGGATAATAGTCATCGTAATTTCCAGTAATATCATTAAAAGCAGAGTTAAACATGCGCATGATTTCAGCCGATTCATTGCTGACGATGGTATTGGTTTTCTTATCCCACAAGACAGGCACGGTCACCCGACCAGAGTAAGTTGGGTTAGCCTTCAAATAGACCTGATAGAGATAATCGCTGTTAAAGAGGGTATCCTTGATAACACCAGGACCATCTTCAAATGTCCAGCCATTTTCTAACATGAGGGGATGAACGACAGACAAGGAAATATGGTCTTCCAAGCCCTTTAATTTTCGCATAATCAAGGTCCGACTAGCCCAAGGACAAGCCAGAGAAATATAGAGGTGGTAGCGACCAGACTCAGCCTTGAAACCGCCCTCTCCTGTTGGGCCTGCCTGTCCGTCTGGCGTAATCCAGTTGCGAAATTGTGTGACAGTACGGACAAATTTACCGCCTGTTGACTTGGTGTCATACCATTGATCCACCCATTTGCCATCTTGTAACAGTCCCATGAATTTTCTCCCTTACTGAAAAAATGGGAAATCCAATAGGATGATTGGATTTCCTTTGTAAAAAAATATATCACTAACTAGTATTATAAACTTTTTTCAAAAAGAGTCAAGCTATATGATTTGTGATACAATAGTCCCATGAGATTAGACAAATGTTTAGAGAAAGCTAAAGTTGGCTCGCGTAAGCAAGTTAAAAAACTTTTCAAAGCCCAGCAAATCAAGATTAACGGACAAGCAGCTCAAAGCCTAAGCCAGATTGTTGACCCTGAATTACAAGATATTCAGGTGGCAGGGCGAACAATCAAGCTAGAAGGCTCGGTATATTATCTGCTCCATAAGCCAAGAGGAGTAGTGTCGGCAGTGACCGACAAAGACCACCAAACTGTCATTGACCTGATTGCTCCTCAAGACCGTAGGGAAGGACTCTATCCAGTTGGTCGCTTAGACAGGGATACCGAAGGTCTAGTCCTCATCACCAACAACGGGCCACTCGGTTACCGCATGCTCCACCCCAGTCACCATGTGGACAAGGTCTACTATGTGGAGGTCAACGGCCCCTTGGGTCTGGATGCCCCGACATTTTTTGCCTCAGGCGTTACCTTTTTGGACGGCATTCGTTGCCAACCCGCAGATTTGACTGTCTTGGAGGCTTCTTTGGACCATAGCAGAGCGACTATCAAGCTGGCAGAAGGTAAGTTTCATCAGGTTAAGAAAATGTTTCTAGCCTATGGTCTCAAGGTCACTTATCTCAAGCGGATTTCCTTTGGAGGTTTTGAGCAGGGGGATTTGGAACGAGGTGCATACAGACAACTCACACCAAATGAATTGGATCATTTATTCACTTATTTTGACTAGAGGAGGAAATGATAATGAGCATTTATGAAATTACAGTTCAAAAACAAGATGGCACAGCCCAGTCCATGGCTGAGTATCAAGGGCAGGTGCTTTTGATTGTCAATACTGCACCTGGTTGTGGATTGGCACCACAATACAAGGAACTACAGGAACTATATGATAGCTATAAAGACAACGGTTTTGTAGTGCTCGATTTCCCTTGCAATCAATTTTTAAATCAGGCTCCTGGTTCTGCTGAAGAAATCAATCAGACCTGTAGTTTGACTTATGGAACAACCTTTCCTCGCTTTGCAAAAATTGAAGTAAACGGTGTAGGAGCTAGTCCGCTATATCACTATCTTAAGAAAGAAAAATCGACCTTATTAGGAGGTCGAATTGAGTGGAATTTTACCAAGTTTTTGGTGGATAGACAAGGGCGTGTGGTCAAACGATATTTACCAACAACTAGTCCATTAAAACTTAAAGAGGATATTGAACTTTACCTAGAAAAATAACAAGAAGGCTGGAGTCATCTAGCCTTCTTGTTTTAGTAACCACAGAAAATAGGGAGCGCCGATAAGGGAGACGATAATGCCGGTTGGGATGCCTGTTCCGACAAGTAGTACTCGTCCTATGGTATCCGCTAGAAGTAGAATGAAGCTTCCTATTATCATAGTAGCTGGAATGATGACACGATGGTCATTTCCTAACCATTTGCGCACAATGTGACCAGCAATGAGACCAACGAAGGTGATATTACCAACTAAAATGACACTAAGAGAGGCTAGGGCGGTAGCCAATACCAAGGTAATCCGCCTTTCACGCTGTAAGTGGAGTCCCAAAGCCATGGCTGTCTGGTCGTTTAGATTCATAATATTGAGTGAGCGACTTCGACTAAACGTTGCCATCCACACCAATAGAAGAAGAGGAGTATAGATTACGATAGTTTTCCAATCTCCACCATTTACTCGACCGCTGAGCCACTGGACAATGTATTCCATCTTAAAGTCATCTAATTGGCTGATGATGCTGACCATGATACCAGACAGCATGCTCGAAATTCCAACTCCCGTGATAATTAAGCGTGCAGGATGGATGCCGTACAGCTTCTTACGTGCAATCCAGTAAACTAGAAAAATGGTTAATCCACCGCCCATCATAGCAAATAGAGGCATGAGACTCAATAAGACAGGGCTGATTTTTGAAGAGAGACCGACAAATAGTGCCACAACAAGACCAGCTCCTGCATTGATTCCTAATATTCCAGAATCTGCCAGAGGATTGCGGGTCAAAGTTTGTAGCAACAAACCCGCCAAAGCCAGAGAAGCCCCTCCGATAATGGAGGCGATTATTCTAGGTAAGCGAATTCGCCCAATGATCAGTAGAGTCGATGAACTGGCACGCCCACTCATGATGTCGATGAGATCTGAAAAGGATGAATTGCTATAGCCGATAGATAAGGAAAGTAGGAAAATGACAAATAAAAGGATTAGCAGGAATGTGAATATTTTTAGATAGTTGTGATGTCTTATCAAAAGTGTTTCTCCTTTCTAATCAACCATAGGAAGCAAGGGAGACCAATGATACTGATGACTGCGCTAATGGGAGTTTCAACAGGTGGATTGATAGAACGGCAAACCAAATCTACCCAGATGAGGAAACTAGCCCCTGCAAAGGCAGTTAATGGCAAGAGTAGCTTGTAATTTTTCCCTGTAAACATGCGGATAAAGTGAGGAATAATGAGCCCGATAAAAGAAAGCGAGCCCACAAGAGCTACCGCAGAAGCTGAGAGTAGAAGGACAATTCCCAACAAAACCAAGGTCATCAGTAAGGTTCGTTGACCTAGATTTTTAGCAACGGTTTCGTTAAGACTCAGGATGGTCAGCTGATGCGAAAAGAGTTGAGCAAGGATAAGGCCGATGATGATAAGAGGAGCAATGATGGCCAGCATCTTCCAGTTTACCTGTACCAATCCCCCTGCTTGCCAGCCAATCACTGCAGTTGATAAATCAAAGTAGATAGTAATAGCCTGACCAATAGCAGAAAATAGACTTGCTACCATGGCGCCAGATAAAATTAAACGTAGTTGATTGTAGCCTTTTTGGACCTGATAAGCTAGACCAAAGACTAGACCGGCTGCCAGACAGGAGCCCAGTAAACATATTAATAAAATTTGACTGTAGTGCAAACCACCGAATAGAGCATAGGCAACAATGAGAGCAAGTCCTGCTCCAGCATTGATTCCTAATAAGCCAGGATCGGCAATCGGATTACGTGTAATTCCTTGCATCATTGCCCCAGCTTGGGCCATGGCAGCTCCCACCAAGATGGCGGCTACCATTCTAGGCAAGCGCAAATCGATGATAACATCCTGAGCGGAAGAATCTGTCAGTGGATGCTTTAGGGTTTCTATCAGTTGTTGGTGGCTATAAGAAATAGCTCCAAAGCGTAAACTAAGATAGACTCCAGCTATGAATGAAAGACAGATGATGAAAAAAACAAGCCAAATATTCTTTGGCTTTGTTTTGGGATAACGAGAACTTACTAGTTTGTTCATATATCCAGTCCTTTTACTGAAGTTTTTGAATTTCTGAGACAAAGGCGTCAATTTGTAAATCTAAAGACATCGGATCGGAGAAGTAGAAGAGGTTATAGTCTATCTCGATGACGTGACCATTCTTTACAGCAGGTAGATTTTTCCAAATATCACTTTCTTTGAGAGCGGCAGCTGCTTCTTTTGTTTTATCATTGACGTTAACAAGGACATAGTCGCCAACATATTCTGGAAGAGCTTCTTGAGATACCCCAAACCAGCCTTCTTTATTGATGATGTCTTCTTGAACCTTTGCAGGAGCGGCAAAACCGAGAGCGCGATAGATTAATTCTCCACCACGACCAAAGTTATTACCGTAAAGGAAGATGTTCTTATCGAAGAAGTCCATGACGGTAAATGTTGAACTTGTATCAATCAATCCTTTCAATTCCTCTTTCGCAGTAGCAACTTTCTTATCCCATTGATCTAACCAGGCTTGTGCTTCCTTTTCTCTTCCAAAAATCTGACCAATATCTGTCAGCATTTTCAAGTAGTCACTCTTTCCATAAGTGATTTCAATAACTGGAGCAATTTCTTTCAGTGTTTCTAAGTTATCATCACCAGCAAATACTAGAATGACATCTGGATTTTGTGCGGCAATCGCTTCTGTATCTGCCGTTGTCAATTGTGGAACATCCTTTAATTTGTCTCCAAAGACGGGACTATTTTTCTCTAAATCTAGACTATAGCTAGATACATCAATTCCTAATTGTAAGAGATAGCCTGTGTAAGAGTAAGCAAAGTTGACAACTTTTTTAGGATTTTTTGGAATGTCACCGTGGTAAGTAATGCCTTCAATCTTTGGCATGCTAGACAGTTCTACGTCTGTTGAAGAGGAAGAGGTAGAACAAGCTGTTAAGAAAACCAGCCCAACAAATAAACTAAAAATAGCTAAAAACTTTTTCATTTTTTCTCCTTATTATTTTTTTAAATCGTAAGTTAGCAAAATAGGGTAATCTTGACCAGCAACCTGCATCAATTGAGGTTCAATGCTAAAAATGTCCCTCAGTATCTCAGTTGTCATCATATTGGACACAGACCCATGGTAGCGAATATCTCCCTCTTTCATGGCAATCATATAATCTGAAAATCGAGCTGATAAATTGACATCGTGAAGGACCATCACAATGGTTTTCTGTCGACTTTGATTCAGTTCTTTTAAAAGTTCTAAGACTTCCAATTGATGATTGAGATCAAGATAGGTTGTTGGTTCATCTAAGAAAATGGTATCCGTATCTTGGGCAAGTGCCATCGCAATCCAAACCCGTTGCCTCTGACCACCTGATAAATCATCAACTGGTAACCTAGCGTAGGGAGCGGTCTGGGTGACTTCCAAGGCCCAGTTGATTTTCTCTCTATCCTGATCAGTGAGATGCCCCAGTCCATTTTGATGCGGAAAGCGACCATAGGAGACCAGTTCATAGACGGAAATCCCTTCTGTCGCTTCTAAGACCTGAGGGAGCAGGGCCAATTTTTTTGCAACTTCTTTGGTTGGTAGTTGTGAAATGGCTTGTCCATCTAAATAGATAGCCCCTTCTTGAACAGGAATAATCCTTGTCAATGCCTTAAGCAAGGTCGATTTTCCACAGCCATTGGCACCAATGATCGTAGTTATATTTCCTTTTGGAATACTTGTTGATAATTCATCAATAATAATCCGATTGTCGTAAGAGACTTGGATATTTTCCGCTTGAATCGAAGACACAAACTCCTCCTTTCCAGAATATGATTTATTAATAATTTGTTCCGACCAGTATTATATCAAAAAAACTTATCAAAACAAAGAGTTTTCTGAAAATTTTAATTTGATAAGAATGGTTATAAAAAATCCCTGTCCTAAGGACAAGGATACTTCGCTATAGATAGCGTTTTGCTACTTCGATGTCACCGTCATAGGTGGCCTTTTCGCTGTTTACAATCTGGTAGGCGTCAGCTCCTTTGCCTGCGATGATGACCGCGTCCCGAGAAGAAGTTGTCTGGCTCATAGCGGTACGGATAGCTTCTTCCCGGTCCAAGATAAAGTTGCTTGGACGGGTCATGTGGGCACGGATTTGTTCAGCAATAGCAGCCGGATCTTCACGGTTGGGGTCATCAGCTGTCAGAATCACCTCAACCTGTGGATAGTCATTGAGCAGAAGACCGAAGTCTTTGCGGCGACTTTCTCCCTTGTTACCAGGAGCTCCCAAAATCAAAAACACCTTGCCAGTCTGGTGCTCTAAGACGACATCAATCAGCTTCTTGACACTATCGCCGTTATGGGCATAGTCCACGAATACCTTGGCACCGTTTTGCTGGGTCAGGACTTCCATACGACCAGGGACATTGGTTTGGGCAATCCCTGTGTGAATATCTTCCAGACTTGCTCCCAAACGGAGACAGGCCAGTCCTGCTGCGATGGCATTTTCTTGGTTGAAGCCACCAATCAGCTGGATGTCGTAATGGCCAGCCAATTTGCCAGTCGCTGTGAAGTCAAAACCTGCTGATTGGCTAATCTGGTTTTTAGAAGTCGGCCCATAAAAGTCATGGTCCTTTGAGCTGACTTGCTTTTTCACGACTTCAAAATGGTCCATTCCAGCATTGACAATAACCGCTCTGCTATTGTCCATCAAAAGACGCTTATGGTAGAAGTAGTCCTCAAAAGTCGGGTGCTCAATGGGACCAATATGGTCGGGGCTGATGTTGAGGAAGACGCCGACATCAAAGGTCAGCCCGTAAACCCGCTTGACCAGATAGGCCTGGCTGGACACCTCCATAATCAAGTGGGTCATGCCGTTTTGGACCGCCTCCGCCATCATAGCAAAGAGGTCCAGACTTTCGGGCGTGGTCAGGGCAGACTTAAAGAAAGTCTCACCGTCCAGTGTGGTGTTCATGGTCGAAAGCATGGCAGGTTTCTTGCTCTGTTTAAGGATGTTAAAAGCAAAATAAGCCGCCGTTGTCTTACCCTTGGTGCCGGTGAAGGCCAGGAGTTTGAGCTGTTTCTGGGGACGACCATGAAATTCCATGGCAATCAGGCTCATAGCCTGCTTGATGTCGTGGACGATGATAGCAGGAATGCCGACCTCATAGTCGATTTCAGACACGTAAAAAGCCAGCCCAACCTCGATAGCCTTTTCCAGAAATTCCTTCTTAAAGGCCAAACCCTTGGCAAAAAAGAGGGTCGTTGGGCTAACAGTCCGGCTGTCATAGCTGAGAGCGTCAAACTGGACATCCGTCCATGTGCTGTCAGTCTGGTCATTCTGTTTGATATGGCAGAAGTTAACATCCGCCTTCAATATTTCTAATACACGTTCAATTGTTATCATGTTTCTATTGTAAACCTATCTAGTGGTTTTTACAAGTCGGGACTTTGTAAATATAGACTTTTTGATTGTAAAAATGTATGTATATGACACTTCGTCCTAGAGTAAATTTGTGCTATAATAGGAGGGATTGAAAAAGGAGAAGTTTATGTTTTATTCTTATCTACGAACACTATTAACATTCTTGTTGTGGGCCATCAATGGCAATATTCACTATCATGATAGAGAGAAGATTTTGCCACAGGAGGAAAATTATATTCTTATCGCTCCGCACAAAACCTTCTGGGATCCAGTCTTTCTTGGCTACGCAGCTGCTCCCAAGCAGTTCATCTTTATGGCTAAAAAAGAATTGTTTAAGGACCGCGGTTTTGGTTGGTGGATTTCAAAATGTGGTGCCTTTCCAATTGACCGTGACAATCCTGGCATGGCAGCCATCAAGTATCCAGTTAACATGTTGAAAAAAAGTGACCGTTCGCTGGTCATGTTTCCTTCTGGAAGTCGTCATTCATCTGAGCTCAAAGGTGGTGTGGCGGTCATTGCCAAGTCAGCCAAGGTCAAACTCATGCCAGCAACCTATGTGGGTCCCATGACTATCAAAGGGCTCTTAGCTGGTGAGCGAATCGATGTGGCTTTTGGAAATCCTATCGATGTTTCGGACATCAAGCGTATGGATGATGCAGGTACAGCAGAAGTAACTAGCCGAATTGAGGCTGAGTTCAACCGCTTAGATGACCATGCGGCATCTTTCCAAACCAAGAAAAAACCAAATATCTTGACTTATATCTATCGTATCCCAGTTCTTTTGCTGGTTGCTCTTATCTTGGGATTGACCTATGCCTTTAGCTATATTGCCAGCTTCTTCTGGCAACCAAGTACTCAGTTGGATAAAAAATAAGTAAATGAAACTCGCAGCTTGCGGGTTTTTTGTATTTTTTACGAACTATATAGGTGGAGGTAATTTATGGATACGATTAAAACTTATATAGAAATGCTTAAAGAATACAAGTGGCAAATTGCTCTGCCCGCAGTGGCTGGCTTGCTAATGGCGACGTTCTTAATATTCAGCCAACCAGCCAAGTCTGACCAGACAGGACTGACAGACTTTCCACAGACCGAACAAACTTCTAGCAGCTCTGACTTGGTCGAGGAAAACAGTACAGAAGTAAGTGAGGAACCCAGCCAGCTGGTCGTTGATGTCAAAGGAGCAGTAGCAAAACCAGGGCTCTACACTTTAGAAGCTGGTGCGCGTGTCAATGATGCAGTTGAAGCAGCTGGCGGCTTGACCAGTCAGGCAGACCCTAAGTCTATCAATCTGGCTCAGAAGCTCAGCGACGAAGCGGTCGTCTATGTGGCCAGCAAAGATGAAAATATATCGGTGGTGGCCAGCACGACTACCAGCTCTGCTATGTCCCAAGAAGAAAAAAACACCAGTCTAGTCAATCTCAATACGGCGACCGAGGCTGACTTGCAGACCATTTCGGGTATCGGTGCCAAGCGGGCGGCGGACATTATCGCCTATCGTAAGGCCAACGGCGGTTTCAAGTCGGTGGATGACCTCAACAATGTGTCGGGCATCGGCGACAAGACTATGGAAAGCATCCGGCCTTATGTCACGGTTGACTAAGCTCCCCTGCCAGCCTATCCACTTGGCTCTTTTGGCGGTGGCGGCCTACTTTGCAGTCCACTCTTTTTCCCTCTTGACAATGGGCCTGCTGAGTCTGTTACTAGTTGTCTTTGGTGTTCGGCAAGGTAAGACAGTTTTTATCAAAACGCTGCCGCTTCTAGCCCTGTGTGGTCTCTTTTTCGGATGCCAAAAGGTCCAATGGGAGCGGTCAGACCAGTCAGCCCCAGAGCAAGTGACAACTGTGCAGGTCATTCCAGATACCATTGACATCAACGGGGACAGTCTGTCCTTTCGCGGTCGGGCTGACGGACAAACCTATCAGGTGTTCTATAAATTAGCCAGTCAGGAGGAGCAGGCCTATTTTCAAAAGCTGATAGACCTGGTCCAGCTAGAAGTGGAAGCAGAGGTCAGCCTGCCAGCTGGTCAGCGGAATTTCAAGGGCTTTGACTATCAGAGCTATCTGAAAACACAGGGCATCTATCGGACTGTCAAGCTAACGGCGATTAAGAAGATTGTCCCTGTCCAGTCTTTGAATGTTTTTGACTGGCTGTCTAGCTGGCGGAGACAGGCCTTGGTCTATATCAAAACCAATTTTACAGCACCCATGAGCCACTACATGACAGGGCTTTTGTTTGGGGAGCTGGATAGTGATTTTGACCAGATGAGTGACCTCTATTCTAGTCTAGGAATCATTCATCTCTTTGCCCTGTCTGGTATGCAGGTTGGATTTTTCATCGACAAGTTTCGCTGGATTTTACTGCGTTTGGGCTTGACCAAGGAAGCCGTAGATAAGTTGCAGATTCCCTTTTCCATTGTTTATGCTGGTTTGACAGGCTTTTCTGTGTCAGTGGTGCGGTCCTTGGTCCAGAAAATTCTGGGTAATATGGGTTTGCGGAAGCTGGATAACTTTGCGGTGACAGTCTTTGTCTGTCTGCTGATTCTGCCCCGATTTCTGCTGACAGCAGGCGGTGTCCTGACCTTTACCTATGCTTTTTTGCTGACGGTTTTTGATTTTGAAGACTTGGGGCAGGTCAAAAAGGCTGCGGTGGAGAGCCTCAGTATTTCACTGGGAATTTTGCCGGTGCTTATGACCTATTTCTATGCCTTTCAGCCCTTGTCTATCCTCTTGACCTTTGTCTTTTCCTTTATCTTTGATGTCCTGCTTTTGCCAGGTTTGTCAGTTATTTTTCTCTTGTCGCCAATCGTCAAGATTACTTGGGTCAACGGATTTTTCGTTTTTATGGAGAAAATCATTGTCTGGGTGGCGGATTTGGGATTGCGGCCTTGGATACTGGGCAAGCCGTCTGAGCTGGTCCTCTTGCTTTTGCTGGTCAGCCTTTTCTTGCTCTACGATTTCCACAGGAAGAAAAACTGGCTCCTGGGACTGAGCCTGATCCTCGCTCTGCTATTTTTCATCACCAAACACCCGCTGGAAAACGAGGTGACGGTGGTGGACATTGGGCAGGGGGACAGTATCTTTTTGCGGGATATGCGGGGGCGGACGGTCTTGATTGATGTGGGCGGTCGGGTCGATTTTGCGGCCAAGGAAGCGTGGCAGGAGCGGTCTTCGCAGGCAAATGCAGAGCGGACCTTGATTCCCTATCTGCATAGTCGGGGCGTGGACAGGATTGATAGTTTGGTCCTGACCCACACCGATACGGACCATGTGGGCGATGTGCTGGAAGTGGCGAAGCAGGTGCAAATTGGTCGGATTGTCGTGTCGCCAGGAAGTCTGACGGTGCCTGACTTTGTAGCAACTCTGAAAAAAATCAATGTGCCTGTCCATGTGGTAAAAGTGGGCGACCGCCTACCAATTTTTGACTCCTATCTGGAGGTCCTCTATCCAGACGGGACAGGCGACGGTGGCAATAATGATTCTGTTGTTCTTTACGGTCGCTTGTTGGAAGCCAATTTCCTCTTTACAGGGGACTTGGAGCAGGGGGAGTTGGAATTGATAGAATCCTATCCCGACCTGCCTGTCGATGTCCTCAAAGCTGGTCACCACGGATCTAAAGGTTCTTCCTATCCTGAATTTCTAGACCATATCGAAGCCAAGATTGCCCTGGTATCAGCTGAAGAAAATAATCGTTACAAACACCCCCACCAGGAAACTTTGGACCGCTTTGACAGCCGGAATATCCAAGTCTATCGCACAGACCAGCAAGGAGCTATTCGCTTTCGAGGTTGGAAGGAGTGGACGATCGAGACGGTGAGGGAGTGACTATTGAAATGTAGGCAAGGTGGAATAGGGTACACTCCCACTGTAGCTGTTTTCTTTTTTGCGTGGTATAATGGAGAGAAGAATACGGAGAGATTATGACAGTAATTGAACAGATTGAAAAATTAAAAAAAGAGAAATTAGAGCTTCTGACCGTTTTATGCGGTGAAGACATCGGACAATACCAAATAGCGAAAGACTTACTTCTGAGGAAGCTTGATTTTGATGCGGCAGATTTAGGTTTTGCCTATTTTGATATGTCGGAGGCTGATTATCATCAGGTAGACTTGGACCTAGTTTCTCTTCCCTTCTTTTCAGATGAAAAAGTAGTGATTCTTGATTATTTTGCAGATTTAACGACAGATAAAAAACGGCATTTGACAGATGATGAACTCAAACAGTTTGAGGCCTATTTGGAAAATCCTGTCGAAACAACACGTTTGGTCATTCTAGCACCGGGTAAGTTGGACAGTAAGCGTCGTCTGGTCAAACTCCTCAAACGAGATGGACTAGTATTAGAAGCCAATCCTCTGAAGGAGATGGATTTGAAAAATCATTTCCAAAAGGAGATAATGCGTCTTGGATTGCAGATGGGAGGAGAGGTTTTTCAATATCTTTTAGAAAAGTCCAATTTTGATTTTGCAGAAATCAGTAAGAACCTAGCCTTTCTTCAATCTTATAAGGGAAAAGAGACGATTGAAATTTCAGATATTGATGCGGCTATCCCCAAAACACTACAAGATAATATCTTTGATTTAACACAGTTAATTCTACAAGCCAAGGTAGACGAGGCTCGCAACTTAGTTCGTGACTTGCGATTGCAAGGGGAGGAAGAGGTTAAGTTGATTGCCATCATGTTAACCCAATTTCGAACCTATCTACAAGTGCAAATACTAGTAGAGCAAGGCCGAGGGGAGCAGCAGATAGTAGCTGAGTTATCAACTATTATGGGGCGTAAGGTGAATCCTTACCAAGTAAAGTATGCTTTGCGTGATTCACGCCATCTGTCCATTGGATTTTTAAAAAAAGTCGTCAAGCTCCTAATCGATACAGATTTTCAAATTAAAACAGGCCAATTTGATAAGGATTATTTATTTGATTTGCTATTATTAAAAATCGCGACGGCATAGTAAAAAGAGTATTCTTAGATCGAGGGTCAACCGTGGTTTCAGACAAATAAATTGAAAAGGCTCTCACATTGGAGTAGAATAGAACTATCACTTAGTATAGGAGAAAACGAAAATGGCAATTATTTTACCAGACCTTCCATACGCATACGATGCCTTGGAACCACATATTGATGCAGAAACAATGACCCTTCACCACGATAAGCACCATGCGACTTATGTTGCAAATGCTAATGCAGCACTTGAAAAACATCCTGAAATTGGCGAAGACCTTGAAGCTCTTCTTTCAAATGTTGACCAAATTCCAGCTGACATCCGCCAAGCTTTGATCAACAACGGTGGTGGTCATTTGAACCATGCTCTTTTCTGGGAATTGCTTTCACCTGAAAAAACAGAAATTTCAGCAGAATTGGCAGCAGATATTGATGCGACTTTCGGTTCATTTGATGCTTTCAAAGAAGCCTTCACTGCAGCAGCAACAACTCGTTTCGGTTCAGGTTGGGCTTTCTTGGTTGTTAATAAAGAAGGTAAGTTGGAAGTTATCTCAACTGCTAACCAAGACACACCAATCATGCAAGGTTTGAAACCAATCTTGGCATTGGATGTTTGGGAACATGCTTATTACCTCAACTACCGCAATGTCCGTCCAAACTACATTAAAGCCTTCTTTGAAGTAATCAACTGGGACAAGGTTAACGAACTTTATAAAGCAGCTAAATAAGAACAGTTCTCTTCCGTTTGGAAGAGATTTTTTAGTTGCGAAGAGTACTTTGGAGAGAATTGTGTAAGGGAAGAGGGATGATTTTTCGTATTATGGATAAAAATAACAAGATATTTTCAGAAAAATGATGTAAAAGTAAGAATAAACGAATATTTTTATAATTTTTTGTTATAAATGACTGATTTAATATTGAAAAGCCGTAAGAAAAGGATTATTATAGATATGTCAATATGACAAAAAATAGAAGGAGCATTGATTTGCTTATGAAAAAGAATATTCGGTTGAAAAGCAGTGTACTAGCTCTTGTAGCTGGTTTTAGTGTCATTACAACACAGGCTGTTTTAGCAGATGAATTAGCTGTTCAAATTATGGGAGTTAATGATTTCCATGGTGCGCTTGATACGACAGGGACAGCGCGATTGGAGGGGGAAACAGTTCGGAATGCAGGAACTGCAGCCTTGCTTGATGCTTACATGGATGATTCGCAAGCAGAATTTGAAGAAACAGCAGCAGAAACAGAAACACCTGCAGAGTCTATCCGTGTTCAAGCTGGAGATATGGTTGGTGCAAGTCCATCGAATTCTGGACTTTTACAAGATGAACCAACTGTAAAAGTCTTTAACAAAATGGATGTTGAATACGGTACTTTGGGGAACCATGAATTTGATGAGGGACTTGATGAGTATAACCGTATCATGACTGGTGAAGCTCCAAAAGAAGGTCAGTTTAATGAGATTGTAGATAATTATACTCATGAAGCAGCCAAACAGGAGATTGTTATCGCTAACGTTATTGACAAAGAGACGGGTGAAATTCCGTATGGCTGGAAACCGTATGCTATTAAGACTATTCCTGTAAATGATAAAGAAGCAAATATTGGCTTTATTGGTGTAGTTACGACAGAAATTCCTAATCTTGTTTTGAAGAAAAACTATGAGCAGTACACTTTTTTGAATGAGGCAGAGACGATTGCGAAATATGCGCGTGAGTTAGCTGAAAAGGGTGTAAATGCGATAGTTGTACTGGCTCACGTCCCAGCTACAAGCAAGGATGGTGTGGCTGCTGGTGAAGCTGCAGATATGATTGCTAAGCTAAATGAAATCTATCCTGAACACTCAGTTGACCTTGTGTTTGCCGGTCACAACCATGTCTATACAAACGGTACAACAGGCAAAACCTTGATTGTACAAGCTACCTCACAAGGTAAGGCTTATGCAGATGTTAGAGCTGTTTATGATACAGATATTGCCGACTTTAAAGATGTTCCGACTGCGAAAATTATTGCAGTGGCACCAGGGCAGAAAACACCAAGTCCAGAAATTCAGGCGATTGTAGACGAAGCAAATACCATTGTTAAAAAAGTAACAGAGCAAAAAATTGGTACGGCTAGTCAAGCGACAGATATTTCACGCGAGGTAAATGAATTTAAAGAAAGTGCTGTGGGCAATTTAGTAACATCGGCTCAATTAGCTATTGCTAAGAAATCAGGCTATAATGTTGACTTTGCAATGACCAACAATGGCGGGATTCGGGCAGATTTGAAGGTCCAAGAGGATGGAACAGTAACTTGGGGAGCAGCACAAGCTGTTCAACCATTTGGGAATATCCTACAAGTCGTTCAAATGACAGGTGAGCAGATTTATACAGCCTTAAATCAACAATACGATGAAGGCGAAAAATATTTCCTTCAAATGTCTGGAATTAAATATATTTACACGAAAGCAGATAATCCAACGGAAGAAAATCCTTACAAGGTTGTTAAAGCCTTCAAAGAAGATGGAACGGAGATTGTTCCGACAGAAACCTATACACTAGTCATCAATGACTTCCTATTTGGTGGTGGGGATGGCTTCTCGATTTTCAAAGAAGCTAAACTGATTGGCGCTATCAATCCAGATACAGAAGTATTTGTTGAGTATTTGACTGATTTAGAAAAAGCAGGTCAAACCATTAGTGCAACTATTACAGGTAGAAAAGCATTTGTCGAGGAGTACGTAGAAGAACCAAAAGCAGAAGAAAAAGGAGATACTGCTGGGACAACTACCGATACGAAAACACCTGAAAAAGCAAACGACGGTGGCGGTAGTGTAGCAAATCAGAAAGCAACCGAGCAACCGGCACCATCTGGAAGTATAGCTCCTATTTCAAATAAGAAAGCTGAAAAAGCATCAGAAAATCAAACACTTCCAAATACTGGTCAAGAAGCCCTAGGCTCCCTTCTTATTAGCTTGGGTGGCTTGGTTTCACTCGGAATGGCTGTCTCAATGAGACGTAAGGAAGGGGAATAATTTTTAGATTATATAACAGATTTTTTAATATTTATATGCAAAAAGTCAGGGTGATTTGTCCTGGCTTTTTAATTTCATTCATGCTGAATAAATGCTTACATAAAATAAAACGCTATATTAACATATATGATGTAAACATATTCTTATTTGATGTACATATAATCAATTGACAAACTGGTGATTTTGGGATAAAATGGAATGCTGAGTCTTAAAATATCTATGCTAAATACATATAGGAATATGAAGGCGTAGCTGTTTATTCAACTTAGGAGAAGTTATATGGGGGAGCTAACATGAGTAGCAAAAAAAGGAACGATTATACAGAAGTCTCGCGCAAAAGCCGAGTAAAGATGCACAAATCTGGAAAACATTGGGTGCGTACGGTGATGTCGCAAATTGGACTTATCCAATTAGGCAAACAAACTACTTCTGAAAAAACTAAGGTGAAACTATCTCCAGCACCACAACAAGTTTCTGCAACAAAAGTATTACGTGGTTTGATAGCTGCGAGTGCTGTAGTTGGTGGTGGGGTCTCTGTAGACCAAGTCCTTGCAGAGGATACGGTGATGGCAACCGAAGTAACCACGTCTGTGTTGGTTAATGAAGATACCGTGAGCATGAGCAATGTTAGTGCTGATTCAGATACAACTTCACAATCGTACAGCATTTCTGAATCAACAAGTAATTCAGAATCGGTTAGTCAATCAATTTCTACAAGTGAGTCTGTTTCGGAAAGTGAAGCGATTTCCGCAAGTGAGTCAGTATCAGTTAGTGAATCAGCCCTAAGTTCGGAAACTGCTAGTACGACCAGCCGAACTACTGGTATAATTTATCGTGTTGAATATGTAGATGAAACAGGAAAAGTGGTTAAAAAATATCCACGTTCAGTAATGGTAACTACTACAGATCTGATTGCCAAAACAACTGTGACCGAAACAGCAACACAAATCCCATCGGGCTATCGCTTGGCCGAGAATCAGTCAAGTGTTGCTGAAAAAGAAGTTGTTGAAAAACAGACGAATGTTATTCAATTCCGCATAGAAAAAGATGAAACTACAAGTACGGTATCATCTAGTGCATATACTGCTTTACGTGCAACAGTTAATGGTTCCAAAGCTTCTTTAAATACTAGTCTGACATCCAAATCATTGGATGAATTGAAAAGCTTTAGTGTAACTGATTTATTGATTGTTGAATCAGGCTATAGTGCCCAACTAAACTATATCAGAGTTGGGTCAACATACGTACAAACTCTTGCTGAAGCTATTGAAAAAGGTTTGACTGGGACATATCAATTTAATTTCACGATTATTGATAATTCTACGGGTTCACATTATACAAAACCTGATGGACAGGTAGATATCGTTACAGCTAGTCTTTCAGTTACGAAGGTAGATAGCACTTCCATCTCACAAAGTATTTCAGCATCTGAAAGTGAGTCGAAATCTATCTCTACTTCAGAATCACTTTCCAATTCAATTTCAAACTCTATTTCTGAGTCGATTATTGAATCTGTTTCAGAATCTATTTCAAATTCAGAGTCGCTTTCAGATTCGATTTCAAACTCTATTTCGGAGTCAGTGCGCGAGTCTGTAGTCGAATCGGTATCAGAATCAGTGCGTGAGTCAGTAGTTGAATCCTTGTCGGAATCAGTCCGTGAGTCGGTAGTTGAATCGCTTTCAGAATCGGTTCGTGAGTCAGTAGTTGAATCCTTGTCGGAATCAGTTCGTGAGTCGGTAGTTGAATCGCTGTCAGAATCGGTTCGTGAGTCAGTATCTGAATCAGTATCAGAGTCAATTTCAGAATCCGTGTCTGAATCAATTTCAGAATCAGTATCAGAGTCTGTGTCTGAATCAATTTCAGAATCAGTATCAGAATCAATTAGTGAATCCGTCTCTGAGTCAGTAAG
>NZ_JANFME010000006.1:0-91596 GCF_029616525.1 Streptococcus suis | reverse complement strand
AAAAAACGGATTTTGATTGCTTTGAACATAAAGAAAGAGAGAACGAAGTTCGTCATCTCTAGGTGTTAGCTTTTCATCTACCCACTACAGTTGACAAAGAGCCTGAAGAAGATGGAGCTAATGTTTCCTCTTCTTTTTTCTATCAAAATATTAGAAAATATGGTATAATAAAGGGTATTCGTTAGAATGATTTTTGCTCTAAAAATATGTTTCGCTTTTATCCAGATGGATTGGCTTTTCTATTTTTAAGGAGCAACAAATAGAAAATAAGGAAAAGAAATGACAGAAGAAATCAAAGATTTACAAGAGAAGGCTCAAGAATATGATGCCAGTCAGATTCAAGTCTTGGAAGGTCTTGAAGCTGTTCGAATGCGTCCAGGGATGTATATCGGCTCAACATCTAAAGAAGGTCTCCATCACTTGGTTTGGGAAATTGTCGACAATTCAATCGATGAGGCGCTGGCTGGTTTTGCGGATAAAATTGAAGTTTATATTGAGCCAGATAACTCCATCACGGTTATTGATAATGGACGTGGGATTCCGGTAGATATTCAGGAAAAAACTGGTCGTCCAGCGGTAGAAACTGTCTTTACAGTGCTCCATGCAGGTGGTAAATTTGGCGGAGGCGGTTATAAGGTCTCAGGTGGATTGCACGGCGTAGGTTCATCAGTCGTAAACGCCCTATCTACTCAGCTAGACGTCCATGTCTACAAAAATGGTCAGGTATATTTCCAAGAGTATAAACGAGGTGAAGTCGTTGCAGATTTGGAGGTTGTTGGAGAAACAGACCGTTCTGGTACAACGGTACATTTTACACCTGATCCAGAAATTTTTACTGAGACGACTGAGTTCGACTTTGCAAAATTAAATAAGCGGATCCAAGAATTGGCCTTCCTAAATCGTGGTTTAAATCTCTCTATTACGGACAAACGTGAGGGAGTAGAGCAAACAAAGGAATACCACTATGAAGGTGGTATTGCTTCCTACGTTGAGTATCTTAATGAGAACAAGGATGTCATTTTTGAGACCCCTATCTATACAGAAGGTGAAATGGATGATATTACCGTTGAGGTTGCCATGCAATATACGACGAGTTATCATGAAAACGTAGTTAGTTTTGCCAACAATATTCACACACATGAAGGTGGTACCCATGAGCAAGGATTCCGTACAGCTCTGACACGTGTTATCAACGACTACGCCAAGAAAAATAAAATTCTCAAAGAAAATGAGGATAATTTGACTGGTGAGGATGTGCGTGAAGGCTTGACAGCGGTCATTTCTGTTAAGCACCCAGGTCCTCAATTTGAGGGACAAACTAAGACAAAACTTGGGAATAGTGAAGTGGTCAAAATTACCAACCGCCTTTTCTCTGATGCCTTTGCAGAATTTCTTTTGGAAAATCCCCAGATTGCTAGACGGATTGTTGAAAAAGGGATCTTGGCAAGCAAGGCTCGTATTGCTGCTAAGCGTGCGCGTGAGGTAACTCGTAAGAAATCGGGTCTTGAGATTTCAAACCTCCCAGGTAAGTTAGCAGACTGTTCCTCAAATGATGCAACGAAGACAGAGCTTTTCATCGTTGAGGGGGACTCAGCCGGTGGTTCAGCTAAATCCGGTCGCGACCGTGAATTTCAGGCTATTTTACCGATTCGTGGTAAGATTTTGAACGTAGAAAAAGCCAGCATGGACAAGATTTTGGCCAACGAAGAAATCCGTAGTCTATTTACAGCTATGGGAACTGGCTTTGGTGCTGATTTCGACGTTAGCAAGGCACGTTATCAAAAATTAGTCATTATGACAGATGCCGATGTCGATGGTGCCCATATTCGGACACTCCTTCTGACATTATTTTACCGCTACATGCGTCCTGTTGTAGAAGCGGGATACGTATATATCGCTCAACCACCTATTTACGGTATCAAGGTTGGAAGTGAGATAAAAGAATATATTCAACCTGGGGTTAATCAAGAGCAAGAATTGCAAGATGCCTTAGAAAGACATAGTACGGGACGGTCCAAGCCAACGATCCAACGTTACAAAGGTTTGGGAGAAATGGATGATCATCAGTTGTGGGAAACTACGATGAATCCTGAAAATCGTCTCATGGCACGCGTTTCAGTTGATGATGCGGCAGAAGCCGATAAGATTTTTGACATGTTAATGGGGGATAAGGTTGAACCTCGTCGAGAGTTTATCGAGGAAAATGCTGTTTATTCAACATTGGATGTCTAAAAACTAAAAAAACAAGTGCATATACTAGAGATTTATGGTATAATTAAGCGATATTTTCTAGTAATTACTATGAGCCAAGGAGATTTACATGCCTACAGGAACAATCATCTTAATCGTTTCGATTGTTATTATTTTAATCATTGCCTATGTAGCTTGCCTGATTGTTCGTAAACGAAATGACAACCTTTTGGTTGCATTGGAAGAACGTAAGGAAGAGCTATTTAACCTTCCAGTTAATGAAGAAGTCGAAGCTGTCAAAGCACTTCATTTGATTGGTCAAAGTCAGGTATCATTCCGTGAATGGAATCAAAAATGGGTTGATTTGTCGCTCAATTCATTTGCCGACATTGAAAATCATATCTTTGAGGCAGAAGGATATAACAATGCCTTTCGCTTTGTGAGTGCAAAGAATGCTATCGACAGTATCGAAAGCCAAATTGATTTAATTGAAGAAGACATTGCCTCTATCCGTCATGGTTTGATGGAGTTGAAGGAGCAAGAAGAGAAAAACTCTGGTCGCGTAAAACATGCGTTAAACTTGTTCGATAGTTTACAGGAAGCTGTTCGTGAAAATGCAGATAGCTACGGTGAGACACTACCAGAACTTGAGAAACAATTGAAAAATATTGAAGTTGAGTTTTCTGAATTTGTGATGCTCAATTCGTCTGGTGACCCGATTGAAGCTTCTGAAATCCTTGATAAGACTGAAGAGCATATGATTGCCCTCAATCAAATCATGGATCGTATTCCAAGTTTGATTGAACGAGTTACAAAAGATTTCCCAGAGCAATTGGAAGATTTGGAGTCGGGTTATCGTAAACTGGTTGAGCAGAATTATTTGTTCACAGAAGCTAACATCGAGTCACAGTTCCAAAATATTCGCGTTTCAATTCGTGAAAATACTGCTTTGATTGTTTCCTTTGATTTGGATGCCGCAGAAGCTGAAAATGAGGGAATTCAAGCAAAAATTGATCATTTGTATAAAGTCTTCAATCGTGAAATCGAAGCGAATAAGGAAGCTGTTAAGATTAGTAAAAACTTGCCAAAATTCTTGGAGCATGTTGTCCAAAATACACAGCTCTTGGATGAGGAAAGCCAACGCCTAAATGCAACTTACTTGCTGGCAGATAGCAAACTTTCACGGATCAATCAGCTTAAAGCTCGTTTGGAATCGATTGAAATTGTTGTTACAGAAAGTGTGGAAGACATTGAAAATCCACAAGTTGCATATTCTATTTTGGAAGAGCGTTTGGACCATTCATTGGCAAGCTTGAAAGAAATCGAAGAGGAGCAGCTTGTTTTAGCTGACTATCTTAAATCACAAGAATTGTCAGAGAACACAGCGCGTAAGAAAGCTACACTTTATATCAACAAATTGCATACCCTTAAGCGTTATATGGAAAAACGCAACCTTCCAGGAATTCCAGCTGAATTTTTAACAAACTTCTTTAGAACGAGCGATCATGTGGAAGCCTTGATTGCTGAGTTAGACTATAAACGAATCAATATCGAAGTTGTTAACCGTTTGTTGGAAAATGCAACGTATGATGTGAATCAATTGGAAGAGTTGGCGTATTTGATTGTGCAAAATGCGACTTTAACAGAGCAGTTGCTACAATACTCTAACCGTTATCGTTCATTCGATGAAAGTGTGCAAAAAGCATTCAACCGTTCATTATCAATTTTTGAAAAGGATTTTGATTACCAAGCAGCATTTGAAGAAATTTCATTTGCTCTGGAAACAGTTGAACCTGGTGTAACAGAGCGTTTTGTACGTTCATACGAAAAAACTCGCGAAGCCATTCGCTACTAGATAAAAAGCCATTTGGCTTTTTATTTTTATACTTTGAAAGGAATATTGGAGATGACAACTGGATTATTAGTTATGGATGTTGATTCAACATTAATTTTGGAAGAAGGAATAGATTTACTTGGAGAAGAGGCCGGTTTAGGAGCGCAAGTTGCAGCAATTACCGAACGTGCTATGCGTGGGGAATTGGATTTTGAAGAAGCCTTACGTGAACGTGTGGCGTTGTTAAAGGGATTGCCTGTTTCTGTGTTTGATCGAATTATCAAAAAAATCCACTTTACACCTGGAGCAGCAGAATTAGTCTCAGAATTAAAAATGCGAGGCTATAAGGTAGCAGTAGTTTCAGGCGGGTTTCATGAAACAGTCGATCGACTAGCTGCACAGTTAGAGTTAGATTATGTTCGGGCTAATCGATTAGAAGTAGTAGATGGAGTATTGACGGGACAAGTATTGGGTGAAATTGTAACGAAAGATACTAAAAAAGCATGTTTAGAAGAATGGGCGACAGAAAATGGGCTGAGTCTATCTCAAACGATTGCTATGGGGGATGGAGCAAATGATCTACCAATGATTCAACGAGCAGGAATTGGAGTAGCTTTCTGTGCTAAACCGATTGTCCAAGAACAGGCACCCTACCAAATAAATGAAAAAAATCTCTATAAACTAATAGAGATTTTAGATAGTAAATAACGAGAAGTCAGCTGAGTGCTGACTTTTCTTCTATTCTGTTGTCAGTAAAACCCTTTTCAAATCTTGGACGGTTTCAACTATCATGGTAGCCCCAGCCTTTTCAAATTCCTGTTTGCTCCCATAGCCGTAAAGAACACCGATGGCGGGAAGTTGGTGCCTGCGTGCTCCTTCAATGTCATGTTCCCTATCTCCGATCATCACAGCATGTCTTGGAAATGCTTCTAATTGATTTATAGCATAGCCGATGACGTCCGCCTTACTGATGCGACTACTATCCAGACTAGCACCGGCAATGACATCAAAGTAGTGTGCGATATCAAAATGTTCTAGAATCTGTTTGGCAAATATTTCTGGCTTTGAGGTAGCAATTACTAGTGTTTTTCCAACCGTTCTCAATTCTTCAAGCAGAGGGATGATTCCAGGATAGAGTTGATTTTCAAACATTCCTTTTTCTTTAAAATAGACACGGAAAGCATCAACTGCACTTTGTGTATCTTCAGGGCTGAGTTGGTAGAATCGTAAAAAAGATTCATAGAGTGGCGGGCCGATGAATCGGTTTAAATTGGCTGTATCTGGTTCTTCGATTCCCATTTTTTCTAGTGCGTAGGCGACGGAGTTTAAGATACCTTGTCCAGAATCAGTAAGTGTTCCATCTAAGTCAAATAATATAGTTTGATACATACTTATCTCCTTTCTTTCAGTATAACACAGACGATGAAAAACAGAAAAGATTTATTGAAAGCTGAATAGGAGCGTGATATACTAATAATATAAAGGAGGTTAGTACTATGCATATTCTCATTGCTCCGGATTCATTTAAAGAGTCTCTTTCAGCTACAAAGGTTGCTGAAGCGATTAAAAAAGGATTTTCTAAAGTTTACCCACAAGCAGGGTATGACTTAATTCCCCTAGGAGATGGTGGCGAAGGGACAGTTGAGAGTCTAATGCAGGCCTTATCCTTGGATGTAACCCAGACTTGGGTGACAGGTCCATTTGGAGATAAAATTAAGGTTTCCTATGCGGTTAAAGATGATCTTGCGGTTTTTGAAATGGCTGAGATTGTAGGGCTGGCAAGTATCCCGCATGAAAGAAGGAGTCCTCTCTTTATTAAGACACAAGGGGCTGGGGAGCTGATTGTGGAGCTCGTTCAAAATGGTATTAAACGCATATTTATAGGAGTAGGTGGCTCTGCCAGTCATGATGGTGGTATCGGAATGGCGGCAGGTTTAGGAGTGAAATTTTATAATCGAGAGGGAAAAGAAGTAGAGGCAATTGGAGCTCATATCGGGGAGATTGTAAGCTTTTCCACAGAGGATATGTTGGTAGATCTATCTCAGGTCAGGATTGATTTGGTAACGGATGTGGAGAATCCGCTTTGCGGACCAGCGGGTGCCACATTTGTTTTTGCAGGTCAGAAAGGTCTAGCCTCTGCTGAATTTGAACTAGTAGACAAGAAAATGGAGTCCTTTTATAAATTGGTTAATCCAATGCTACTCGATTTAGCAGGAGCGGGTGCTGGAGGAGGTATGGCAGCAGGTCTAGTCCAATTTGCTGGTGCTCGCATTCAAAAAGGCATCGACTTTGTCTTGGATCAGTTGGACTTTGATCATCTCGTCGCAAAAGCGGATCTGGTTGTGGTCGGAGAAGGGCGGATGGATGCCCAAAGCTTATCAGGGAAGACTCCGATAGGAGTAGCTAGACGTACGCCGACTGGGATTCCCATCATTGCAATTTGTGGTAGCCTCAAAGACGATCTTCCCGAGTTTCCTTTTGAAAATATCTGTGCCGCTTTTCCGATAATTGCAAGCGTTGAAAGTTTGGAGGACACGCTTCAAAAAGCAGAAAAAAACCTGGTCCGCACGGCAGAGCAGGTGGCAAGAATTCTTCAGTTAGGAGGTCAACAAAGATGGAATTAGTGAAATATGTGGCTATTATCTTATTTATTTTTATTTGTCTTGCAAAGCTAGTATCCGTTATGAGACTTTCCGAAAAAGAAAGAGGAATGGAAATGAATGTAATAAAGGCAAATGGAGCAATGTTCTTTTTCAATGAAAAAAATGAAAGAGGCAGATTGCTAGGAATCCTTTGTCTAACCTGTATTATTTTTAGTTTAATATTTATACTGCTTTATCGATAAATAAGTCTAACCAAATAATTTTTTCCAGAAGGAAGGTTTTGCATCTTCCTTTTTTTCTTCTGGTTTTGAGATAAGATTTGGAAATATGGATTCTAAGCTAACTTCTTCATTATCCACAGCGTGATTTGTGTGAAAGACAAGTGCGTAGGGAGACTGTCCTATTTTTTCATCGATGATAGCGGTAGTAATACCGAAGTTCTGAGCAATTTTTAGTAGTGAAATTTGTTGCTTGTCAGACAGGGCTGGCGAGAGTTTGAGGAATAGAGGAGAGTAGCTGTTTGCTAGTTTTTGGCAAATTGTATCGAACTTATTTCCGACGACTTCACTACTCAAATCGTCAAAGGAAACGAGCAGGACAACCCGTTCGCGATAGGTTCCCATGTATAGACGTTGTTCATCTGGATTCAATCGTGTTTCGCCAGAGGCTTTCTGTAGTATGGTAGTATTTAGATCGTTCATGATTTCAGTATAACATACTCAGTTAACTTTGAAAAGGAAGGCGTTTACATTATTTCTTTCAGTAAAATAACCTGTTTTTTCTTGAAAAATCCCTTCTTTTAGGGTATGATAGCTATGTAACAATTTTAAACTCAAAGGAGAGTAATATAATGTCAATTATTACTGATGTTTACGCTCGCGAAGTCCTTGACTCACGCGGTAACCCTACACTTGAAGTTGAAGTTTATACTGAATCAGGTGCTTTCGGACGTGGTATGGTTCCTTCAGGAGCTTCTACTGGTGAGCACGAAGCAGTTGAGCTTCGCGACGGTGACAAATCTCGTTACCTTGGTCTTGGTACTCAAAAAGCTGTTGACAACGTGAACAACGTGATTGCTGACGCTATCATCGGTTTTGACGTTCGTGATCAACAAGCTATCGACCGCGCTATGATCGCTCTTGACGGTACTCCTAACAAAGGTAAATTGGGTGCAAACGCAATCCTCGGTGTTTCTATCGCTGTTGCGCGTGCTGCTGCTGACTACCTTGAAGTGCCACTTTACACTTACCTTGGTGGATTCAACACTAAAGTATTGCCAACTCCAATGATGAACATCATCAACGGTGGTTCTCACTCAGACGCTCCAATCGCTTTCCAAGAATTCATGATCTTGCCAGTTGGCGCTCCTTCATTCAAAGAAGGTCTTCGTTGGGGTGCTGAAGTATTCCACGCTTTGAAGAAAATCTTGAAAGCTCGTGGTTTGGTAACAGCTGTTGGTGACGAAGGTGGTTTCGCTCCTAAGTTCGAAGGAACTGAAGACGGTGTTGAAACAATCATCGAAGCTATCGAAGCTGCTGGTTACGAAGCTGGTGAAAACGGCATCATGATCGGTTTCGACTGTGCGTCATCTGAGTTCTACGATAAAGAGCGTAAAGTTTACGACTACACTAAATTCGAAGGCGAAGGCGCTGCTGTTCGTACATCTGCAGAGCAAATCGACTACCTTGAAGAATTGGTTAACAAATACCCAATCATCACTATCGAAGATGGTATGGATGAAAACGACTGGGATGGCTGGAAAGCTCTTACTGAGCGTCTTGGCAAACGCGTTCAATTGGTTGGTGACGACTTCTTCGTAACAAACACTGACTACCTTGCACGTGGTATCAAAGAAGGTGCTGCTAACTCAATCCTTATCAAAGTTAACCAAATCGGTACTCTTACTGAAACATTTGAAGCTATCGAAATGGCTAAAGAAGCTGGCTACACTGCCGTTGTATCACACCGTTCAGGTGAAACTGAAGATTCAACAATCGCTGACATCGCAGTTGCAACTAACGCAGGCCAAATCAAGACTGGTTCATTGTCACGTACAGACCGTATCGCTAAATACAACCAATTGCTTCGTATCGAAGATCAACTTGGTGAAGTTGCAGTCTACAAAGGCTTGAACTCATTCTACAACTTGAAAAAATAAATTAGTACAGTGTACTAATTTATCCCCGAGCTAGCATAGCGAGGGTTATAGTAAGAACAAGTCCGAAAATTTTCGGACTTGTTTTTCAATGTCTGGGAGACTGTTTTATCCCCGAGCTAGAATAGCGAAGGTTATAATAAGAACAAGTCTGGAAATTTCCAGACTTGTTTTTCGTAGTACAGTGTACTAATTTATCCCCAAGCTAGCATAGCGAGGGTTATAGTAAGAACAAGTCCGAAAATTTTCGGACTTGTTCTTCAATGTCTGGGAGACTGTTTTATCCCTGAGCTAGAATAGCGAGGGATTAGTAAAACTCTCTAGGTTTTCCTATGGAGTTTTCTTTGCCTGGATATTGATAAAATGTTATTCTAAAAAGGTAGATTAACTTAAGTATTCTCATTTTGAAAAGAGATGGAGAGCGGGATGATAGAGTGGATATTTTTTGATTTGGGTTCGACGCTTTTAGATGAAGAGGCTGCTTATGGTTATTATATAGACAAGTGTGTGAAGAAGTTAGAGTCTCTGGATATAGAGGTTTCATCAGATTCTTATAAAAAGAAAATGGTGGAGTATGCTCATAAGTCGCTGGATCCCATTCGTGCGACCTGGCACTATTTTGCACCGACCGAGCCACGTCCTTTATGGACAAATGAGGGTGTGAGCCTGTATCCTGAAACAATAGATGTTCTAGAGAAGTTATCACAAAACTATCGATTGGGGATTATTGCCAATCAGTCTAGTAGTATTAGAGAACTACTTAAAGAGTGGAGAATTGAGTCTTATTTTCAACTCATCATCCTCTCTGAAGAGGTTGGTTTATCTAAACCAAATACAGCTATTTTCACACTTGCCTTGCAAAAAACAAATATCCCTGTAGATAGAGTTGTCTATGTCGGGGATAGGTATGATAATGATATTCTGCCTGCTAAATCTTTGGGAATGTGGACTGTACGGATACTGACAGGTTTTGGAAAGCATGCCAGTGAAAATGAAAAATTGAAGAGCGATTGGGTAATTCCTTCATTGCAAGAGATAACAAATATTTTTGAACAAACAAAAAAACTAGACTGAACATTCTCAGCCTAGTTTTTACATGTATTAGAACAAGCCTTTAACTTTATCTAAAAGACCGTTAACACCTTCAGAACCTGATAACAAGCCTTTTGCTTGTTCCAAGTATTCACCGAATTGGTCCTTGTTTTCTTCGATAAATTGTTTTGCACCATCAAAGTCTTTGTTTGCAATCAATTCTTTTACTTGGTTAAAAAGATCTACTGGATTCATGTTGAAATCACCTCCTATGAGACTATTAAACCAAAACTGGACGGATTTCACAACTGAAACGACTTATAAAAATGTAACGCAAACTGCTTCAGGAACATAGAAATCGTGTGAAAGCTCAGTCAAACAGCCATTTTTGGCATCTCTCTCAAATACAGTTGCATTGTCAGAATCTTGATGGACAACAATCAAATGCTTTTCATCAGGACTAAGCGTGAAATCGCGAGGAATTTTTCCATTTGTTGGGACGATCTCAACTAATTCTAAGCTGGCATCAGCAAGCGTTTTGTAGACTGCGATAGAGTCGTTTCCGCGGTTGGATCCATAAATAAATTTACCATCCTTTGTGATGCGAATAGCGGCAGTACCGTTGAAACCAGTATGGTCTTCTGGGAGAGTAGAGACAGTTTGTAGGTGTTCAAATTGTCCCCAGCCGTCATAGATAAGCACCTCAATAGTTGAATTGAGTTCACAGATGAGATAGGCGATTTTTGCGACAGGATGGAAGACAATGTGACGTGGACCACTTCCTGGCGCAGCCTGATAGGTTGCGATTTTCTCTACTTTTCCTTGGTCAGATACCTTATAGGTTACCACTTGATCACATCCTAAATCACAGGTTACTAAAAATTTATCGGGCGTCAAATCAGAAAAGTGAACGTGGGCGGAAGCTTGGTTTTCGTGCGGTCCAGATCCTTCGTGTTGAGCGACATCAGCTAATTCTAGAGAACCATCCGCCAAACGTTTATAAACAAGTAGTTGCCCTTTGTGGAAATTGGAGCCATAAACTAAATCTCTTGTTTCATCGACAGCGACATAGCAAAGTGGTGCGCCCTCTGATACAACATGGTTGAGTAGAGTATAATCGGCATTAAAGGCAGCGATACCTCCTAGACCATTTTCAGCGCCGACGGAGTATAGATGTCCGGCCTTATCAAAGGCAAGGTAGGTAGGGTTAGGTTCTTCAGTGACCAATTCTAGATTGCTAAGTTGGCCTGTTTCAGAGTCAAAATTTGCTTTATAAATTCCTTTTGATTCACGTTTTGTGTAGGTACCGAAATAGATAGTCATAGGATTCTCCTTTTTGGAAATGATTGATAAAATTATACCATGTTTTTCTGAGAAAGTCGTATAAATTCTGTAGTTGATTTTTACAAAAATCCTTTCTCCATGTTACAATAGAAAAAAAGACTAGGAGTGTATTAGATGGAGGATAAGCATCAAAAATTTAGTCTGACTTGGTTTTTCCGCTTGTTTTTAAATAGCCAAGCGGTGACATTTTTATTAGTAACCTTGCTGACTTTTTTAACTATATTTATTTTTAGTAAAATTAGTTTTTTATTCAGACCAATAGGAAGCTTTTTAGAAATAGTATTGTTACCGATGATTTTAACAGGTCTTTTGTATTACCTATTAAATCCGATGGTTGACTGGATGGAAAAGCATAAAATTTCTCGTACAGTTGGTATTTCCATTCTCTTTGTTTTAATCAGTCTTCTCATTATCTGGGGACTGGCGGTGGCAATTCCGAGTATTCAAGAGCAAGTGACATCTTTTGCGCAAAATCTTCCTTCGAATATCCAGAAAATCGAAGGACAGGTAACTGGGCTCCTACAGGATCAGCGCTTTGAACAATTTAGACCAACAGCTCTGGAGATGTTAAATAAGGTCAATGATCAGATCGTTGCCTATGCTCAGAAGTTTTCTTCAAGTGCTGTGAATTGGGCAAGTAATTTGATTTCAACCGCCTCACAGATTATTGTTGCTATTTTGATTATGCCCTTTATTCTCTTTTATCTGTTACGGGATGGTCAGTATTTGAATAAACACATTACCCAATATCTACCAACCAAGTGGAGAGAACCGATTGGAACAGTGCTATCAGATGTGAATGGGCAATTGTCAAACTATGTTCGTGGTCAGGTGACCGTTGCGATTATTGTTGCCCTGATGTTTTCAGTGATGTTCTCAATCATTGGTCTTAGCTATCCAATAACTTTGGGGGTGATGGCTGGTTTCCTCAATCTAATTCCGTATTTGGGTTCTTTCTTGGCCATGATTCCAGCTGTTATTTTAGGATTGATTGCTGGTCCAATCATGCTTATAAAGGTTTTAGTAGTCTTTATGATTGAGCAGACTATAGAAGGTCGTTTTGTGACACCATTGATTATCGGAAGCTCCCTAAGTATTCATCCGATTACCATTTTATTTGTATTATTGACAGCTGGTCAGATGTACGGTGTCCTAGGAGTTCTTCTGGGAATTCCAATATATGCCTCTATTAAGGTTTTAGTGAAAGCGGCATTTGAATGGTACAAGGCACATAGTGGTTTGTATGAAGATGAAGAAAATGAGGTTGTGAATGAACAATAGTGAAAAAATGTTGGTTTGTTTGGATCAACAGGATTTAGACAAGGCAGATAAGTATTTCAAGCGCGCCTTGGCGCAAGATGATAGCGAAACACTTTTGTCCTTGGCAGCCTATTTAGAAGGCATTGGTTTTTTCCCACAGGCTAGACAAATCTATGAACAGGTCAAAGAAGAATTTCCCGAAGTACTGATCAATCTTGCCCAAATAGCATTTGAAGATGGCTTGGTTGAAGAATCTTTCGGATACTTGGAGGAAATTTCGGAAGACAGTTCTGTCTATTTGGAAGCCTTGTTGGTTAAGGCGGACCTGTATCAGGCAGAAGGCTTGTCGGATGTGGCGCGTGAAAAATTGTTAGAAGCAAGTCACTTATCAGATGAACCCATCATCCTCTTTGGCTTAGCAGAATTGGATATGGAACTGGAGCTTTTTAATGAGGCTATTTCCTACTATGCCCAGCTGGATAATCGTGAAATCTACGAATTAACGGGAGTTTCTACCTATCAGCGAATTGGTATTGCCTATGCAAGTTTAGGGAAATTTGAAGCGGCCATTGAATTTTTGGAAAAAGCTGTTGAGTTGGAATACGATGACCAGACGGTTTTTGAGTTAGCAGCTCTGCTATTTGAACGAGAAGAATATCAAAAGGCCAATCTCTATTTCAAGCAGTTGGATACCATCAATCCTGATTTTGAGGGCTATGAATATGCCTATGCTCAGTCGCTTCATGCCGAGCATAAGATTGATGATGCCTTGGCTATGACTCAAAAAGGCCTGGCTAAAAATGACTTTGATGCCAATCTCTTGCTTCAGGCTTCACAGTATGCCTATGAATTGCATGACGAGGCGGGGGCAGAAGATTATCTTCTACGGGCAAAAGAGGTAGCAGATGATAGTAACGAACTAGCTCTGCGCTTGTCCAATCTGTATCTTGAGCAGGAACGATTTGAAGAGGTTGTGGCTTTATTTGATGAAGAAGTAGATAACGTTCTAGCTCGCTGGAATATGGCCAAAGCCTATCAAGCTCTAGAAAGAGATGATGAAGCTATTGCGCTTTACGATGAATTGGCTGGAGAATTGGCTGAGAATCCTGAATTTTTGGCTGATTACGTAGCGGTTTTACGTCAACTTGGTCGTTTGGATGAGGCAAAAGAGCAAGCTAGTCGTTATATCCAATTGGTGCCAGACGATTTAGCCATGCAAGAATTTTTGAATGAAGAGTAGGTTATGCAAGTAAATCGATTATTTCAATACAATACCTTAGGTGCCTTAATGGCTGGACTGTATGGCGGCTCCTTGACGGTTGGCGAATTGCTGGAACATGGTGATTTAGGCTTGGGAACTCTGGATTCCATTGATGGTGAGCTGATTGTCCTGGATGGAAAGGCTTATCAGGCCAAGGGGGCAGGGGAGAAACCAGAAGTGGTTGAAGTTCCTGCTGATATGAAGGTTCCCTATGCAGCGGTTATTTTTCATGAAGCAGAAGTGATTTTCAAACAACGCTTTGAAATGACTAGCGATGAATTGCACCAGCGAATTGAATCCTATTATGATGGGGAGAATCTTTTTCGCTCCATCAAAATAAAAGGTACATTTTCACGGATGCATGTCCGCATGATTCCAAAATCGGCTTCTGATGTCCGTTTTGCGGAGGTGGCAAGTCGCCAGCCTGAGTATACCG
Source organism: Streptococcus suis (assembly GCF_029616525.1). Lineage (GTDB taxonomy): Bacteria > Bacillota > Bacilli > Lactobacillales > Streptococcaceae > Streptococcus > Streptococcus suis_AF. Next base: position 77,481 of record NZ_JANFME010000006.1, on the reverse strand, counting down.
CTGAGAATATTTCAGGCACCATTGTTGGTATTTGGACGCCAGAGATTTTCCATGGTGTCAGTGTGGCTGGCTATCATCTGCATTTTATTTCGGATGATTTGACATTTGGTGGTCATGTCATGGACTATGTTATCTCAGAAGGAATGGTGGAAGTGGGACCAGTAGATCAACTGGATCAACGCTTCCCAGTCCAAGACCGCCAATATCTTTTTGCTAAGTTCAACGCTAAGCAAGTTAGAGAAGATATTGATAAGGCGGAGTAGGTTTCAATACAGAAAAATCCATGAACTAGATTTTCATGGATTTTATTTTGTCTTCAGTTGGGGTGACACGGAGCGTTTTCTGACCTCGGTAGGTCACAAAGCCTGGTTTGCCACCTGTTGGCTTATGGAGTTTTTTGGCTTCAATCATATCGACTTGAACCAAGTTAGAATGTCTAGCCTTGGAGAAGTAGGCAGCCAACTCCGCCGCATCGGTCTTGACCTCGTCGCTTGGGTCCAAGTTATCTGTGATAACCACATGACTGCCTGGAATGTCTTTGGCATGGAACCAGAGTTCGCCTTTTTTGGCCATTTTGAAGGTCAACTCATCATTTTGCAAGTTATTTTTCCCAACCAGAATGATAGTCTTCCCGTCCGTCGCAAGGTAGCGTTCAGGTTTCTGACGCTTATGGATTTTCTCACGGTGGCGACGTTTGAGGTAGCCTGTTTCAATCAATTCCTCACGGATTTCATCGATTTCTGCCAGACTAGCCTGTCCCAGCATGGTGTCAACGGACTCCAGATAGATAATGGTTGCCTTGGTCTCCTCAATCAAGTTGGTCAGGTGCTTGACCGCCTCCTTGAGTTTCTGGTACTTTTTGAAATAACGTTGGGCATTCTGGCTAGGAGTAAGAGCCACGTCCAACTCAATCTCCAGTTCCTCGCCCGTATAGTAGTTGTCTAAGGTCACACTAGCCTGGTCATTTGGCACTTGATGCAGATAGGTGGTCAGGAGCTCGCCCTTTTGTCGCACCAACTCCGCCGTCTCCGTATCCGCCAATTCCTGCTCCTGCTTGACCAGTTTCTTGCGATTTTTCTCCAACTCATTGGCTACCCGCTTGATCAGCTCATTGGCCTGCTGGGCCACCCGATCCCGCTCCGCCTTGTCCTGATAGTAGAAGTCCAGCAGACTGCTCAGGCTCTCAAAGTGTGGCTGGTTTTCAGGGCTATTGGCAAATGGCAGAGCAGCATAGGATTTGTCTGTCAGGCTAGGCTGAGTTGCCTGGTCAAAAAAGGCACGGAAGTTCTTCAGGCGGTCTGACTGCAAGTGACTGGCCAATTCAGAAGCCGTATCCCGACCCAAACCTTGAAAGACCTGTTGGAGATTTTTTGGACTCAGTTCCTGAGTCGATAATATTTCAAATAATTTCTCATCAGACACCGTATAAGGATTGAGAGAATGCGTCTCCGGTGGACGAATATAGGTGGAGCCTGGCAAGATGGTTCGGTAGGAATTTTGCGAGAAACCAACGTGCTTAATGGCTTCGATAATCCGCTGCTCAGACTTATCCACCAAGATGATATTGCTGTGCTTGCCCATGATTTCCACAATCAAGGTAGCTTGGATATGGTCGCCAATCTCGTCCTTGTTGGACACCGAAAATTCTAAGATGCGGTCATTGTCCAACTGACGAATCTCCTCGATAATGGCTCCCTGCAAGTATTTCCTCAGAATCATGGTAAAGGTATTGGGCACTTTTGGATTGGTGAAGTCCGACTGGGTCAGCTGAACCCGACCGAAAACCGAATGGGCGGACAGGAGCAATTTATGGCTCTGACGGTTGCTGCGGATGTTGAGGACAATTTCCTGCTCAAAGGGCTGGTTGATTTTCTGTATCCGCCCACCTTCTAAATTGGCCCTTAACTCAGCCGTCATGTGATGTAAAAAAAATCCGTCAAAAGACATGGTGTTCCTCTTTCTAACTGGTCTAACTCTGTCTAGTATATCACACTTCGTTGATTTTTTGATGAGACTGGTAGTCCCTACTAACATAAAAAGTTTTCAGAAAATTTAATCAAAAGTATTGACAAAGTGATTTTGATGCCGTATAATCGTCTGTAATCAGAAGAAGTAGTAAAGCAGAAGTCTTCAGGGAGCCTGTGGTGCTGAGAACAGGTGGCGGAGTTTTATGAAATGGGCTGATGTGCAGAATTGTCTGTCTTCAGACTTAGGTGCACAAATGATTGTTTGGCATAGCATACTTTGCGTAGACTGTTTTGGCTGAGTACGAGGCAGGTCGACGCAGCTTATACTGGTGGTATAGCAAGGAGAGCTAACAAAGTACACAGCCAAAACAGTCACGCAAATGAACTTAAAACAATGATAGTTCGGTTGGCACACCTTACAGTGCAACTCCTTGTTAGAGGAGATGAGATATGGGAGGATTCTAGACAATTCCCATAAGTGAGGTGGCACCGTGTCATTGACGCCCTCGCAGGTTGTTTTTTCCTGCGGGGGCTTTTTACTTGTCTTCGTAGAGTGCTTTTATATTGCGTCACGTTCGGCTTGCCTAACTTGAGTTATGTCTGCGCCTCCGTTCCTAATCTAAAAGCAATCTACTTTGACAATTATTAACAAAACGAGGTAATCATGATGAAACGATGGCGATGGTGGAATAAAGTATTGATGACGTAGAAATTGGATATTGTGCATTTTTTAAAGGAGATTGGATATGTTGAAAAATAAAAATTTACTTGCTACAATTGTTGCCCTTACTGTTATGGTAGTTGCTGCTTTGTTTATGACACAGAAAGAGCAGAGCAATTCATCTACATCAACGGAGAAAGTTAAAATTGGGGTCCTCCAATTTGTGACACATGATTCACTAGATGAGATTTATAAGGGAATCAAGGCAGGCCTTAAAGAAGGTGGTTATACCACAACGGATAATTTAGAAATTGATTTTATGAATGCTGAGGGTGATCAATCCCAAGTTCAAACCATGAGTAAAAAATTGGTGGACAACGGCAATGAATTATTGATTGGTATCGCAACACCTGCTGCACAGGGATTAGCAAACGCTACGACAGAATTACCTATTATCATGGGAGCTGTGACAGATCCAGTCGGAGCCAACCTGGTGACGGATTTGAAAAATCCTGGTGGAAATATCACAGGGGTATCTGACCAAACACCAGTAGCAGACGCAGTTTCTCTCATTAAAGAAATTACACCAGACGCTAAAACTATCGGTGTCCTCTATTCTTCAAACGAAGACAATTCAAAAATTCAAGTAGCGGAATTTAAGGCAGCAGCAGAAGAAGCTGGCTATACTGTTCTTGAATATGCAGTTGCTTCTAGTAATGAAATTGCAGCGACAGTAGAGGTCGCAAGTAGTAAAGCAGATGTTCTCTTTACACCAGTAGACAACACAGTTGCCTCAGCATTTTCAACTGTCGTATCTGTGGCAAATAAAACCAAAACTCCGATTTTTACCAGCGTAGAAGATATGGTAGAAGGCGGAGGTATCGCATCTGTTACCCTTAGCCAATATGACTTGGGTGTGGCAACTGGTAAAATGGCTGCGAAAATTCTTGATGGTGCCAATCCAGCGGATACACCTGTACAAATCTTTAACGAGGGTACCGTTGTTGTCAACCAAAAAGTTGCTAAAGAATTAGGAATTACCTTGTCAGATGATGTGATTAGTAAAGCAAGCAAGGTTATCGAATAAGAGATAAGAGAAAAGGAAAAATATGATTGTATCAACAGTTTCACAGGCTCTTTTATGGGCTGTACTAGGTTTGGGAATATTCGTTACCTTTCGGATTCTGAATTTTCCTGATATGACGACAGAGGGCTCTTTCCCGCTTGGAGGAGCGGTTGCTGTTACCTTATTGACGCAAGGAGTTCATCCTATCTTGGCTACTCTAGCAGCAGTTCTTGTTGGCTGTTTGGCGGGCTTGGTCACAGGCTTGCTCTATACCAAGGGGAAAATTCCCACTCTCCTAGCTGGTATCTTGGTCATGTCTTCCTGTCACTCTGTCATTCTATTTATCATGGGTAGGGCAAATCTAGGCTTACTGAATACCAAACGTTTACAAGATTTCCTTCCTTTTTCTGAGCAAATTAATGGTCTCTTGCTAGGTCTAGGTAGCCTAGCGGTGGTGATTGGTGCCTTGATGTTCTTCCTCTATACTCGCCTTGGACAAGCCTTTATTGCAACCGGGGATAACCCAGATATGGCTCGCAGTTTTGGTATCAATACAAGTCGAATGGAGTTGCTAGGCCTTGTTCTTTCAAATGGAATCATCGCTCTTGCAGGTGCCTTGATTGCACAACAAGAAGGCTATGCGGATGTGTCGCGTGGTATTGGTGTCATTGTGGTCGGTATGGCTAGTCTGATTATCGGTGAGGTAATTTATGGTAACCTTACTATGTTAGAACGGTTCTTGGCCATTGTTGTTGGAGCGATTTTCTATCAGTTCTTAATTTTGGTGGTCATTTCTCTCGGTATCAATACCAGCTACCTCCGTATCTTCTCGGCCATGATTCTGGCAACTTGTCTCATGGTTCCTGAGTTGAAAAATAAACTTCTGAAAGGAGCCAGTCTGTCACGATGAAAGCAATTGTTGAATTAAAAAATGCCACCAAGGTGGTGACAAACGGTTTTGATGAAGAACGTGTGATTTTGGACAATGTCAATCTGACCATTTACCAGGGTGATTTTATTACCATTTTGGGTGGAAATGGGGCTGGGAAGTCAACCCTCTTTAATGTCATTGCTGGAACCCTACCCTTGACTAGTGGTTCTGTCCATATTCTCGGTGAGGACGTGACCAATTGGCCTGCAGAAAAACGTGCTAAGTATCTGGCACGTGTTTTCCAAGATCCTAAAATGGGTACAGCGCCACGGATGACGGTGGCAGAAAATCTACTGATAGCTAAGTACCGTGGCGAGGGACGTGGCTTAGTGCCACGCAGATTGGCCCAACAGACGGAAGAATTTGCCCAGCTTTTGCCGAGAGTGGGAAATGGTCTAGAAAAACATCTGGACACGCCAGCAGGGCTCTTATCAGGTGGTCAACGCCAGGCATTGAGTTTGTTGATGGCGAGTTTGAAACAGCCTGAACTTTTACTCTTGGATGAGCATACTGCAGCCCTTGACCCTAAAACCAGCCAATCCTTGATGCAATTAACGGACGAGTTGATTGAGACCAAGGGAATGACGGCCCTCATGGTCACTCACCAGATGGAAGATGCGTTGCGTCACGGTAATCGCTTGATTGTCATGAAAAATGGTCAGATTATTCAGGACCAAACGGCTGAAGAAAAATCCAAGATGAAACTGGAAGATTATTATAAGTTGTTTGATTAAGAACCTGTGTGGATAGTTCGCAACTTCCAACCAAGTTTGGTTTTGGCTAAAACTGAATCTTATATCAAACAGATCACTTGTGAATACAGGTCTAAAGTCTGGAGTAATCCAGGCTTTTATTATCCTTTGAATTTTTAGTTAAAAAGCAGTATAATATACTAAATACGTCAAGAGGTGTTGTCATGGATAAATTGGTTTTTGAAAGCTTAGCTGACTTGGGAATGGACTACACCATTGTAAAGCATCCACCAGCTCGGACAACTGAGGAAGCAGACCGTTACATTGAAGGGTTAGAAGGAGTACGGACCAAGTCCATGTTTCTGACTAATAAGAAAAAGACTGCATTTTATTTACTGATCATGGATGACCAGAAGCAGCTGGATATGGACCAGTTTCGTGATTTGGTGGGAGCAAATCGCATTCGGATGGCCTCGAGTGATAGCTTGATGGAAAAAATGCACTTGCCTGCGGGCGTGGTATCTGTTTTTGGCTTGTTACATAATGTTGATAAGGATATTCAAGTCTTTTTTGATAAAGAAATCCTTTCTGAACCCATTCTAACCTTCCACCCCAATGTTAATACGAAAACGATTTTTGTAAAGACAGAGGATGTTTTACGTTTTGTCGAAGAGATTGGCTTTTCAGCAATGATTGTTGACTTGGGGTAACAAAGATGAGAAAATGTTTAGCTATTTGTAGTCTGTTGTGTTGTCTCTTGTTGGTAGGATGTCGGACAGGAGCAGCTTATCAGGCAGAGATTGAACCGATGGAACAATCAGAATTGTATACGGAAAAAGAGATTGAAGCGGCTATTCTTGTAGTTCAAGATTACTTTGATCACCATTTTAACAGTTGTAAATTGCTGACTATCGGTTATAGTGGTGATAATGAAAAGGAATTTGATGAGTGGGCGGAGCGCTATGGTGCAGAGGAAGCTATTATCCTAACTTCGTCTTTTAAGGTTGCAGCTGAGGGGGCAGAGCCCACCTTAGAGCCTAATAGTACCCATACGGATTGGAAATGGATTTTAGTGCGGAATGCTGGTGGTAAGTGGGAACATAAGGGACATGGTTACTAATGTATATGTAGAACTTCGTTGATTTTCAGCGGAGTTTTTTGTAAATTTTCTTGAAAAAATGTATAATAGAAGCGATAGCTAAAATATAGTCTTTTAGTTTACTTTTAGTACTCGCTCCAACTATCTGGTGGATAGTTGGAGGTTGGAAATAGAGCGAACAAAGTTCGCATCAACAGCCGCAGGCATAACTCAATGCTTTCTTGTTTCTAGGCATTGACTTGAAACAGTCTATCCTCAGACTGTTTCACTCCCGCCCCCGCACAGCTCAAACTGTCTGGAAGACAGTTTGAGGTTGGAGATAAAGCGAACTTTGTTCGCAACAATCGTAATGGTTGGATTTGGAGTGTAAAACACGAATTGCTGAGATTTGCTTCGCAAATCCTATCTCCAACCTTTAACAGTCCACTGGACTGTTAAACCCAATCAACCACTGCGCTGAGATGTTGACACGAACTCTAAGAAGTGGCGCTGGGCTTTTTGCTCAGTCTCTCTTACGTCGAAGTAATAAAAGAAAAACTAAATGACGATAAATAGCAGACTGTAATTCGACTTGGAACTCCCAAGGACCGTTGGTAAGAAAAATAAAATGGACACCTGTGGGATGTCCAAAAGGAGTAAAGATGAGTACAATTAAAATTATGGCTCTTGGAGGTGTGCGGGAAAATGGAAAAAACCTGTACATTGCCGAAGTGAATGAACATATTTTTGTTTTGGATGCAGGGGCAAAGTATCCTGAGAATGAACAGTTAGGTGTGGATGTAGTCGTCCCAAATTTCGATTATTTGGAAGAAAATAAGCATCGTGTAGCAGGGGTCTTTTTATCTCACGGGCATGCAGATGCTATCGGAGCGCTTCCTTATCTCTTGGAGAAAGTGAAAGTGCCAGTCTTTGGTTCGCACTTGACTATCGAATTGGCTAAGCTACTTGTCAAGGGGAATAATGCTACTAAGAAATTCAATGATTTCCATGTTATCAATGCTGAAACTGAAATTGATTTCGGTGATTCAGTGGTATCTTTCTTTCAGACGACTCACTCTATTCCAGAGAGTTTAGGAATTGTCGTTAAGACGGATGAAGGAAGTATTGTCTACACAGGTGACTTTAAGTTTGACCAGGCGGCAGATAAGTTTTATCGTACGGATTTTGGGCGATTAGCTGAAATCGGTAACGAAGGTGTGTTGGCCCTCTTGTCAGACTCAGCAAATGCAGATAGCAATGTTCAAGTAGCTAGCATGCATGAGGCTGGGGAGGAAATTCTCAATACGATTGCTGACTGTGATGGGCGTGTTATTGTGGCAGCAGTTGCTAGCAATATTGTACGTATTCAACAGATTTTTGATGCAGCAGAATCAACTGGTCGTCGTGTCGTGTTGACAGGACATGATGTGGAAAACATTGTCCGAACAGCGATTCAATTGAAAAAACTTCGTTTGGTCAGCGAACGCTTGTTGGTAAAACCAAAGGATATGAACAAGTATGAAGACCATGAATTGATTATTTTAGAAACTGGTCGTATGGGCGAGCCGTTAAATGGATTGCGTAAAATGTCTATCGGTAGACATCGCTACGTTGAAATCAAAGAAGGTGATCTAGTTTATATTGTTACCACTCCAAGTATTTCAAAAGAAGCGGTTGTTGCTCGTGTGGAGAATTTGATTTACAAGGCTGGTGGTACCGTAAAATCTATCACAAAGAATCTTCGCGTCTCTGGGCATGGGAATGCGCGTGATTTGCAGCTCATGCTCAACATCATGAAGCCTAAATATCTTTTCCCAGTTCAAGGGGAGTATCGTCAATTGGATGCTCACGCTAAGGCTGCGCTTGAAATCGGTATGTATCCAGAAAACATTATCATCGTTAAGCGTGGGGATGTCATGGCTTTTGAAGAGGGGGATTTTGTCCATAGCGGAGCGGTTCCTGCTGGTGATGTCATGATTGACGGAAATGCCATGGGCGATGTTGGAAATATCGTCCTTCGTGACCGTAAGATCCTCTCAGAAGACGGTATCTTTATCGTGGCTATCACTGTCAACCGCCGTGAGAAAAAAATCATTTCTAAAGCCAAGGTCAATACTCGTGGTTTTGTCTACGTGAAAAAGAGCAAGGACATCTTGCGTGAGGCATCAGAATTGGTGAATACAACGGTGGAAAATTATTTTACAAAAGATAGCTTTGACTGGGCAGAGCTTAAGAGTGCTGTTCGCGATGATTTAGCAAAATTCCTCTTTGACCAAACTAAACGTCGCCCAGCTATTTTGCCGGTAATTATGGAAGTCAAGTAAGCTGATTATATACATAAGAAGAGCCGAGGGAAACTCTGGCTCTTTACCATAAGGAGAAGATTTATGGCAATAATGAAAATTGAATACCACTCAGAAGCTCTAGATATGTCTAGACAGGTTACGGTTTTATATCCAGATCGCAATCGTGTGGAAAATCCCGATGACAACGACATTCCTGTCCTATATCTTTTGCACGGTATGGGAGGCAATCAGGATTCCTGGCTGAATCGTTCTACAGTGGAACGGTTGGTTCGTTATACCAATCTTATCGTGGTTATGGTCAATACAGATAAAGGTTGGTATACCAATACCACTTACGGTATGAATTACTTCGATGCCATTGCAGTAGAGTTGCCTCAAATTCTCAAACGATTTTTCCCAAATATGTCTGACAAGCGGGAGAAGAATTTTATCACTGGTTTGTCTATGGGTGGTTATGGGACCTTCAAGATTGCCATGATGACCAATCGTTTTTCACATGCAGCTTCGCTTTCAGGGGCATTGTATTTTGATTTTGATAATCCAGCGACAGCAGAATTGGGAAGTCTTTCGTATTGGCGAGGAGTATTTGGTGACATTTCTGATAAACAGAATCCAAATAATTTGTTAGAAATTGCTAAACAATCCGATAAAAAGACCAAATTTTATGCCTGGTGTGGTGAGGAAGATTTTCTCTTTGAAGGGCATCAAAAGGCAGTTGGGGAGTTGAAAGAGCTGGGATGTGATATAGAGGCGAGTTTCGGACCTGGTAAACATGAGTGGTACTACTGGAATCAGCAGATTGAGAAAGTATTGGCTTGGTTGCCAATTGATTTCAAATTGGAAGAAAGACTGTCCTAGTTTTTAAGAAAAGTTTCAGAAATTATGGCTATACTAAAACCTATTTCTAGAAAGAGGTATAGTCTATGAAACTTATTGTAAATATTCTACGGTGGATTTGGCGGACATTTTGGGGTCTGATTTGGTTATCAATGGTGTTATTGGCTTGTGGTCTAGGTCTATTATTCTATTTTCAACAGGAAGCAGCGCCTCAGATGTTACAAACACTAGCTCAAGAAGTGCAATTGATGGTCAAAGGACAGTCTGAAGTGACGATTGAAGAAGGTGTTAATACCATTAAGCACCTGACGACTGATACGGTCAATACAGCTGATCATGGTCGATGGGAAAGCAATACTGCGACTGTTTACATTGAAACTCAGAATCCAACATTTGTAGCTGCCTATGAAATAGCCATTGCAAATTGGAATGCGACAGGGGCCTTCACTTTTGTGATGACAAGTGATCCAAATCAGGCTGATATTATTGCTACTGAGATGAATGATGGAAATACCCAGGCGGCAGGTGAGGCCAATTCAACGACTAATTTATTGACGAATTATTATAGCTCGGTAACGGTGCGTCTGAATAGTTTTTATTTATTAAACGACCAATATGGTTATGATATGGATCGAATCATCCATACTGCGGAGCATGAATTGGGCCATGCCATCGGTCTGGATCATGATGATAGTCAAACATCTGTCATGGAATCAGCAGGGTCAAATCATGGCATTCAACAAGCTGATATTGATGCTCTGGTTGCCTTGTACTCAGAATAGAGGAGAAATATGTTACGAACAATTGTGAACGCAGCAAAACGTTACCCAGAGCAAGCCTTGCTTTTCATTTACAATGCAGGAATTTTTGCTTGGTTGCAATCGACTAGCCATTCGATTATGGAACAAATCGGTATAGATAGTAGTTGGTTTGATAAAATTCCCGAACCAATTAAGGCCTGGACAGGTGCCAGTCTAGAGAGCATGCAGACCTTGCTCCATTCTTCTGCTTGGGGCTGGCTGATTGTATCGATGATCTTGATGTTGGTCATCCGCTTTGTTAAGGGCTTGATCAAGTTTGTCATCATGCTGATTATTATCGGTGGTGGCCTTTATCTGCTCTGGCAGAATAAGGAATTGCTCAACGGTTTGGTCTAAATATTTTTTGAGAAGGACAGTGACGGTAAAGTCGCTGTTTTTTTGTTGAAATCAGAAAAAGGATTCCGCACTGTTACCCTAAATTATGGTACAATATTTTTATGATTATTCTAAGTGGAAACAAGATTGAACGCTCTTTTGCGGGCGAAATTTTATTTAACAATATCAACATTCAAGTCGACGAGCGGGATCGGATTGCCCTTGTAGGAAAAAATGGCGCAGGCAAGTCCACCCTGCTCAAAATCCTTGTCGGAGAAGAAGCAGCGACCAGCGGTGAGATTTCAACCAAGCGAGATTTGTCCCTTTCTTACCTGGCACAGGATAGCCGTTTTGAGTCTGAAAATACCATTTACGATGAAATGCTCCATGTCTTTGACGACCTGCGGATGACGGAGAAACGCCTGAGGTCTATGGAAGAACAAATGGGCAGTTTGTCTGGTAATGAACTCGACCAGCTCATGAAGACCTACGATAGTCTGTCGGAAGAATTTCGTCTGGCAGGTGGCTTTAACTATGAGGCAGACATCCGTGCTATTTTGAACGGTTTCAAGTTTGACCAGACCATGTGGGACATGAAAATCTCCGAACTCTCAGGCGGTCAGAATACCCGTTTGGCCTTGGCAAAAATGTTGCTTGAAAGTCCTGAGCTATTGGTGCTGGATGAGCCGACCAACCACCTGGACATTGACACGATTGCTTGGCTGGAAAACTACCTAGTACATTACAAAGGAGCCTTGATTATTGTCAGCCATGACCGTTATTTCTTGGACAAGGTAGCGACACTGACACTGGATTTGAACAAGCATTCTTTGGACCGTTATGTGGGCAATTATTCTCAGTTTGTCGAACTCAAAGAGCAGAAGTTGCAAACCGAATTGCAAAACTATGAAAAGCAGCAGAAGGAAATTGCCAAACTAGAAGACTTTGTCCAGAAAAATATCGTCCGTGCTTCGACCACCAAGCGTGCCCAGGCTAGACGCAAGCAGTTGGAGAAGATGGAGCGACTGGACAAGCCAACAACTGGTCAGAAGTCTGCCAACATGACCTTCCAGTCAGACAAGACTTCAGGAAATATCGTCTTGACAGTGGAAAATGCTGCGGTGGGCTACGATGGAGAAATACTTTCTCAGCCTATTTCCATTGACCAACGAAAGCTGGATGCCATTGCCATTGTCGGTCCGAATGGAATCGGAAAAACAACCCTGCTCAAGTCCATCATCGGAGCTCTGCCATTTATCAAAGGGGAAGCCAAGCTAGGTGCCAATGTGGAAGTGGGCTACTACGACCAGATCCAGTCGGCCCTGACACCTTCCAACACCGTCTTGGAGGAGCTCTGGTCAGCTTTTCCGACCACACCTGAAATGGAAATCCGCAACCGCCTTGGAGCCTTCCTCTTCTCAGGCGATGACGTCAAAAAGTCCGTGTCCATGCTATCTGGTGGGGAAAAAGCCCGCCTGCTCCTCGCCAAGCTGTCCATGGAAAACAACAACTTCCTCATCCTCGACGAGCCGACCAACCACCTGGACATCGATAGCAAGGAGGTCCTGGAAAATGCCCTCATCGACTTTGACGGAACCCTGCTCTTTGTCAGCCACGACCGCTATTTCATCAACCGCGTCGCCACCAAGGTGCTAGAAATCTCGGAAACGGGCTCCACGCTCTACTTGGGCGACTATGATTATTATTTGGAGAAAAAGGCAGAGCTGGAAGTAGAAGCCCAGCCTGACCAGCTAGAAAGTACTAGCCAATCAGCCGGAGCCATGGACTACCAAGCCCAAAAGGAAAACCAAAAAGAGCAACGCAAACTGGCCCGCCGCATCGAGCAAATCGAGGCAGAAATCGAGACCATCGAAAACCGCCTAAGCGAGCTCAACCAAGCCATGCTAGAAACCAACGACATCGGCCAGCTGACCGATTACCAGAAAGAAATCGACCAACTGACAGCCCAACAAGAAAGCCTCATGGAAGAATGGGAAGCATTATCCGAGCAGATGGGCTAGGTTGACAGGAAGTTGACAGTCTGTCAGAAACGCTATCAAATCAAGCCTGCAAGTAGGACTTGCGATGAAAAAACTCTGCGGCAAAATTCTCTTGCGGTCAAAAATGTTAGAGCAAGCTCACCTTTCTTGGCAAACATCGACCGACGAGCTAAGATAAAGTTAGGACCTGCAAGACAGGTCCCAGCGAGGAGAACGAAATGAACTTTGGACAACAAATCAAGGACTTACGGAAGAAGGAAGGTTTGACCCAGGAACAGTTTGCCCTCAAGCTCAATGTGACACGGCAGGCTGTTTCCAACTGGGAAAATGACAAAAACCTACTGACTTGGAACTCTTAATTCTCATGTCCTCTGTCTTTTCGATCTCCTTAGATCACCTTATCTTAGGAGGAACTGACATGAACAACATGACAGAAAAACTAGTCAAGGACGGTCGTGAAGGCCGCCGTACCCAGATGCACCTGACCATTACCATTATTGGTAGTTTTCTCATGCTACTCGGCTTTGTCTGTTTTGCCATCAAGGCAAACTCGGTCGAGTATATTGATGCCGAGGGTATTCTGCATGAAAATTTTTATCTCATTCCAGTCGGCTACTTGCTGGTCTTTACAGGAGCCATTGCCACGCTCCTATCAGGACTAGCCCTGCACCGCTTTAGAAAGGAATACAAATAAGATGACCAAACACCAACGTTTTGCCAATAGCGACCAATTTTTCGCCTGTCCACATTGTGGGCAGGGTCTTGGTCTAGACCTCAACAGCCTCCGCTGTCCCAACCGCCATACCTTCGACATTGCCAAGCAGGGCTACGTCAACCTGGCACCCCAGGTCAAGCAGTCCGCCAACTACCACAAGTCTAGCTTTGAAAACCGCCAGGCCTTTTTAGAGGCGGGCTATTACAATCATCTCTATGAGGCTTTGGAAGGGAAAATAGCAGAGCTAGGCTTGCGGTCTGTCTTGGACATCGGTTGCGGGGAGGGCTTTTATTCTCGTAAGTTAGCCGAGAAAATGGACTTGGACATTCTTGCTTTTGATATTTCCAAGGATTCCATTCTCCTAGCAGCTAAAACAGACAGCACCAAGTCGGTCAAATGGTTTGTCGGTGACTTGACCAAGTTGCCCATTCAAGACAGAACTATTGACGGTATCTTGGACATCTTTTCCCCAGCTAATTATCAGGAGTTTGCCAGAGTGCTGAAAGCTGGTGGGGCTATTCTCAAACTGGTCCCAGGTCCCAATCACCTCAAAGAGCTCCGCCATTTAGCCAAAGACCAACTCCGCAAGGAGTCTTATGATAACCAAGATATCGTGGACCATTTCCAGTCTTACATGGGGCAGGTGGAGCAAGTGCTGGTCAGCCGGACCTTGCCGATTACAGCCGCCCATGCTCAAGTCTTAGCAGACATGACGCCCCTCTTTTTCCAAGTGGACCAGTCCAAACTGGACTTGAGCCAGTTGACCGAGATTACGGTTGAGGGAGTGCTTTTGGTTGGAACGATATAAAAAATGAAACCGCCTCTGTTACCAGAAGCGGTTTTGCTTTATTTCTCAAATTCTGCCTTGCTTTTTACATCGCCGTATTCTTCAGCGACTTCTTTGCTGAGGATGTCAGCGTAGCTGGCAAGTTGGATGTCTTGTCCGTATTTTTTACGGAGGGCAGTTGTGACCAAGCGGTAGGCTAGGTTGGCATTGCGGGACAGGATTGGTCCGTGGAAGTAGCTGCCGAAGGTGTTTTTATAGTGCATTCCTTCGCCGCCGTCTTCCTTATTGTTGCCATTGCCATAGACGACCTTGCCCAGCGGTTTTTGGTTGTCAGCTAGGAAGGTGCGGCCTTGGTGGTTTTCAAAACCATAGTAGGTTTCGTTGAATTCATCATTGTGAATTTTGATGTCACCGATGTAGCGGTTCTTGGTCTGGTTGAGAGTGTAGTGGCCCATGATTCCCAGCCCGTCAATTTTGCGACCGCCTGCTTCAATATAATATTGCCCTAGCAATTGGAAGCCACCGCAAATGGCCAGCATGACACCATCGTTTTCGATAAAGTCTGCTAGGCTGTCTTTTTTAGTCGGTAAATCCTTGGCTAAAATAGACTGCTCGTAGTCCTGACCGCCACCGAAAAAGGCGATGTCGTAGAAATCCTTGTCAAATTCATCTGTCAGCGAAACGATGTCCACCTGAACACGAGCACCCAGTTTTTCAGCCACAAACTTGAGCATGAGGATATTGCCGTTGTCCCCGTAGGTGTTCATCAAATCACCGTAGAGGTGGGCGATGTGGAGATCATAAGTGTAGTCTTTTTCAGGACTTTTTAATGACGTATAGACCATTATTTCATCTCCTTTCCAACGGCTTGGCGTTGAGCCAGCAGGTCGCGGAATTCCAGCATAGCTGTATAAGTAGCTAAAATATAAGCATGTTGGCTACTCGATTGCTCAATCAAGGTCATGATGTCTTCTAGTTTTGGTGTTTCAGTAATCTGGTTCTCAGGATAGCCAGTCACACGGAGACGACGGGCGATTTCAGACGAACGAACACCGCCTGCAAAGACTTGTGGAATGTCCATTTGAGTGATTTGTTCAAAGTCAGCGTCCCAAATCCAGCTGGTATCAATTCCGTCAGCGTAGTTGGCATTGAGAAGGACGGACAAGCTGAAATCGTATGGAGCCAGTTTCATCATTTCAATAGCCTGGGTTGCACCGACAGGGTTTTTAATCAAGACCAATGTACAATCCTTCTCACCCAACTTAAATGTTTCTTGGCGACCGAAGACTGCCTTTGATTTGTCAAATCCTGCCTTGATTTTTTCAGGAGATACGCCGAAAAATTCTGCTACGCTGACAGCTGCTAGGGCATTGTAGATGTTGTAGAGGCCTCCGATGTTAATCTTATAATCCTGACCGTCAATAGCAAAGGTGGAAGAAGTATTGGTAATCTCTTTCAGTTCAGTTAACTTGTAGTCCAGCTCAGGTCGGCTAAAGCCACAGTTGTTACAGATGTAGCTACCCAAGTTAGCGTAGGTATTGAGCTTGTATTGGATAATCTGGTGGCAATGTGGGCAGAGAACGCCTTCTGTATTGTAATGGGCCAGGCGAGGCTCATGCTCTTCCGTTGCAAAACCGTAGTATTTTACTGGATTGATAACGTTCGTTGAGTTGAAAAGTGGGCTGTCACCGTTAGCGAGAATGGTCGCCTTTGGTGCCTTGGCGGCCCCGTCCAAAATCATCTGGTAGGTGGTATAAATCTCACCGTAGCGGTCCATCTGGTCACGGAAGATATTGGTAAAGACAATCAGACTAGGCTTTATAAAGTCGGTTACACGGGCAAGACTTGCTTCGTCGATTTCCAAGACGGCAATCTTCTTGCCATTTTTATTTTTCTTGGCAGATAAAAATGTTGCCGTAATCCCGGTAATCATATTGGCACCGCTGGTATTGGTCGTGATTTCTCCAAATGCTTCCTGAAGAATACCGACTGTCAGTGCGGTGGTCAGAGTCTTACCGTTGGTACCTGTCACAACAACGACTTCATAATCCTTAGCCAAACTATCTAAAATATGTTTATCGAATTTGAGGGCAATTTTCCCTGGCAGAGTAGTACCACGTCCTAGTTTTTTCAAAATGAACTGGGAACTTTTTCCTGCTAGAATACCCAAAGCTGTATTTATTTTCATGGGACTATTTTATCATAAAGGTTGAGTATTTTCTAGAATGGAGTGTGTTGGAACGTGATATATTCCTGCAGTAAATCTGTAATATTTTTAACAGGAAGGTCACTATTTTCTAAAGAAAAGGGGAAAAAATATGGTATAATGGGTACATTACTATGTATGAGTTAGAAAGTATGAGAATATATGTTAAATTTAAGCCAGTTATTAGATGCTGGTTATTGGTCAAGTCTGATTGCTAGTCCATGGACGGCAATTTTACATTTGATTGACATCAGTATCGTTGTTTATATAATTTATAATTTTAGTAAGTCTATTGCAGGTACTAAAATTATGACATTGATTCGAGGGGTTTTTCTATTTATTATCGCTCAGCTCTTGGCGAGTTTTTTTGGACTTCAGACAATCGCGTGGCTTATTAATCAGGTAATTACCTATGGAGTGATTGCAGCAGTAGTTATTTTTGCACCAGAGTTGCGTGCTATGCTTGAAAAACTCGGTAGGACAACTCAGATTTTTGGGGCAAATACTGTGAGTGCAGAAGAAAAGCTAATTGTCGCTTTTCTTAAATCGGTTGCTTATATGTCTCCGCGTAAAATTGGTGCACTTGTGGCAGTAGAACAAGCCCAAACATTGCAAGAATATAGAGCAACGGGGATTCCACTCAATGCGGATATATCTCAGGAATTGTTAATAAATATTTTCATCCCGAATACACCGCTACATGATGGTGCTGTAATTGTCAAGGAAGACAAGGTAGCCGTTGCTTGTGCTTATTTGCCCCTGTCAGAGAGCGCAGGAATTTCAAAGGAATTTGGCACACGACATCGTGCAGCCATTGGCTTATCGGAGGTATCTGATGCGTTTGTATTTATTGTTTCTGAAGAAACTGGCAGTATCTCTATTGCACGAAACGGGATATTTAAACATGATTTGACTTTGGATGAGTTTGAAGCAGAGTTGCGAGCGACTTTTATTTCTGAAAATGTAGAGAAGAAGTCCATCTGGAAGCGATTAGGAGGTGGCAAACATGAACGATAAGTTTAAAGCTGTAGGTCACTTAGCCTTATCTATTTTTCTAGCATTGTTGCTCTTTTTCTATGCAACAACCACCAACTATAAAAATTCAGAATCAGCTGCACAGAACACGGAGTCAGAAACCTATGTTCACACACTGAGCAATGTACCGATTGAGATTGAATATGATACAAACAAGTATTTTATTTCCGGATTTTCTTCGACGGTAACAGTTGAATTAAGGGGCTCTAATCGTGTTCTCCTACAGAGAGAATCCGATGAGTCAACTCGGACTTTTCAAGTGACTGCGGATTTGAGAGAGTTGAGTGATGGGACACAGACTGTCAAGCTACAATTGACCAATTTGCCGGCAGGAGTGAGTGCGACACTAGCACCAGATGCGATTACCGTTAAGATTGGTAAAAAAGTTAGCAAGGCATTCCCAGTAGCAGGTCGAGTCTATAGTAATCAATTGGCAGAAGGTTACAGTCTGTCTAAGGTTTCGGTCAACGTAGATACCGTTAAAGTGACAACGGATGAAGAAACAATGGCTAAGATTGATCGGGTCGAAGCTGTTGCGATGGATGTGAGCAATCTGTCTGAGAATTATAGTGGTACAGCTAAATTACAGGCTGTAGATAGCGACGGCAATGTCTTGCCAGTTGTACTGTCTCAGACGGAAGCAAATATGCAAATTATACTTACAAAAACAAAATAAGAGGTTATGAAAATGGGTAAATATTTTGGGACAGATGGTGTCCGTGGAGAAGCAAACGTAGAATTAACGCCAGAATTAGCATTCAAATTGGGTCGTTTTGGTGGTTATGTCCTTAGCCAGCATGAGACGGATGTTCCTCGTGTCTTTGTGGCGCGTGACACACGTATCTCAGGTCAAATGTTAGAGGCTGCCTTGATTGCAGGACTTCTATCAGTAGGGATTCATGTGTATAAATTGGGAGTTTTGGCGACACCGGGTGTTGCCCACCTAGTAAAAACTGAAAAAGCAAGTGCAGGTGTCATGATTTCTGCAAGTCATAACCCAGCGCAAGATAACGGTATCAAATTCTTTGCTGGTGATGGTTTCAAATTGGATGATGCATTGGAAGCAGAGATTGAAGCTCTTTTGGATGCTGAAGAAGATACACTTCCTCGCCCATCTGCTCAAGGTTTAGGAGATGTGGTAGAATATCCAGAAGGTCTACGTAAGTACCAGCAATTCTTGGTGTCAACTGGTACAGATTTGGACGGTATGAAAGTTGCACTCGATACAGCCAATGGTGCCGCAGCAACATCTGCACGTCAAATTTTTGTAGATTTGGGAGCAGATTTGACAGTAATGGCTGAAAAGCCAGACGGTTTAAATATCAATGAAGGCGTTGGCTCAACTCATCCTGAAAAATTGCAAGAACTGGTCAAGGAAACAGGTAGTCAAATTGGACTTGCTTTTGATGGTGACAGTGACCGCTTGATTGCTGTCGATGAAAATGGTGATTTAGTAGACGGTGACCGTATCATGTACATCGTTGGTAAATACCTTGCTGATCGAGGTCTATTGGCCAAAAATACAATTGTGACCACAGTTATGTCCAACCTTGGTTTCCATAAGGCTTTGGATCGTGAAGGTATTGAAAAAGCTGTGACCGCAGTTGGTGACCGTTATGTGGTTGAAGAAATGCGCAAGGAAGGCTACAATGTCGGTGGTGAGCAGTCAGGACATGTGATTCTGATGGATTATAACACCACAGGCGACGGCCAGTTGACCGCTGTGCAATTGACCAAAATCATGAAAGAAACTGGTAAGAAGTTGTCAGAATTGGCGGCAGAAGTGACCATTTACCCACAAAAATTGGTCAATATCCGTGTGGAAAACAGCATGAAAGACAAGGCAATGGAAGTGCCTGCTATTGCAGCTATCATTGAAAAAATGGAAGCAGAAATGGCTGGCAACGGTCGTATCTTGGTTCGCCCAAGTGGTACTGAGCCCCTCTTGCGTGTCATGGCAGAAGCGCCAACGGATGCTGAAGTCGATTACTACGTGGACACCATTGCCGATGTGGTCCGTGCGGAAATCGGTTTGGATTAAGAAAAAGACAGAGACTGGAAGGATTTCCAGCCTCTTTTGTGAGGAAATATGAGTATTTTAGAAGTAAAGAATTTAAGTCATGGGTTTGGTGACCGCGCAATTTTTGAGAATGTCTCCTTCCGTCTTTTGAAAGGGGAACATATCGGACTTGTCGGTGCCAATGGAGAAGGGAAATCGACCTTCATGTCCATCGTGACAGGTCAATTGCAGCCAGATGAAGGTAAGGTTGAATGGTCACGTTATGTAACGGCAGGTTATTTAGATCAGCATGCTAAATTAGAAAAGGGTCAATCAGTCCGTGATGTCTTGCGGACAGCATTCGATGAACTTTTCAAGACAGAAGCTCGTATCAATGACATTTACATGTCTATGGCAGAAGAGGGTGCCGATATGGATGCCCTCATGGAAGAGGTTGGTGAGCTACAAGATCGTCTGGAAAGCCGTGATTTCTATACGCTTGATGCCAAGATTGACGAAGTAGCGCGTGCGCTTGGTGTCATGGACTATGGCATGGACAAGGATGTGACGGAGTTATCAGGTGGACAACGGACTAAAGTTCTTCTTGCAAAATTGCTCTTGGAAAAGCCTGACATCTTGCTTCTGGATGAGCCGACCAACTACTTGGATGCAGAACATATTGACTGGCTCAAACGCTACTTGCAGAACTATGAAAATGCCTTTGTCTTGATTTCGCATGACATTCCTTTCTTGAATGATGTGATAAACATTGTCTACCATGTGGAAAATCAGCTCTTGACTCGCTATACAGGTGATTACTACCAATTCCAAGAAGTCCATGCTATGAAGCGGGCTCAGTTGGAGGCAGCCTATGAGCGCCAGCAGAAGGAAATTGCAGACTTGCAGGACTTCGTTAACCGTAATAAGGCCCGAGTTGCGACACGAAACATGGCCATGTCCCGTCAGAAGAAATTGGACAAGATGGAGATTATTGAGCTTCAAGCAGAGAAACCAAAGCCATCATTTGATTTCAAAATGGCTCGAACTCCAAGTCGCTTTATCTTCCAAACGACTGATTTGGAAATTGGTTATGACCGTGTATTGACACGTAAACCTCTCAATCTGACCTTTGAACGCAACCAGAAGATTGCCATTGTCGGTGCCAACGGTATCGGTAAATCCACTCTACTTAAAAGTCTGCTGGGGATTATTCCACCACTCGGTGGTTCTGTAGAGCGTGGGGAGTATTTGGAACTCGGTTATTTTGAACAAGAAGTAGCTGGTGGCAATCGTCAGACTCCGCTTGAAGCCGTTTGGGATGCCTTTCCAGCACTTAACCAAGCGGAAGTGCGGGCAGCCTTGGCCCGTTGCGGTCTGACTTCCAAGCATATAGAAAGCCAGATTCAAGTTCTTTCAGGTGGTGAGCAGGCTAAAGTTCGCTTCTGTTTGCTTATGAACCGCGAAAACAATGTCTTAGTTCTCGACGAGCCAACCAACCACTTGGATGTGGATGCCAAGGACGAACTCAAACGTGCCCTTCAAGCCTACAAGGGCTCTATCCTCATGGTCTGCCACGAGCCTGATTTCTATGAAGGCTGGGTGGACGATGTATGGGATTTTAATGAATTGACATAAGAAGCAAGCTGCCGAAAGGTAGCATTTTCTTTGGGTTTATAGTGTGGAGGCTGGCAATATCCATGACAGTCAGGCTTTTCCTGCACTTTTCGCCAATCTTGAACCCTTGAAACCAGAGTATATCATTGCGGATTCGGGCTATAAAACTCCCAGTATTGTCAAGTTTCTAATTGATAAGGAAATCACTCCTGTCCTTCCCTACACCCGTCCCCGTGGGAAGAAGGGACAACTTCGTCCTAAAGATTTTGTCTATGACGAACTCTTCGATTGTATCCTGTGTCCTGAACATCAGGCCTTGACCTATCGCACGACTACCCGAGAAGGCTACCGAGAATACAAAAGTGATCCTGCAATTTGTTCCAACTGTCCCCTATTATCAATATGTACGACCAGAAAGAACCATCAAAAAGTTGTCACGCGGCATATTTGGAAGGAGTATTTGGAACAGTGCGAGGATATTCGTCATCAAAGAGGGATGAAGGAGCTCTACCAGAAGCGGAAAGAAACCATTGAACGCCTCTTTGGGACAGCCAAAGAGTACCACAATCTTCGTTATACAAGAGAGAAAGGCAAGTCCAAAATGGAAGATAAGGTTGGGCTGACTTTGGCGTGTTTAAATCTCAAAAAATTGGTAAGAATGAGGGCAGATAAGCCTTTTTATTGTGTATAAATAGTCATAATTCTAGCAAAAAGACGGGGTTTTAGGCTAAAAAACAGAAAAAGACAAACGCCTCATAAGTGTTTGTCTTCATTCTGAAACTTATTATAAGTTTACCTTTTTACTTTAACTGTTAAATTTGACTTCAAATTATTTGATTTACCGAGCTAGCTACTTGATAACTGGCAAAATTTTCAAGACCATCTAAAAAAGTAGCTAAGTCTTGATTGCTTGCAAAATGAGCTTCGATCAAGTAACAACCACTTCCAGCAATACGGTGGTGCTGGGTGATTTGTGGTGAGAAACTTTCTACATAGTCAAGATAGGGTGTATGTGTTTGCACTTTCATAGTTATGGTCATAAAAACGTGAATAGGCAAACCAAGCTTGCCCCTATCGACTTGGGTGGTGAAACCTGTGATAATACCTTGGTCTTCTAGTTTTTGAATCCGGCTTGTTATGGCAGGCGCTGTCATGTGAATCTGCTCTGCCATGTCCTTTAGCTTGATGCGACTATTTTGAGTTAGTAATTCTAAAATCTGTAAATCAATGCTATCCATACTATTCCTTTCAAAAATAAAGTTTTTCATGCAAAATTCTTTTTTTATCTACTTTACCCTATTTTAAGAAATATGTAAAATATAGATAATCATAAATAAAGGAGTTATCCATGAAATTTACACATTATCGTAATTCAACTGCCCGCTTGGATTATGCTGGTAAAACCATTCTTATCGACCCGATGTTAGCTGAAAAAGGGACTTATCCACCTTTTGAAGGTGCTGTCTCTGGCAATATGGAAATGAATCCATTGGTGGATCTGCCTGTGTCGCCTGATGAGCTGACATCAGGACTTGATGCTGTAATTGTGACACATTTGCACTATGACCACTGGGATGAGGTCGCGGCGAAAATGTTGGATAAGAATTTGCCAATTTTTGTACAAGATGAGGCAGATACGGCTGTCATCCGTGAATCTGGTTTTACCAAGGTCTATGTAATGGGTGACAATACCAATTTTGGCAACATTTTAATTAGTCGAGTGTATGCCGAGCATGTTGAAAATTTGAATAAATTTCCAGAAGAAGTTCAAACAATAATCGGTAAAGTATGCGGTTTTGTTCTTCGTCATGCAGACGAGAAGACCATTTACTTTACAGGCGATAGTATGTTGGAACCTTTTGTGAAAGACGCAGTTGTCGCTCATCAACCAGATATTATTGTTATGAATGCTGGTGGCAATGCCATGCAAGGTGTTGGCAAAGTTGTCATGGATGCCAATGATGTCCATGAATTGAGCCAACTGACAGATGCCCAGTTAGTTGCCGTTCATATGGAAGCCGTCAACCACTGGACACTTTCACGTTTAGAGTTAGCTCGTTTTGCGACAGAAAAAGGCTTTGCCAACCAATTGGTCATTCCAGAAGATGGTGAAAGTATTGACTTTTAACGGTCCCAAAATCAGGAACAATCAAAACAGTCCCTTCAGATTATCATTTCTGGAGGGATTATTTAAGTTCATTTTGATTTTCTTAGGACTAATTTACTTTACTATTGACTTAGTTTTCAAGTCGACTTAGAGTAAGAATATATTTTGAGGCTGTAGGTTTGTAAGTTGAGTGGTTGAAGGCTTTGTTTTCATTGACAAGGTATTTGAGGAGGTAGAAGCGCTACTATCGTCCATCCATAAAACTGTTCTATTTATTTTATGTATACCCAATTTGTAAAATTAAGCTAGACAGAAAAAGCCATCTATGTTAGGCTCAGATAAACTACCACATTTGTCTGAAAGGAACTAACATAAATGACCTATACCCATGAACCACAAATGAACTCGTCATGCTAGAGGCTTACTAGAAAGAAGGTATAAAAGTTACAGATATCATGATAGCACTTTGAAGATCAAGGCAGACCGTCTATCATATTTTCTACTTTCTCAAAGACGGACATTCTGCATATGATTATTATGAACACTATAAGGCCAATAAGAAGCGCTGCGGTCGGAGGAAAACAAGCATTTCGCAGAGATTTACGTGAAAGAGCTGAACTCTATCCTGATTTTCATACAGAGTTCGGACACCTCGAAGGAGATCCCATTGTTGGCGAGAAACACAAAAGTGCGGTCATTACCTTAGTAGAACGACTTTCAAAAGCAATCATTACACTGAAAACTAAGGGACGAAAAGCAAGTGATATTGAGGTTGCCATCAATGAATGGCTGTCTCAAGTTCCCAGTCATCTCTTTAAGTTGATTACTTTTGATTGTGGGAAAGAGTTTTCAAATTGGAAGTCTATTTAGAATGCACATGAAATCGATATTTTCGTTGCCGATCCAGGTTGGTCTCGGTCAACAAGGTCTCAATGAGCATTCAAATGGCTTATTACGGCAGAATGGACTTTCGAAACAGATGGACTTTACTGGCATTTCTCAGCAGTTTTTATCAGCTATAGCTGATAAGAGGAATAAGATACCTAGAAAGTCCTTGAATTATCAAACACCCTACCAAGTTTTTCTGAGTCACTTGAAAAAGTCTAGCTTAATTTGACAAATTGGGTTTTGTACAAATAGTCATTATTCTAGCAAAAAAGGGGGGCTAAAAAACAGAAAAAGTCAAACGCCTCTTAAGTGTTTGTCTTCAATCTATAATTAGCCAAAGGTGGTTTTTTCTTATCTATTTTCTAAGTATTCTCTAAAAATTATAATGTTTCTAAAAAAGCTTGACAAGAAATTTATAAGGAGTATAATTAGAATTGTTCTAAAGAAAGTTTAGAATTATTATAATTTAGAGGTAAAACTTATGACAACTAAAGATTACGGCAAAGCACCATTTGTAACCAATATTGAAACAGCAACACTTGAAAATACTAACTACCGCACAGCCCTCTGGACTGGGGAACTCTTGCAAGTTACCCTCATGTCCATCCCAGTTGGTGGCGACATCGGTGCAGAAGTCCACAACGAAAACGACCAGTTTCTCCGCATTGAGCAAGGCCACGGCCGTGTTATTATGGGCGAATCTTCTGACAAGATTACGCTTGATATGGAAGTTGGACCAGAAGATGCGATTTTGATTCCAAACGGTGCCTACCATAATGTTATCAACATCGGTCAAGAAGACCTTAAAATCTACTCTATCTATGGACCAGCCCACCACGCTCACGGGACAGTTCATGAAACGCAAGCTATTGCTATCGCAGCGGAAGAAGCAGAAGAGCATGGTCATTAAGATGAACATTTTTCAACTTGAAACTGTCGGCTTATCGGATAATGATAAGTCGATTTTAACTGATGTCAGCTTTACCGTTGCAGCCGGCGAGCGACTAACCCTGGTTGGACCTTCGGGCAGTGGCAAAAGCTCTATCCTAAAACTCTTGGCAGGTTTGACATCCACGACAAGTGGGACGATTTTCTTTCAGGGGCGGGACATAGCAGAGCTAGATATGCCGATTTATAGGAGGGAAGTTTCCTACTGTTTTCAACAGCCAGTTCTCTTTGGGCAGACCGTCCAAGACAATCTCCAGTTTCCATTTACCATTCGTCAGTTAGAATTTGACCAAACCAAAGCCCTCAAGGCTTTAGAATCTGTACATCTAGCACCAGAATTTTTAAGCAAGAAAATCACAGAATTATCTGGGGGAGAAAAACAGCGAGTTGCCCTCATTCGCAATCTGCTCTTTGAACCAAAGGTCTTACTCTTGGACGAAATCTCTGCGGGACTGGACGCTGAAACCAAGGCCATTGTCAACAAGCTCTTGGCAGACTACCAAGCTGCTGGAAATACCCTGATTGAAGTCACCCATGACCAGTCAGAGATTGATGCAGCTCAAAAGATTCTGCGAATAGAAGGAGGTCGAGTCCAAGTATGAATATTTCAGTAGATAACCTTTCTCTAGCCCTTGTTTTTGGACTGGTCTTAGTAGCCATGGGTATCAGTCAAAAGGAAAAACTTGGCTTGACCAAGGATATTTTCATGGCCGTTGTCAGAACTGTCCTCCAGCTGATTTTTGTCGGCTACATTCTCAAGTTTATCTTCCAAGCCTCAAATGTCTTTCTCAGCATGGCAATGGTTTTGATTATTCTTTACAATGCCAGTGTCCAAGCCAACAAACGCAATCCCAATAGCAAGAAATCCTTGCTTCATCCTTTTTTAGCCCTCCTTGCATCAACAGGTCTAACCTTGACAATCTTGGTGTTATCGGGTGCTATTAAGTTTATTCCTTCACAGGTCATTCCCATTTCAGGGATGTTGGCTAGCAATGCCATGACGGCCATCGGCTTGTCCTATCGGGCTATGTACAAGTCCTTCACCGACAACCGCCAACAAGTCTTGGAAAAATTAAGTCTGGGTGCAACTGTCAAATTGGCTTCACAGGATATCTTACGAGAAGCTATCAA
This sequence comes from Streptococcus suis, assembly GCF_029616525.1. GTDB lineage: Bacteria > Bacillota > Bacilli > Lactobacillales > Streptococcaceae > Streptococcus > Streptococcus suis_AF. The sequence continues at coordinate 51,377 of NZ_JANFME010000006.1, read as the reverse complement.
AACAGGTATGCAGCCCACCATTGACTCAGCCAAGACGGTCGGTTTGGTCAGCCTGCCTGGCATGATGTCAGGGCTAATATTTGCAGGAGTTGATCCAGTCCATGCTATTCGCTATCAGATTATGGTTATGTTCATGTTGCTGTCGGCGACTAGCCTGGCGTCTGTGATTGCCTCCTACGCAGCCTACCAGACTTATTTCACCAACAAGGCCCAGGTGGAGTTTGACTAAGAATACTTTTTAAACTGCATGTGAATCTGACTACATGTAGTTTTTTTTTTGTAGCCAATACTTGTTTTTTATTTTCTTGACCAAGCTTCGTTTTTCTGCTAATATGGAAAAATGTTTGTTTGGAGGTAATTGTTTGAAAAATATAATTTCTATCTGGAAAAAGATGAGTTTAATACGGAAAATCAGTATTGGGGTCGTATTAGGATTAGTCTTGGGATTGAGTGTTCCTCAGTTCACGATGATTTCTCTTTTGGGAAGTCTCTTTGTTGGCGCTTTAAAAGCCATTGCACCACTGTTGGTGTTGACACTAGTTGCCCACGCTCTTTCTCAGGCACCAGAAGGTCAGAAAAATAATATTCGGACTATTCTCTTCCTATACTTAATTGGTACTTTTGCAGCAGCAAGCGTTGCGGTTATTGCCAGTTATCTGTTTCCATTAACATTGGTTCTTACCGAGGCAGCTGCGACAGAAATTTCGCCACCACAGGGGATTTCAGAAGTATTCCAAGACTTATTATTGAACATTGTTGACAATCCAATCAGTGCGCTAGCAAACGCTAACTATATTGGAGTATTATCTTGGGCAGCTATTTTTGGTCTTGCCTTTCGGAACGCTAGTCAACACACCAAGGATTTATTGCAATCAACAGCAGAAGTGACTTCTAAAGTCGTCAGTTGGATTATTGGACTGGCACCTTTCGGTATCTTAGGATTAGTTTTTGATACAATTGCAAATAATGGATTGGCAGCACTAAAAAACTACGGTCTATTGCTATTAGTACTGGTAGGTTGTATGGCCTTTGTAGCTCTGGTGGTCAATCCCTTTATTGCATTTATGGTTATGAGGAAAAATCCTTACCCCTTGGTGTTGGAATGTCTCCGAGTTAGCGGTGTAACTGCCTTTTTCACAAGAAGTTCAGCAGCAAATATTCCAGTCAATATGCAGCTGGCTAAACGGTTGGGAGTAGATTCAGATACCTACTCCGTATCCATTCCCTTGGGTGCGACAGTGAACATGGCAGGAGCCGCCATTACCATCAATATTTTGACAATGGCTGCGGTACATACACTTGGTATCACAGTTGATTTCAGTTCGGCCCTTCTTTTATCTGTTGTCGCATCTCTATCAGCTGCAGGTGCATCAGGTGTAGCAGGAGGCTCGCTTCTCCTCATTCCAGTAGCATGTAGCCTATTTGGTATTCCAAATGAGTTAGCCATGCAAGTAGTTGGAGTAGGATTTGTGGTCGGAGTGATTCAAGATTCTTGTGAAACAGCCCTCAACTCATCAACCGATGTTTTGTTTACAGTTGTAGCAGAACGCTCTGTCTGGAAAAAATAGAAAGAAGTTGGGTGACCAACTTTTTTTCTTCGCTTTACTTCTGAAATCTCTTTCATTTTGTGATAAAATAGACTTACTTTGATACTGAAAAGGAGAACATATGACAGTAAATTTTAGAGCAGAGTTTGACAAACGCAAAGATGAGTTCCTAGCGGATCTCTTTGACCTCTTACGCATCAATTCTGAGCGTGACGACAGCCAGGCAGATGCCCAGCATCCATTTGGACCTGGACCAGTGCGTGCCTTGGATAAGTTTCTAGAAATTGCTCAGCGTGATGGTTATCCAACCAAGAACGTTGACAACTACGCAGGTCACTTTGAGTTTGGTGAAGGCGACGAAGTCCTCGGTATTTTTGGTCACTTGGATGTGGTACCAGCAGGAAGTGGCTGGAACACCGACCCTTACGAGCCGCAGATCATCGACGGCAAGCTCTTTGCCCGCGGTTCGTCTGACGACAAGGGACCGACCATGGCTTGCTACTACGGCTTGAAAATCATCAAGGAGTTGGGCCTTCCGACCTCTAAAAAAGTCCGCTTCATCGTCGGTACCGACGAAGAGTCAGGCTGGGCGGACATGGATTACTACTTCGAGCACGTCGGTCTTCCATTGCCAGATTTCGGATTTTCTCCAGATGCCGAGTTCCCTATTATCAACGGTGAAAAAGGCAATATCACAGCCTATCTTCATTTTGCGGGGGAAAATAGCGGAGCTGCTAAACTGCATTCCTTCACAGGCGGTTTGCGTGAGAACATGGTACCTGAATCTGCGACAGCTATTATTTCTGGCGACCTAGCAGACCTAGACAGCAAGTTGGCAGATTTCACAGCCGCTTACGGCCTAAAAGCTGACGCGGAAATCCTTGAAAACGGTCAAGTTCAAGTCACCGTCATCGGAAAATCAGCCCACGGTTCAACCCCAGAAGAAGGTGTCAACGGAGCAACCTATTTGGCAAAATTCCTCAGCCAATTTGCCTTTGACGGAGCAGCCAAAGCCTATTTGGAATTGGCAGGACAAGTCCTTCTGGAAGACCATGATGCTAAAAAACTCGGTGTAGCCATCTACGATGAGCAGATGGGTGCCCTTTCTATGAACGCTGGTGTTTTCAAATTTGATGAAACCTCATCTGACAACACCATTGCCCTCAACTTCCGTTATCCAAAAAATACCAACCCTGAAACCATCAAGGCTGGTTTGGAGAAACTGGGCGTGGAAGATGTTAGCCTGTCTGAGCATGGCCATACCCCACACTATTGCCCAATCGATGACCCAATGGTCGCAACTCTCTTGTCTGTTTATGAAAAACACACAGGCTTGAAAGGTCACGAACAAGTCATCGGTGGCGGAACATTCGGACGCTTGCTCAAACGTGGGGTTGCCTATGGAGCTATGTTCCCAGGCGATGTCAACACCATGCACCAAGCCAACGAATTTATCGAAGTTGAGCAACTCTACCGTGCAGCTGCCATTTATGCAGAAGCTATCTACGAACTCATTAAGTAATACATGAAGACGGGTTTGCCCGTCTTTTTTAGGAGGAAATATGGAACTGAAAGAACTTTGTTTTTCAGACATGGAAATGGTCAAACAACTCTTCCTGTCTGTCTTCAGCCAAGAACCTTGGAATGATGATTGGTCAGATGAGGAACAATTAGATTGTTACGTAGGCGATTTACTGGGACACCCAAGAGCACTCTGTTTTGGCTTGTTTGATCAAGAAAAATTGATAGGTCTGTCACTTGGTTACATTCGCTATTGGTATGAGGGAACAGAATATCGAATTGAAGAGTTCTGCATTTCCCGTGATTACCAAGGGCAAGGACATGGTGCTAGTTTATTAGCTGATATTGAGAAGCAGTTAGCTGATAGAAAAATTGTTCATATATTTCTGCAAACCGAACGCAACCTTTCAGCCTATTCTTTCTACAAAAAATGCGGTTTCCGAGCCTTAGAAGAAGATGTGACTATGGTCAAGAAAGTAGGACATCATGGAACTTGTTGATATTCGTCAAGCCATCATTGAGGATGTTGCTAACCGAGACTTTACGAACAAGGGAATAGCTCCCCTTTTCCAAGCCCCTTCGACCGCAAAAATTCTCATTATTGGACAGGCACCTGGCTTGAAAACCCAGGAAAAATGGCGTTTATTTGACGACGCCAGTGGTAACAACCTTCGTCAATGGTTGGGCGTGGATCGACAGACTTTTTATGAATTGGGTCATTTTGCTATTCTTCCTATGGATTTTTATTATCCAGGAAAAGGGAAGTCTGGGGATTTGCCGCCTCGCAAGGATTTTGCGCCCAAGTGGCACCCACTCATTATGAAACAACTACCCCAGATTGAGCTGACCATATTGGTAGGCAATTATGCTCAAACTTATTATTTGGAAAAATCCCAAAGGAACCTGACGGAGAGAGTGAAACATGCAGATGATTACCTTCCCACGTATTTTCCTTTGCCCCATCCATCACCTAGAAACAATATCTGGCAAGCTAAACATCCTTGGTTTGTTGAACAGACTCTACCGATACTGAAAAACAACATAAATATATTGTTGGGAAAATGATAATATGATATAATTGTATATATATACCTAATAAATTTTTCTTATCTTTGTTCATCGAAGGAGGTGTTCTGATGAGAAAATTGAAAAAAATTATCATCGGCTGTTTCGCTATTCTAACGGTTTGCTTGCTATTTGCTCCCAAACTAGCTAGAGCAAATCAGATTCCAGACCGACCCACAGGTACAACGGTAGTGGATGAGACGCAGTTACTATCGAGTGAGACCATTGCAGAAATTGATCAACTCAATCGAAGTTGGGCAAGCACCGAGCAAGCTTTACAGGTTGGTGTTTATGTAACAGACAGTCTGTCTAGTGATATTGAAAGTCTGGCAAATGAAACCTTCCGTGACTGGCAGGTTGGCTTTGCTGGGACAGACAATGGCATTCTCTTGGTGATTGCCATAGCCGACAGGGAATTTCGGATAGAAACCTCTGACAATGCTGCAACGGTGTTGACAGATGTGGAAGCCAAGGATATTCTGGAAAATGCTAGGGAGTTTTTCCGTCAGGAAGACTATGATGGCGGAGTGACCTACATTGTCCAATCAATCGGAGACCGCTTCTACGGAACAAGTATGGGTCAGGAACAGCTGGCTGCCATGGAAGAAAGGACCAGTGCGGAAAGTGATAGTTTTGTATTGTTTTTAATTATAATACTAATCTTCATAATTTTTGGAATTATTGATAAGGCTAGCCGTGGTCGAGGCGGTGGTCCAGGCAATCTGCTTTGGATGTTGGTAGATGACCACCATCATTACCACAATAACCATTCCTCCCATTCTTCATCTTCTTCATCATTCGGTGGTGGGGGCTGGTCTGGAGGCGGTGGTGGAGGCGGTGGAGCCTCATCTGGTTGGTAAGAAAGGAAAATGTTTATGAAAAAGAAATGGTTAGCTCTACTAATCCCGGTTTTCGCTCTGCTATTTTTAGGAACGGGGGCAATCGGTCAATACAATGGACTGGTCGATAGCCATGCGGAAGTGGAAAATGCTCAAGCCAATGTGGATACCCAACTTCAACGGCGCTATGACCTAATACCGAATGTCGTGGCAGCAGTCAAGGGAGCCATGGAGCATGAGGAAGAGATTTTCACTGCCATTGCGGATGCGCGTGCGAAAATCGGCTCTAGCCAAGTGGGAACTAGCGACTACAATCAGGCCCAAAGTCAACTAGATTCTGCAGTATCTAGATTGTTGGTAGTAGCTGAGAATTATCCTCAATTGACAGCCAACCAACAGGTATCTGACCTCATTACGGAGCTTGAAGGGACTGAAAATCGGATACTGGTAGCCCGTAAAGATTATAATGCGGTGGCAACGACCTACAATAAAAAAATCAAACGATTCCCGACGTCCATCTATGCCAACCTATTTGGCTATGAAAAAGTCGACTTGTTCCAAGCTAGTTCTGATGCGGCGACAACCGTGCCAAGTGTGGATTTACAGGATAAAGAATAAAGAACTCGGCTCCCAGCGCCGAGTTCTTTATTTTATGGATTGATCCAAACTCCAGAAACGTAGTCTTCTGATAGAGTGGACTGGCTGATAATGTTTTTAGCCTCCATATTATAGATAAGGAGTTGATTTGCCAAAATAATCATTAAGCGCTTATCATCAATTTGACGAATGTGGTCAATATAATAAGGACGAGGATTAAGCTCGTCTAGACGATGGTAGCTCTCTTGACCTGTTTGGGCATTGTAAATAGTAAAGGAAAGTGGGCTAAACATACCATTTTGATGTTCGATGAGGAGAAGCTTCTGGTCTTTGAGAGCATGTAGTGTGCTTGGTGAGGGGTGTTCTAAAGTTACTGACGAAAATGTTTTTGTTTTTGTATCAAAGGTTAGGAGTTCGGATGACTGTTCAATTTCCGTATACTCACTTGTTTTTTTCCCTAAATTTGGGAGATAGATGGTTCCATTTACCCAAAGCCCCTCTCCTGTGACAATGGTATTGTCGTACTTGAATACCTCTTGTTTTGAAAAATCTTTCTTATCAAATACAATCAAGACATTTTCTTCGGGTCCTTCTTGGGTAAAATCTTTCACAAAACCAGTTAAATAGACTGACGTTTGGTCTACCATGACTGGAGCACTTGGGATGAAGTCATCGTTTAAAACGTGGGTTTGACGTGTTTCAAATTGCTTATCAAATTGCGCTAGTATGTGATAGGGCCCCGCTGTATAAAAGTCTTGTCCATCTGTACCACTGATATAGCTACTATACTGACTTGGCTTTCGCAAGACAGTGCCAGTATTGAAATCGATGGATATCAGATTGTCGTTAATGAATTTTTGCTGATCGTTGGCAAAGACTAGGTACCGATTGTCTATGACATAATTTTCACCAGAGCCAAAATACCCCTCTGAATTCATTTTCTGTGTATGAAGGAGTTGAGGATCTTGCCCATTTAGCTGAAAGGCTTCGACCTTACCAGGATAAATCAAGTAAAAATCAGTATTCTCAGTTAAGCTTATTTTGTTGTGCTGGTAGGCGTAGAGTTTCCAACCGATAAAGGGAAAAACAAGGCAGGATAGAAGGACAATACAAATAAGAAGTTTTTTCATGGGAATGCCTCCTTTCACTGTTTAGTATATCTAAATTTGTCATCTTAGACAAGAAATTATGTGTTAATATACAAACAAAGTCATGCAAGTTTTCTTACATGACTTTTGTTCTTATTTTCCAAGACAGAATTGGCTAAAGAGTTGGGTGATGAGTTCATCTGGAGCTGCATCGCCTGTGATTTCTCCCAAAATCTGCCAACAGCGTGTCAGGTCAACCTGTAACAAGTCTACTGGCATGCCCATTTCCAGTCCGTCATTGACAGCTTGTAGGCTTTGGACTGCCTGTTCAATGAGGGAAATGTGGCGAGAATTGGAGAGGTAGGTGGCATCTTGCTCAACCAAGCCTGCGTTTTCAAAGAAGAGCTGATTGATTTTTTCTTCGATTTGGTCGATATTCTGGTTTTTCAAGACGGAAATGCGAATGACATCCTCAGGCAGTTGGTCTGCCTCAATCTGTTCTTCTAGGTCGGTCTTGTTTAGCAGGACAATGCGGTTGGCCATGTCTGAAATGGCTAGGAGATTGCGGTCTTGCTCGGTCAGGGGCTCGGATGCGTTGAGGACTAGCAGGATGAGGTCGGCCTCCTCAAGGGCTTTTTTAGATCGTTCCACACCGATTTTTTCAACGATGTCGTCTGTTTCACGGATACCTGCTGTATCAATCAGCTTGAGGGGGACGCCCTTGATGTTAACGTATTCTTCGATAACGTCGCGGGTTGTTCCTGCGATGTCTGTAACGATGGCTTTTTCCTCGCGGAGGAGGTTATTGAGCAGGCTGGATTTTCCGACATTGGGACGACCGATAATAGCAGTTGCGATGCCTTCACGCAGGATTTTTCCACGGCGGGCAGTACGGAGGAGATTTTCCAAAAGAGCTTGGAACTGGAGGGTCTTCTCGCGGACCAGCTCTGTCGTCGCCTCCTCGACGTCGTCATACTCGGGGTAGTCGATGTTGACCTCGACCTGTGCCAGCGTGTTGAGAATCTCCTGACGCGTGTTGTTGATGAGCTGGGAGAGGGAGCCGTCAAGCTGGCGGACGGCATTGTGCATGGCCTTGTCAGTCTTGGCCCGGATAACATCCATGACAGCTTCAGCCTGGGTCAAATCCACACGGCCGTTGAGAAAGGCACGTTTGGTAAACTCGCCCGGCTCAGCCATTCGAGCACCTTGGCGAATCAGGAGCTGGAGAATTTCGTTGGTAACGGCGATGCCTCCGTGGGTATTAATCTCAATGACATCTTCGCGCGTGAAGGTGCGTGGGGAACGCATGGCTCCGATCATAACCTCGTCCAGAATCTGATTGGTTGCAGGGTCAATGATATGACCGTAGTTGAGGCTGTGACTGGGTACAGTTGCTAGGTCTTTTCCTTTGAAAACCTTGCTGGCAATGGCAAAGGCATCCGTCCCAGACAGGCGGACAATCCCAATAGCTCCCTCACCGAGAGGGGTAGAAATAGCGGTAATAGTGTCGAATTCTTTGGTAATCATATATCTTTCTTTCTAAAATCGTCTTATCTATTAGTGTATCATGGAATGATGAAAAAAGCACAGATGAGGGATGAGGAGTGCAGAAATGTATTGAGAGGTCAATAAATATAGTAATTAATTTGAGAAGATAATTTGATAGAAATACAAAAAGTGTTGCTATTAATTTAGGTTGACTATGTTATAATAGAAACATAAAAATTTAAGAAAACCGAAGGGTATACCCTTCCTTTATTATATTCATAATAAAGGAATACCATCAGCCCTTCACAAAATTTCAGCTGAAAGGTAGATCTAATAATGAAGCAAGAACTGGAGCAACTTTTGGCACAGAATGACACTTTTATGGTGGAAGGTGTGCTCAATAAAAATAAACTGGCCGAGCTGGCGAGGCAATACAATCCTGAACTCCTTAATATATTGATGAGTAATGAAAAAATTTCTAAGTATTTCTTTTCTATTCTAGATACTGGTGTTCTTGTCTTCAAGAAAGATGTCTTTTTGCAGTTTTTGAACAATAAGGAGTTTCTCCCTGACAGCTTTACCGCCTACAAGACAAAAATCGGTTTGGCGACCGGTGACAAGTATCTATCAGAAAATCAGGAAGTTGTCCTGAATTTTCCATACAAAGATTGTGTGCTAGAGGGTGGACAGACTAAGGATGATGCCAAACGTCAGGAGATTTTCTTTAACGAGACGCTCGCACCGACTGAAATCAATCGTCTTTTGGATGATAAGGTTTTGACCAATTTCAAACGCTATGATGAAACTGGTGAGCATGAAGTAGAAGAACTCAGTGATACCGATAATCTCATCATCAAAGGTAATAACCTCATTGCTCTTCATAGCCTCAAGAAACGCTTTGCAGGGAAGGTTAAATTGATTTATATTGATCCGCCTTATAATACAGGAAGCGACTCCTTTGGATATAATGATAGTTTTAATAGAAGTACGTGGCTAACTTTTATGAAAAACCGTCTATCTATTGCCAAGGATTTACTAGAAAATGATGGAATACTGATTGTCCAAATTAGCTTCCATGAATTTCCATATCTCCGAGTAATGATGGATGAGCTCTTTACTGAAGAAAATCATAAAATGGATGTTAATGTTCTCGTACGCCATCCGCAAAGAAGCTTAACAAGTGACAAAGAATTTAATGACGTTTTGGAATATGCATTGATATATAGTAAATCTGAAAATTTCAAGTTACCAAAACAAAAAGTAGTTAAAACAATCGACGATTATCAATATGACTTTGATTTTCCTGAAATTCCTCATGACAGTTTTCAAGTTGGAGACAAAACTATAAATGTTTACTTACCTGATGACGTTACAATTGTTAGAGGTCAAGGTCATATTGGTGGTTTGAAATCAATGTCAATTCGAGGTAGTATTCGAGAAAAAAATTCTAGTGGACGATTCTATGTTGCTCATCTAGAAAAATTAATTGCTAAGTATCCTGAAGGAACCATTTTTACTGTCCCAGATATGGGGGATGATGGACGGGATTTTAGAATTTTTGAACTTCCAAAAAATGGGAATAAAAATGGCTTTTACTATCCTGGGAAACCACTTGGAAGCGAGTATACATTAAAGCCTTATCCTAACTTTGTGGATTTTGTTCAGCAATATAACTTAGTGAACTCTGAGGGTGATGTATCTTTTAGAAATGGAAAAAAACCAGAAGAATATATTAAATACTATATTGAAATGTTTACGGAGGATGGTGACATTGTCCTAGACTACCACCTTGGTTCAGGAACAACAGCAGCCGTCGCTCATAAGATGAACCGTCAGTATATCGGTATCGAGCAGATGGATTATATTGAGACGGTTTCGGTGGAGCGACTGAAGAAGGTTATCGCTGGTGAACAAGGTGGTATCTCAAAAGATGTTAACTGGTCTGGCGGTGGTAGCTTTGTCTACGCTGAATTGAAAAACGATGCTCAAGATTTCAAAAATGCGATTTTTGAGGCGACAACAACGGAAGAATTATTAGAACTGTTTGAGCTTGCGAAAAAATCTTCCTTCTTGTCCTACCGCATCGATCCTAAAAAATTGAAAAAGAATGAGTTTAGTCAACTTTCTTTGGCAGAACAAAAGCAAATCTTGTCTGAAATCATTGATAACAATAACCTCTATGTGAATTATTCTGATATTGATGACAATGATTATCAGATTTCTGCTGAGGATAAGAAGCTCAATCACTCTTTCTACGGAAAGGAAAAGTAAGCCATGCCATTTATTTACGAAACCTATGATACAGTCAGTCGGTCTGGCTTTAAGGATTTTCGGGCAGATTTGCCTGATTACCTCACGAAAAATTTGAAGCACCCCTTACGACCTTATCAGCAGGAGGCTATCGGACGTTATCTTCACTACAAAACGGATAATAATCGAGTGATTCCAGAGCAAGTTCTCTACAATATGGCAACTGGTTCCGGTAAAACGCTCTTGATGGCGGCGATTATATTGGAGAAGTACCAGCAAGGTGAGCGAAATTTCATTTTCTTTGTGAACAACGATAATATCCTGACGAAAACAAAGGATAACTTCTTAGAAAGTGCTTCTGGTAAGTATCTTTTTGCGGAAAAGATTGTCATGGACGGACGAATCGTGACAGTGCGTGAAGTGACGGATTTTTCAGATAGCCGTGATGATAGTATTAACATCGTCTTTACTACTATCCAAAAGCTTCACCAAGACCTTAATACTCCGAGAGAAAATCGCCTCTCCTATGAGCAGTTTAAGGATATTTCGGTTGTCATGCTGGCGGATGAAGCTCACCACTTGAACGCTGGTTTGAGTAAGTCGGAGAAAGATGACAATACCAGTTGGACTAGTACGATTGAAATGATTCAAAAGACTGCTAAAAAGTCCAGTATCTTTGAGTTTACTGCAACGATTGACCTGACCAATCCAATCTTAGCACAAAAGTACGAAAAGTCTTTACTTTTTAAGTATGACCTGAAAGAGTTTCGACTGGACAAGTATTCGAAAGATGTCCTCTTTCATTTGGTGGATGGTGATGTCAATCATCGCATGCTTCAGGCAATCATCATCAGTCAGTACCGCAAGAAAATCGCTTTGAAAAACGGAATTAACTTAAAACCATTGGTCATGTTTAAGTCGCAGAAAATTGCAGAAAGTCAAGAAAATTTGGATGCGTTTTTGGGGTTGCTAGACAACCTTTCTTTAGAAGATATTCAAGCACAGCGAGAGCTGGTCTTAGAAATGGATGAAAAGTTCAGTATTTTGAAAAAGGCATTTTCTTATTTCGAGACAGTTGGGATTACAGATACTGACTTGGTGGCGGAACTTCAGGAGGATTTCCGCAAAGAACGCTTGCTATTGGTGGATGGGAAAAACAAGAACAAGGATAGCCTGAACCTCCTCAACACCTTGGAGCAGCCAAGTAATGAAATCCGAGCGATTTTTGCCGTGGATATGCTTAATGAAGGCTAGGATGTTCTTAACCTTTTCGATATTGTCCGCCTTTACGATACCCGTGATGGCAAGACTACGAAAAATGGCTTTGTCGCAGGAAAAACAACAAACACAGAGAAACAGCTGATAGGTCGCGGAGCACGTTACTATCCCTTTGTGATTGGTGATAATCTGGAGGAAAAATACACTCGTAAGTTTGATAATAATGAAAATAATGAACTCCGTGTTATTGAACAACTTCATTACCACTCTGCTAATAATCCAAAATATATTTCAGAGCTTAAGCAAGTCTTACGTGAGTCTGGGATATTAGAGAGCCAAAATTTGGTAGAACGTGAACTCAAGCTCAAGGACTCTTTCAAGAACACTCGAACTTACACAGATGGGCTTGTCTGGATGAACAAGCGTCTTTCATATGAGCAAATGCTCGGAGAGCGACAAGAAAGTCTATTCGATACGTCCTTTATTCCAAAGTCTTTTGAAGTTAAATTGCCAATCCAAGGCGTTCGAGACATTGAAGCTTTTGATGAAGCAATGTACGTATCTGAATCTTTAGAGGTAATTTCTTTCAAATTTGGCAAAGTTATCGGCCACAATATTGTTCGAGCAGCTATTAACCGCAACAAAAAATTTACCTTTGATAATCTCCAAAAAGCCTTTGTAGCTCTTGGAAGTGTATCTGCCTTTATTGATATGCTCGCGGATATTGATATTCGAGTTGAATCTCAATATCAAATGATATCTGATTTTACCCCAGATGATAAACTTTATATCACGGAAAAACTGCTTCATGTTATCGAGAAAGATTTGATTGCGACTGAGGAACGTTATTTTGGTTCAGAAAAATTTGAACAATATAAGATTAAAGACTTGTTTGAAGATAACATCTTACGAAAATACACCATCAAATCAAACGGAAATAAAGAAATGGGACTTTCACAAAAGGATCCAAATAATGAAATCCACGTTAATATAGATGTTTTGGATTGGTATGCATATGATGATAACTTTGGAACAGACGAAGAAAAGTATCTTGTGAAAACTATCCAAGATGTGATTGGAGATCTTGAAGAAAAATGGACCGATATTTACTTGCTTCGAAATGAAAAAGCTGTAAAGATTTATAGTTTTGATAAGGGGCAAGCCTTTGAACCAGACTTTCTTATGTTTGCGAACGATAAAAGGACTGGAAATATTTCGTGGCAGATTTTCATTGAACCGAAAGGAAAACAGCTCATAGAGCATGATCGCTGGAAGGAAGAATTCTTGCTTCAAATTTCTGAGCGAGACGAGGCGAGAACACTGGTTGATGATGACCGCTATCGTATTGTTGGTTTGCCGTTCTTCAATGAGGCAGTAAGCAAGGATGAGGTTAAAGAAGAATTACGGAGGTTGTAATTAGTATGTCGAAACTTCAGAGACAACTCCATGAGGAAGTAAAGAAATTTATTGTTAATGTTTCTTGGACTCATAAAATTCAAATTGCATATTCGGATATATTAGCAAGTTATGCAAAATGGGTTCGTGTGGTAAATTTACTTCTTTCTGCTATTGTTTCATCGGGTTTAATTTATATTTTATTGAGTGATGAATACTGGGCAAAAGTTGTGACAGCATTTGTTTCTATATGCGTTACTGTTCTAACTGCCCTAAAAAAAGAGTTTGATTTTGAAGGAGCTAGCGAAAGAACGAAACGGGACGCAAATATACTCTGGGAACTTAGAGAAAAAGCTACGCATTTATTGTATGTTTTAACCTACAACACGGATAGTTCAGATTCTGTCGCAGAAGAATTCAACAAATTAGTTGAAACTAGAAATATGAAAATGCCTGAGCTCGCTAATGCTCCACAAAAAGTTGTTGATAAAGCTGGAAAATTCTTGAAATCAAGAAGAGATGATGATTTTGAGGAAGATTATAAGTACTTAATTCCTAACAAGCTTAAAGATATTTTAGAGGAGGAGTAGTTTGAGTTTAGCTGAACATTTTAAAGATTTTTGTGAAGAAGAGCTTCCTATTGAAGAATCGGAGTTCGATAAGTGGTGTGGTCGATTAAAAAAAATTACAAAAAAACTTAACAAAAAATACTATCCTGAAGATGATTTTGAGGATATTGAGAGTGAAAACTGTTACATTGTTGGTAGTGTTGGTCGTGGAACTGCTATTGCAAAGACGAGTGATTTCGACTGTATTTTTAAACTACCTCAAGAAGTTTACGATAAATTTAATAATCATTCTGGCAATGGGCAATCTAAGCTGTTACAAGAAGTTAAAAATGAGATAGCTCTGAGTTATCCTTCGACTAAAATAAAAGGAGATGGACAGGTAGTTTCTATTACTTTTACGTCTTCTCCTGCTGGGACAATTGAGTTAGTGCCAGCTTTTGAGCAAGATAATGGAGATTTTAAGCATCCAGACACGCATGATGGTGGTTCGTGGAAGCTAACAAAACCAACACCTGAAATATCTGAATGTAATCGCTTGAAGGATGAAACTGAAGGGCATTTTATAAATTTTTGTAGACTATTACGAAAATGGAAAAATAAAAACGGCTTTGTATTTAAAGGTTTACTCATTGATACAATGGTTTCAAAATATCTCGAAGATGAAAATATAAACTTGATTAGATACTCTGACTACGAGGAGTTAATACCAGAATTATTTAAGTTTTTGTCTGAGCAAGACAAGGAGCGAAGTTACTGGTTCGCATTAGGTAGTAATCAACAGATAGAAAATAGTGATAACGGTAAGTTTATCACTAAGGCTAAAAAGACATATAATCTATTGAAAGACTCAACCAGTCTAATTAAAGATTATAGAGAGATATTCGGAAATCAATTTGCCAAATCGGATTCTTCTGCATCTAATATGATAGCTCCCGAAGAGCAATTCATTGAAGATATGTTCCCGATTCATATTCGATATAATCTGGAATTGGATTGCGACGTCACACAAAAAGGGTTTCGAAAATATACTTTGCGAAATATTCTTAGTAGAGGTTTTAAGCTGAAAGATAAAAAGAGTTTAGATTTTTATATACTAAACACGAGTATTCCGAGCGCCTTAAGTGGCGTTGAATTTTTCTGGAAAGTAAGGAATGTTGGTGTCGAGGCGATTAAACGAGGTCGTGAACGAGGGCAAATAATTAAAGGTGGTACCAAAAAGCACGAAAACACAGAATTCAAAGGAATGCATTATGTTGAGTGTTATGCTATTCATGAAGGAGTAGTTATTGCGAGAGGAAGGATTGAAGTTCCGATTGATCCATATTCTAAAATACATAGTATTTAACTTAGAATTGAGCTAAACTTTATCCTAGAAGAGTTAAAGAAAGCGAACAACTTTAAAAATTGGACAGTTGTCTTAGCTGTGGTATAATTATTTCATGAATGACTTCAAAGGAGACAAAGATGACAAACCTAAAAGAGCAGGTTGGGATTAAGGCGGCAGAGTTTGTGACGGACGGGATGATTGTTGGGCTGGGAACTGGTTCGACTGCCTACTATTTCGTGCAGGAGATTGGCCGCCGGGTTGCAGAAGAAGGGCTACAGATCACAGGCGTAACGACCTCTCATGCCACGGCTGAGCACGCTGCGTCCCTTGGGATTCCCCTAAAAAATATAGACGAAGTCGAATATGTGGACTTGACGGTGGATGGAGCAGATGAGGTTGATGGAGACTTCAATGGGATTAAAGGCGGTGGCGCAGCGCTTCTCATGGAGAAAGTGGTAGCAGTCAATAGCAAGGACTGCATCTGGATTGTCGATGAGTCTAAGGTGGTTCAAACCCTAGGAGCCTTCAAGTTGCCGGTGGAAGTTGTACAGTACGGTGCGGAAAATCTTTTCCGACTATTTGAGAAAAAAGGGTATCGTCCAAGTTTTCGTATGCGTAATGGAGAAAAACATATCACGGATATGCGGAACTTTATCATTGACCTTGATTTGCGCAGAATAGAAGACACATATGCATTGGCGGAAGAATTGGATCGGACCGTCGGTGTTGTAGAACACGGTCTCTTTATTGGATTGATTTCCAAGGTAATTGTTGGTACACCAGAAGGACCGAACATCATCGAAAAGAAATAAATTGAAAACGCTTCTCATTTTGGTACAATGAGAGGCGTTTTTATGGTATAATGAAAACACGAACGTTTAGACTCTTCAAAAATCTATCCCCTTACCTCGTAGCAGTCAGATGATAGGTACTGAAAAAGCGATAGCTGAACAGCAGGCAGTGAAGCGAGTAACAGTATCTAGTTTTGATGGTTAAGAAGTTTGATGCCGAGAGCTTTGACTGTATAAGTATTGCACCCCATTAAAATGTTTAGATGTGGTGATGATAATTTCCAGTCTAGCAACTTGGTTGGATGTTGATTTTGGTTGAATCTGACTATTCAAATAAAGGAGACAATTATGCCTAAATTTAAACGTGTTCACTTGGTAGTTATGGACTCTGTCGGAATCGGCGCAGCACCAGACTCAGATAAATTTTTCAATGCGGGTGTAGCAGATACAGAATCTGACACTCTCGGCCACATTTCTGAAAAAGCTGGGCTTGAGGTGCCTAATATGACCAAGATTGGTCTTGGAAATATCCCTCGAGATACAGTGCTTGCGACAGTTCCTGCTGAAAGCCATCCAACAGGTTATGTGACCAAGTTGGAAGAAGTATCGCTCGGCAAGGATACCATGACTGGACACTGGGAAATTATGGGTCTCAATATTACTGAGCCATTTGATACATTCTGGGATGGTTTCCCTGAAGAGATTTTGACAAAAATCGAAGAATTCTCAGGTCGTAAAATCATCCGCGAAGCAAACAAGCCGTATTCAGGTACAGCTGTCATTGATGACTTTGGCCCTCGCCAAATGGAAACTGGGGAGTTAATCGTCTATACCTCCGCAGACCCTGTGCTTCAGATTGCAGCCCACGAAGATATTATTCCACTTGATGAGTTGTATCGTATCTGTGAATACGCTCGTTCCATTACCCTTGAACGCCCAGCTCTTCTTGGTCGGATTATTGCCCGTCCATACGTTGGTGAGCCAGGCAATTTCTCACGGACTGCAAATCGTCATGACTATGCAGTATCACCGTTTGAAGAAACAGTACTCAACAAACTGGCAGATGCGGGTGTACCAACTTACTCAGTTGGTAAAATCAGTGATATTTTCAATGGTTCAGGTATTACAAATGATATGGGTCACACCAAGTCCAACATGCACGGTGTCGATGTGTTGATTGATACTCTGAAGTTATCAGACTTCGAGGAAGGTTTCTCCTTCACAAACTTAGTTGACTTTGATGCTGTGTATGGTCACCGTCGCAATATCGAAGGCTACCGCGATTGTTTGCAAGAGTTTGATGCACGTATTCCAGAGATTATTGACAATATGCGTGAAGATGACCTGCTCTTGATTACTGCAGACCACGGCAATGATCCATCCTATGCTGGAACAGATCACACACGCGAATATGTGCCACTCTTAGCATACAGCAAGGATTTCAAAGGTAGCGGTGTCTTGCCAGTAGGCCATTTTGCGGACATTTCAGCAACCGTTGCGGAAAACTTCGGAGTGGACACAGCCATGATTGGCGAAAGCTTCTTATCACAGTTGGTTTAATGGAGAAGCTAGCGGTCTATTACAATCCTGACTGTAGCAAGTGTAAAAAATTAAGAATATTGCTGTCCAGTCAGGATATGGAAGTCAAGTGGGTTAATTATTTGGAAACACCATTAAGGGGAGCTGAATTGACAGCTCTTTTGAAAAAAATGGGAAGTCAGCCTTCAGCAGTCATTCGGTTGACGGAAGAGGAACGAACGGGTTTGTCAGAAGAAGAACTCTTTGAGCGTTTAGTTAAAGAGCCAGCTCTTCTCAACCGTCCCATTATTGAGCGAGAGCAGACAGCCTTCCTTTGTCGTCCGCTTGAAATCATTAAAGAAAAAATGCCAGAATATGACTGGTCGGATTACTTATAAGAAAGGGAGCTATGGACAAAGTAACCATTTACCACAATCCAGAATGTGGCACTTCTCGCAACACTCTGGCTCTCATTCGCCATATTGGGATTGAGCCCGAAGTAATTCTTTACTTAGAGACACCCCCTAGTAAGGAAAAGCTGGTAGGGTTGCTGGCGGAAATGGGATTGACAGCAAAAGAACTGCTTCGGACCAATGTTCCTCCTTATAAAAATATGGGAATTGATTGGGATAAAGCTGATGAGTATGACATTTTATCAGCGATGGTTACAGAACCAATCCTTATCAATCGACCGATTGTTGTGAGCTCCAAAGGTGTGAAATTGTGCCGTCCGTCAGAAGTCGTCTTGGATTTACTTCCGCCGATGACTACAGTATTTATCAAGGAAGATGGAGAAGTCGTCCCTCCTCGATAAGAGTGACAGCTCTCTCCTTAGCAAACATTCATAGAAAGGAATATTTGGTTGGTGTAGCCAACTGAATGGGATTATGATCCCTACGATTGTATATTATGTCACTATTAGAAAAAATTTATGAAACAAAAACGTTCTTGGAAGAAAAAGGTTTGGTAAAACCTGAATTCGGTTTGATTTTGGGTTCTGGCTTGGGTGAATTGGCCCAAGAAGTTGAAAATGCCATTGTCATCGACTATGCAGACATTCCAAACTGGGGTAAATCAACAGTTGTTGGTCATGCTGGTAAGTTGGTTTATGGTGATTTGGCAGGTCGCAAGGTTTTGGCTCTTCAAGGTCGATTCCACTTCTACGAAGGAAATCCGATGGAAGTTGTGACTTTCCCAGTCCGTGTCATGAAAGCTCTTGGTTGTGAAGGCGTGATTGTTACTAATGCCGCAGGTGGTATTGGCTACGGTCCAGGTACCCTTATGGCCATTACAGACCATATCAACATGACTGGCCAAAATCCATTGATTGGCGAAAACTTGGAAGAGTTTGGCCCACGTTTCCCAGATATGTCAAATGCCTACACTAAAGAATACCGTGAAAAAGCCCATGCCGTTGCGGAAAAATTGGGTATCAAGTTGGACAATGGTGTCTACCTCGGTGTGACAGGTCCTACCTACGAGACTCCTGCTGAAATCTTGGCCTTCAAGACCATGGGGGCCCACGCAGTCGGTATGTCAACAGTGCCAGAAGTAATCGTGGCAGCCCACTCAGGAATGAAAGTCTTGGGTATTTCTGCTATCACCAACTTTGCCGCTGGTTTCCAATCCGAACTCAATCACGAAGAAGTTGTAGAAGTAACCGAGCAAATCAAGGGCAACTTCAAAGGCTTGGTGAAAGCTATCTTGGCTGAGTTGTAAGCATTCGAAAATAGAACAAAGAGGTACATTACATGTCAATCCATATTTCCGCAAAACCAGGCGAAATCGCTGATAAGATTTTGCTTCCTGGTGATCCGCTTCGTGCTAAATTTATCGCTGAAAACTTCCTTGAAGATGCAGTTTGCTTCAACGAAGTCCGCAATATGTTCGGCTACACAGGTACCTACAAGGGTCATCGTGTCTCTGTCATGGGAACAGGTATGGGAATGCCTTCCATTTCTATCTACGCCCATGAATTGATTAACGAATATGGTGTGAAAAAACTGATTCGTGTGGGAACAGCAGGTTCTTTGAACGAGGATGTCCATGTCCGCGAATTGGTCCTGGCTCAGGCAGCTGCGACCAACTCTCGCATGATCAATATTGACTGGCCAGAGTACGATTTGCCACAAATCGCTGATTTTGATCTTTTAGATAAGGCTTATCATATCGCCAAAGAACTCAACATGACAACGCATGTTGGCAATGTTTTATCGTCAGATAGTTTCTATTCTCCAAAATTGTTTAGTCGCAACTTAGAATTAGGTCAACTAGGTGTCAAGGCTGTAGAAATGGAAGCAGCTGCACTTTATTACCTAGGTGCTAAGTTTGGCGTTCAAACGCTTGCCATTATGACGATTTCAGATAGCTTGGTTAATCCAGAGGAAGATACCACAGCAGAAGAGCGTCAAAATACTTTCACGGATATGATGAAAGTTGGTTTGGAAACTCTGATTGCAGAATAATTAAGAATAATTCTGATTGTAGTAACCTGCAATCGTTTAAAAGACGAACCAATTTCTATTTGTACGGAAGTTGGCTTGTCTTTTTTTTATAAATAGGGTATAATTAAGAAAACGTTTACAAAGGTAAAATGAAACCTTTCTGAATGATTACATTAATATATTTAGGAGAGCCCTCATGATTAATTTACAAAATTTTGTTCAGTCTATGTATGCTAAACGCATTGAAGATTGTACAGACCAAGAACTCTATTACGCCTTGCTTGCTTTTACAAAACAGCAGAGTGAAGCTAAGTATACAAATGGCCAAAAGAAAAAGGTCTACTATATTTCAGCAGAGTTCTTAATTGGTAAGCTCTTGTCTAATAATTTAATCAACCTTGGTCTTTATGATGAGGTTAAAAGCCAGTTGGTGGCGGCTGGTAAGGATTTGATTGCTATTGAAGACATGGAGCTTGAACCGTCTCTTGGTAATGGAGGTTTGGGGCGCTTGGCTGCCTGCTTCCTTGATTCAATTGCTAGTCTAGGTCTTAACGGTGATGGGGTCGGCTTGAATTATCACTTTGGACTGTTTAGACAATTATTCGAATACCATCAGCAGTCTGCTGTGCCAAACGAGTGGATTACACCACGTTCATGGTTAACAGAGTCACCGATTTCTTATCAGGTGCCATTTGCTAACTTTACCTTGACATCTAAGTTGTATGACATCGATGTACCTGGTTATAAAATGGAACGCAAGAATCGTCTTCGCTTGTTTGACCTTGGTTCAGTTGATGACAATATCATTTATGACGGAATAGAATTTGATAAGGAAGATATTTTCCGAAACTTGACCCTCTTCCTCTATCCAGATGATTCGACCGATGAAGGAAAAGTTCTCCGCATCTTCCAGCAATATTTCATGGTGTCTAACGCTGCGCAACTATTGATTGACGAAGCAGTTGCTAAGGGGTCAAACTTACATGATCTACCTGATTATGCTGTTGTTCAAATCAACGATACTCACCCATCACTTGTTATTCCAGAATTGATTCGCCTTTTGGAGCTTCGTGGTATTTCGTTTGATGAGGCAGTTGAAATTGTTAAGAAGATGACTGCCTATACCAACCACACTATCTTGTCTGAAGCCCTTGAAAAATGGCCACTTGACTTCTTGAATCGTGTGGTTCCTCACTTAGTACCATTTATCGAGGAATTGGACCGTCGTGCAAAAGAGGTAAAAAATGACCCAGCCGTTAATATCATCGATGAACATGGCCGTGTTCACATGGCACACATGGATATTCATTATGGTTATTCCATCAATGGGGTGGCGGCACTTCATACAGAGATTTTGAAAACTTCAGAGTTGAAAGCTTTCTATGAGCTATATCCTGAAAAATTCAATAATAAGACAAATGGGATTACCTTCCGTCGCTGGCTCATGCATGCTAATCCAAGTTTGGCAAGCTACCTGGACGGCCTACTTGGACATGGCTACCATCACGATGCAAGTGAGCTCGAAAAGCTGTTGGATTACAAAAATGATAAGGAATTGAAATCTTGGTTGGAAAAGACAAAGCAGCATAATAAACGCAAATTGCAGCGCCATATTGCCAAGACACAAGGTGTTCATGTTAATCCAGAATCCATCTTTGATGTACAAATCAAGCGAATGCACGAGTACAAGCGTCAGCAGATGAATGTTCTTTATGTTATCCATAAGTATCTGGATATTAAAGCAGGCAACATCCCTACCCGCCCATTAACAGTTTTCTTTGGTGGAAAGGCTGCACCTGCTTACACAACCGCACAGGACATCATTCATTTGATTTTGGTATTGTCACAGGTGATTAAAAATGATCCTGATGTGGCGCCACACTTGCAACTCGTTATGATTGAAAACTATAACGTAACCGAGGCAAGTTATATTATTCCAGCGGCAGATATTTCAGAGCAAATTTCCCTTGCATCCAAAGAAGCTTCTGGTACAGGTAACATGAAATTCATGCTCAATGGTGCCCTGACCATCGGTACAGATGATGGGGCCAATGTGGAAATTCATGAGTTGGTAGGTGATGAAAATATTTATATCTTTGGTCAAGATAGCCAAACAGTTATCGAACACTATGCAAATGGGACCTACCATCCATATTCCTTCTACGAACGTGAAGCCATTCGTCCATTGATTGACTTTATTACATCAGATACCATTCGTCATGCTGGTGGGATCGATGAGCGTCTCTGGCGTTTGCAGGACAACCTTAAGCACAATGACCACTTCATGACCTTGCTTGATTTGGAAGATTATATCTCGACTAAAGAGCAGATGTTAGCAGACTACGAAGATCGCGACAGCTGGTTGGATAAAGTCATCGTCAACATCGCTAAAGCAGGTTTCTTCTCATCTGACCGTACTATCCAACAGTACAACGAAGACATCTGGCATTTGGAAGTTAAGTAAGCTAATACTCTTCGAAAATCAAAATTATCCGTTATCAAGAGCCTAGATGAATTTCAGTTCTATCGTCGGCTTCGTTTCCTAGGCTACTTTTGATTTTCATTGAGTATAAATAAACTAAAAATGACCTTTCGGGGTCATTTTTTCTGTATTCTATTTTTGAAAGATTGAGCCATTGCGGATTGTCCCCAAAGATTTCCAAGGGCAAAACCAGAGGTGTTAAGCAAGATGTCACCAAGGTCAAAGAAGCCCAGTGAAAAGAAGAATTGACAAGCTTCGACTAGCAATATGACCCCTACAAAGAGAGAAAGTTTTTTCCAAGAAAATGAAAAAAGCAACCCAAGTGGTAAAAAGAGTAAGAGGTTAAAAACCAATATAGTAGGATTGAGAAATAGGTCTTGAGAGAAGGTGCTAAGGAGATTCCAGTTGACACCTCTGACGCCTATGCTTTTGAAAAAGAGAAGATAGACTAGCAGAAGCCCGTAGCAAGCGTAGAAAAACCAAAGTGTCAGTCGCGAAATGTGGGGTTTATAGACAAGTCGAAATAGGGTAAAGCAAAATCCGGTCATTAACAGGATTGCGGCAAGTGTCGGCCAAAAATCAATCATCATGAAGATGGTCGAGAACTGGTAAAAGAGAAAGGTCATAAAGAGCCAGCGACAGAATAAGAATGATAAGATAGCGTTGATGACATCATAGAATCGTTCTTTGTTCATGATTTAATCCCTTTTGTAAATTTTGTAAGTTTACTATATTATATCATTGTTTTGAGGGGGAAGTGATGGCTGTAAAAAATATTTTTATAGACAGTGTGCTATAATAGTTCTTATGAAAAAACGACCGACATCTGCCTATATCCACATTCCATTTTGTACCCAGATTTGTTACTACTGTGATTTTTCCAAGGTCTTTATTAAGAACCAGCCTGTTGACGAGTATTTGGCAGCTCTCATGGAAGAGGTCAAGTATTACGACCTGCCAGCTCTCCGCACACTTTATATCGGAGGTGGAACACCATCGGCTCTCTCGGCAGACCAGCTAGATTATCTCCTGACCAATCTGGAGGACCTGCTGGACTTGTCACAGGTGGAAGAATTCACTATCGAGGCCAATCCAGGTGACTTGACGGCGGATAAGATTGCGGTTCTGAAAAAGTCCAAGTGCAATCGGGTATCGCTGGGCGTTCAGACCTTTGACGACCGTATGTTGAAAAAAATTGGTCGTAGCCACAATCAGGCCCAGATTTATGAGACCATTGCTGCCCTCAAGGAAGCAGGATTTTACAACATTTCCATCGACCTGATTTATGCCCTGCCTGGTCAGACTATGGAACAGGTGGTGGACAATGTCGCCAAGGCCTTGGAGCTGGACATTCCCCACATGAGCCTCTATAGCTTGATTTTGGAGAACCATACGGTCTTCATGAACCGCCAGCGTCGTGGAAATCTTCATCTACCCAACGAAGATGTGGAGTCCGATATGTTCGACTACATTCTTCAGGAGCTGGAGAAAAACGGCTTTGAGCACTACGAAATCTCCAACTTCACCAAGCCCGGCTTTGAAAGCCGCCACAATCTCATGTACTGGGACAACTCCGAGTATTACGGATTGGGTGCAGGGGCTTCAGGCTACATCGACGGCATGCGCTATCGCAACCGCGGTCCCATTCAGCACTACCTCAAATCCATCCGCGAAAAAGGCCATTCCCGCCTGCACGAAGAGTTTCTCAGCAAGACCGAGCAAATGGAAGAAGAGATGTTTTTAGGCCTACGGAAAAGAACTGGCGTGTCCATTGAGCGATTCGAGGAAAAGTTTGGTATTTCCTTTGAAGACCGCTACGGTCAGGTGGTCAGAGATTTAAAAAATGAAGGTCTCTTGCAAGAAGAAGACCGTTGGCTTCGGATGACTAAAAAGGGATTGTTTCTGGGCGATACAGTTGCAGAGCGTTTCATATAGTCATTCAGTTTGTTTTATTACTTCGTTAACTCGCTTTGCCGTACTTCAGTACTGTCTGCAGCTTGTTGCCTAGTACTAAAAACAAACTGAAAGACTATACTTTAAGACTAGAAAGATCAACATTATGGGCTTAACCTACCAAGAAAATTTTACCATTCCCTTTGATATGGTGGATGTCAAACAAGAAATCAAACTACCTGACTTTATTGCCTATTGTCTTGGTGTGTCAGGTCGGCAGTCGGAAGAATTGGGTCGGAGTGACCTCTATGTTTTTCAGGAATTTGGCTTGATTTGGGTGGTGACAGACTATGAGCTGACCATTCAACGTTTACCTAAGTACAATGAAAATATTGTTATAAAAACAGAAGCGGTTGCCTACAACAAGTTTTTCTGCCATCGGATGTTCTACATCTACGATGCAGCAGGCAATCTCTTGCTAGATATTCTCTGCTATTTTGTCCTGATTGATTTTGAAACTCGCAAGGTGGCGCCTGTGCCAGAAGATTTGATTGCTCCTTATCAGTCTGAGCAGGTCAAGAAATTGCCTCGAGCTCCCAAGTATCAGCTCTTGGAAAATCCATCTGTCCAAGAATTCCCTGTTCGCTATTTTGATTTAGATATGAATGGTCATGTCAATAATGGCAAGTATCTGGAATGGATGTATGAAGCACTGGGCTATGATTTTCTGCTCTGCCATGTCCCTAAAAAAATCCAACTCAAGTATCTCAAGGAAGTAGAGGCGACTAGCTTGGTGAGTTCACGCATGGTGGTAGTAGCTGGTGTCAGCCAGCATGAAATCGTGGTAGATGGGCATATCAATGCGCAAGCTGTTATAGAATGGAGGGAACGTCATGTCGCAGGATAAGTGGTTGGAATGGGCCGTACGTTTACAAGCCTTGGCTCAGACAGGTTTGGCCTATGGAAAAGATGTTTTTGACATGGAGCGTTTCGAAGAAATCAGACAGATTGCGGCGGAAATGTTGGTGGAGCCGTCTGGACAGCCCTTGGAAGTGGTGAAAGACTTGTTTTGCAATGAAACAGGTTATCAAACTCCAAAACTGGATACACGCGCAGCCATTTTCCAAGAGGATAAAATCCTACTGGTCCAGGAAAATGATGGGCTCTGGTCCTTACCAGGTGGTTGGTGCGATGTGGACCAGTCCGTCAAGGACAATGTGGTGAAAGAGGTCAAGGAAGAAGCGGGTTTGGATGTGGAGGCTCTGCGAGTCGTTGCGATTTTGGACAAGCACAAGAACAATCCTGCCAAGTCAGCCCACCGCGTGACCAAGGTCTTCATTTTATGTCGTCTCCTTGGCGGGGAGTTTCAGCCCAATTCGGAAACAGTTGCCAGTGGCTTTTTCAGTCTGGCTGACTTACCACCACTCTACCTTGGGAAAAATACACCAGAACAATTAGCGCTTTGCTTGGAAGCTAGTCAGTCTGAGCATTGGGAAACACGATTTGATTAAGGAGGAAAAATGACATATACAGGTTATTTGATTGATTTGGATGGTACAATTTATGAAGGGAAAAAGCGGATTCCTGCTGGTGAACGTTTTATTCATCGCTTGCAAGAACGTCAGATTCCCTATTTATTTGTGACCAACAATACCACCCGCCGTCCTGAGATGGTGCAGGCTATGTTGGCTGAAAACTTTAACATTGAGACGCCGCTTGAAACCATCTATACAGCCAGTTTGGCGACAGTAGATTACATGAATGACTTGGGCAAGGAAAAGACAGTCTATGTCATTGGAGAAGACGGGCTCAAGTCTGCCATTTTTGAGGCAGGTTATGTGGAAGACACGGAAAATCCAGCCTATGTTGTTGTCGGTTTGGATACTCAGTTGACCTATGAAAAACTGACCATTGCCACCTTGGCTATTCAAAAGGGAGCGACCTTTATCGGTACCAATCCTGATTTGAATATTCCGACTGAAAGAGGTCACTTGCCAGGAGCAGGCTCACTTATTGCACTTTTGAAAGCTGCTACCCGAGTAGAGCCGACCTTTATCGGTAAGCCTGAAGCCATTATCATGGACAAGGCTCTGGAGATTTTAGGCACAGAACGCAGCCAAACGGTTATGGTGGGAGATAACTACCTGACGGATATTCGCGCAGGGATTGACAATGGATTTCCAACTCTTTTAGTCCTGACTGGATTTACCAAGCCAGAAGAAGTAGCAGACTTGCCCCTTGCTCCAACCCATGTCCTCAACAGCCTAGATGAATGGAGTTTTGATGAGAACTAAGTTACAGATTATCGGAACGATTTTATTTGTCTTGTCGGCAGCAGTTCTAGGAACCATCTACCTAGCTTGGCTAGTTTATCCGCTTGAGATTTCTTTTTTGGGGTTGGAAAAAGTGGTCTACATGAAAGCGGCAGATATTTCCTACAATTTCAATATCCTGATGAACTATCTGACCAATCCTTTTGCAAGTGTTTTAGACATGCCAAATTTTTCTTCTTCGGAAGATGGGCTCAAACATTTTGCGGATGTGAAACATTTATTCCATCTAACTCAGGGGATTTTTATCCTCACCCTCCCTGCCTTTGTGCTTTTTGTAAAAAACATTCTGCTAAAAGGTTATGGAGACTTGGTTAAAAAGGTCATTTTCTGGACCATGCTTACGCCAATGATAATCGGTTTATTAGGTGTTCTTGTTGGCTTTGATCAGTTTTTTGTATTATTTCATACGGTGCTATTTCCAGGGGATTCTACATGGCTATTTGACCCTGCAAAGGATCCTGTCATATATATTTTGCCACAAGAATTTTTCTTGCATTGCTTTGTATTATTTTTTGTCCTTTACGAATTGTTCTTTGGGACAATACTGGCGTGGACAGGAAAAAAGAATAGGATAGGATAAGAGCGTAAAATTCATATTTTAGAATGAAAAAATATTGACAAATGAGTTGAATAATAGTAAAATGATAAAGACTTTGAAATTGAGGGGAGTGAAAAAAATGTCAAAAACAGTAGTACGCAAGAACGAATCACTTGATGATGCTCTTCGTCGTTTCAAACGTGCGGTTACTAAAGCTGGTACTCTTCAAGAAACACGCAAACGCGAATTCTACGAAAAACCATCTGTAAAACGTAAACGTAAATCAGAAGCAGCTCGCAAGCGTAAAAAATTCTAATTGAATTTGAAAACGGCCGAAAGGCTGTTTTTTGTTTACTTTTTACAACAGGTAACATATAATAGGGATATAGAATTTTGTCTAGGTGAAAAGGAGTAAAGAGATGAGTATCTTAGTTACAGGTGGTGCAGGTTATATTGGTAGTCATACGGTTGTCGAATTGTTGAAGTTGGGGAAAGAAGTGGTTATCGTAGATAATCTTTCAAACTCAAGTATTTTGGTTTTAGATCGCATTGAAACCATCACTGGCAAGCGCCCAACTTTCTATGAGTTGGACGTGGCAGATAAGGAAGCCTTGCGCCAAGTTTTTGAAAATGAAAACATTGAGGCAGCCATTCACTTTGCTGGCTACAAGGCAGTAGGAGAATCAGTGGCTAAGCCAATTATGTACTATGAAAACAATATCATGTCAACCCTAGCTTTGGTAGAAGTCATGGCAGAATTTAGTGTTAAGAAAATTGTCTTCTCCTCAAGTGCGACTGTTTATGGCCTCAATAATCCATCGCCTTTGGTTGAAACTATGCCAACTAGCGCAACCAATCCGTACGGCTATACCAAAGTTATGTTGGAACAAATCTTGCGTGATGTGGAAGTAGCAGATAAGGAGTGGAGTATTGCATTGCTCCGTTATTTCAATCCAATCGGTGCCCATGAATCTGGCTTGATTGGGGAAGATCCAGCTGGTATTCCTAATAATTTGATGCCGTTTATTGCACAGGTAGCAGTTGGTAAACGTGAGGAGCTCAGCGTTTTTGGTTACGATTATGATACAGTGGATGGAACAGGTGTTCGTGACTATATCCACGTCATTGACTTGGCTCTTGGTCACATCAAGGCGTTGGAAAAAATCTTAACGACAGCAGGTGTCCATACCTATAACCTTGGTTCTGGTCAAGGAACCAGTGTTTTAGAACTGGTTCAGGCTTTTGAAAAAGTGAATGGTGTACCGGTACCTTATAAAATCGTTGACCGTCGTCCGGGTGATGTAGCGACCTGCTATGCGAATGCAGACAAAGCTCTGGCTGAACTCAACTGGAAAACAGAAAAAACAATTGAAGACATGTGTCGTGATACGTGGAACTGGCAATCGAAAAATCCAAATGGATACGAAGGATAAGAAAAGATGTGAGTATTGGCTCACATCTTCTTTTTGTCATAGTGCAAAAGAAAAACAGGCACAGGGCCTGTTTCACTATCTTATTGATTATTTTTTCAACAAGTCGCGGATTTCTGCAAGCAATTCTTCTTGAGTTGGTCCAGCTGGAGCTTCCTCTTCAACCTTCTTAGGCATTGCTTTCTCAGCTGCTTTAACAACGAAGAACATTGAAGTTCCGATAATCAAGAAGTTGATAACAGCGCTCAAGAAGCTACCGTATTTAACACCGTTCCAAGCAAGATCAGCGATGTTTTGAACGTTTGCAGCTTTCAAAGCAGGGTTTAAGATCAACGGAGTGATGATGTCATCAACGAAAGAAGTGATGATAGCGCCAAACGCACCACCAATTACAACCGCTACAGCAAGGTCAACAATGTTCCCGCGGAACAAGAAATTTTTCAATTCTTTCAACATATCCTAAATATGTCCTTTCATAAATATTTTACTTTATCTATTATACCCATAAAAAAATATTTTACAAGCAATTTGTTTTAGAAATTTTACATTTTCCCGTATTTAGTATACAATAGAGTATGTTAAACTAAGGGAAGAGTGTTCACTTTTTAAATTAGCTAGTATGATATGAGGAGGGAATGTGCTTTCAAAGGATAAAATTACTGAAATAAAACAAGCTCTCAATATCGTTGATGTTATTGGTGAAACGGTTGCTTTGACTAAGGCCGGACGTAATTATGTCGGTCTTTGCCCTTTTCATGGGGAGAAAACCCCGTCTTTCAATGTGATTGAAGACAAGCAGTTCTACCATTGTTTTGGATGTGGTAAGTCCGGAGATGTATTCAAGTTTGTCGAAGAAGTTCGTGGTGTTTCTTTTGCAGATGCGGCAGCTATCTTAGCTGAGAAGGCAGGGTTTCAAGTAGATGTAACTCCTTCCTATCATCAAGAAGAGAAAAGGGTTAGTCCGCATCAAGTACTGTATGATATTCATCGGGATGCTGCAAAGTTTTATCATGCCCTTTTGATGACAACCAAAATGGGTGAGGAAGCTAGAGCTTATCTACACCAACGTGGCTTGACAGATGATGTCATAAAAACATTCCAGCTAGGCTTAGCTCCTGCCGAACAGAATATTCTTTACCAAAAACTATCAGGTCAATATGACGAAGAAAGTCTATTGAATTCGGGTTTGTTCAATCCAAGTGAGAATAATATTATTTATGATGCCTTTCAAGCGAGGATTATTTTCCCCTTGGCGGATGAATATGGTCGAATTGTAGCTTTTTCAGGTCGGATTTGGACCGAAGAAGATCGAAACAATAAACAATTAGCTAAGTATAAAAACTCTCGTAGTACTGCGATTTTCAATAAAAGCTATGAATTGTATCATTTGGACAAGGCTAAAGCGGTTATTAAGAAGCAACGTGAAACCTATCTCATGGAAGGTTTTCTAGATGTTATTGCTGCTCATCGTGTAGGGATTGATAATGCAGTGGCTTCCATGGGAACAGCTTTGACAAGAGAGCATGTTGCACACCTAGCTAAGTTTTGTAAGAAAATTGTTCTGACTTATGATGGGGATAAGGCTGGACAGGCAGCTACCATGAAGGCGTTGGACGAACTACAAGATTTTCAGGTTGAAATTGTGAGTTTGCCAGATAATATGGACCCAGATGAATTTTTGCAGAAAAATTCAGAAGAAGCCTTGCAACAGGTTTTAACCAAGTCACGAATCAGCGATGTAGAATTTTTGATTCAATACTTGAAACCTGAAAATCCTGACAATCTACAAATGCAGATTGAGTTTGTAGATAAGATTGCACCAATTATTGCCAAAGTATCATCCATTACAGCTCAAAATTCTTATATTTATAAGGTGGCGGATTTACTTTCTGACTTTGATTATAATCAGGTGGAACAGGTAGTAAATGCTGTTCGTCTGAACCAGCGCCAGGAGAGAACACAACAGGTATTTCAATCACAGACTGGTCAGTCTTATTTGCCACCAGTCCAAACGATTGCTCGTATAACGAGTCTTATTCGAACAGAAAACCATTTACTTTATCGGATGGTTGAACATCCTTATATTCTCAATGAGTTCCGTTTACGAGAAGATTTTTATTTTGCGACGCCAGAATTACAAGCTATTTATGATATGTTAAAAAAATCTGGGGAAATTACCAGTTTTGAACTATCACAGTTGAACGATTCCGCTCAACAGGCTTGGTATCGTATGCAGGAAGAACGCTTACCTAATGAAGTATCTCCACACGAAATCGAAGAATTAGAAATTCGGCGAGACAAGGAATTGTTGAAGAAGGAGAACCAGCATCTAGCACGGAAAATCCGTGAACATTCCCATGTGGGAAATGCAGATATTGCCCTCGATGAGTTGCAAAAACTCCTCGATAGAAGAAGACAAATGGAGTAAATATGACAAATAAAAAAGATAAAAAAACAGAAGTAACTACTTTTGATGTACAAGTTGCCGAATTTATCCGTAACCATAAAAAACAAGGTTCAGCTACAGACGATGAAATCAATGACCAATTGGTTATTCCATTTACGCTTGATGCTGACGGAATCGATGATTTGCTCCAACGTATTCAGGACGCAGGGATTTCGATTGTTGATAAAGAAGGGAACCCTTCTGCTCGTGCTATGCAGGTAGAGGAAGAACCAGAATTATCTGATGAAGAATTGCTCGGAAGTACTTCTGCAAAAGTGAACGACCCAGTCCGCATGTATTTGAAAGAAATTGGTGTTGTACCTCTTTTGACCAACGAAGAAGAGCAAGAATTGGCTCTGGCAGTCGAAGCAGGGGACCCAGAAGCAAAACAACGTTTGGCTGAAGCCAACTTGCGTTTGGTTGTATCCATTGCCAAACGCTATGTCGGCCGTGGTATGCAGTTCCTTGACTTGATTCAAGAAGGAAACATGGGCTTGATGAAGGCCGTTGATAAGTTTGACTATTCAAAAGGTTTCAAGTTTTCAACCTATGCAACCTGGTGGATTCGCCAGGCTATCACTCGTGCCATTGCGGACCAAGCGCGTACAATCCGTATCCCTGTTCACATGGTAGAAACCATTAACAAATTGGTCCGTGAACAACGCAATCTCTTGCAGGAATTAGGTCAGGATCCAACTCCTGAACAAATCGCTGAGCGTATGGATATGACGCCTGAGAAAGTTCGTGAAATCCTCAAGATTGCACAAGAGCCTGTTTCACTCGAGACCCCAATTGGTGAAGAAGATGATAGTCATCTTGGAGATTTTATCGAAGACGAAGTCATTGAAAATCCAGTTGATTACACAACTCGTGTCGTTCTTCGTGAACAGTTAGATGAGGTATTGGACACTCTTACTGACCGTGAGGAAAACGTATTGCGTCTTCGTTTTGGTTTAGATGATGGTAAAATGCGTACGCTTGAAGATGTTGGTAAAGTCTTTAACGTAACCCGTGAACGCATCCGCCAAATCGAAGCCAAAGCCCTCCGTAAACTCCGCCACCCATCCCGTAGCAAACCACTCAGAGATTTTATTGAGGATTAGAAAGATTCGGGGAACCTTTTTAACCGCTCGCTGCAAACTGGAAACGAGCGAGAGTTCGGGGAGGTTTTGACACAAACTTCGTTTGCTTCATCTCCAACCTTCAACAGTCTCCCAGACTGTTGAAGCCTGCCCAGAAATAAGAAAGCAGGCTAACCCAGTGGTGTTTTAACCCGAGCCTAGAAATAGTAAAGCGAGGCTAATCTCCGGGGGAGGTGATCGACGTTTCTCATATCATTCGACCATAATGATGTGAGAAACTAGTAAGTCGTCTAGGCAATTCTATTGGGAATTGCCGTTAGTTGAGTAGCTTTTCAAAGCACTCAACTTTGGCGAGTTGAACCGCTCGCTGAAAACTGGAAACAAGCGAGAGTCCGGGGGAGGTTATTAACCGCTCGCTGCAAATAAGAAACGAGCGTACTCAATACCTGCTAAGAATTGAGAATGCAGTCTAACCCAGTGGTGTTTTAACCCGAGCCTAGAAATAGTAAAGCGAGGCTAACCTCCGGGGGAGGTTTTTAACCGGTCGCTGAAAACTGGAAACGAGCGAGAGTTCGGGGAACCTTTTTAACCGCTCTCCCTTAAATGAGAATGGGAGCGTAACGTCCAGTGGACTTTTTGACACAAACTAGGTTTGTTTCTTTTCTAGTATTGAACTTGTGAAAAAGAAAGAGAGAAAAATGACGTACACAGAAGATCAAATTAAAGACATTCAGGAGCGTATTTTTCATGCTCTTGAAGATGTGATTGACCCTGAGCTAGGTATTGATATTATCAATTTAGGGCTAATTTATGAAATCCGATTTATTGAGGGCAAGGCTGAAATTGATATGACCTTGACGACCATGGGTTGTCCATTAGCTGATCTAATTACCGATCAAATTCATGATGTACTGAAGGATGTTCCAGAAGTAACAGAAGTAGATGTGAGACTGGTTTGGTCACCAGCTTGGACCGTTCAAAAAATGAGTCGTTATGCTCGAATTGCATTAGGAATTAAATAAAAAAACAAAATGGTTTCGAACGTTTGAAGCCATTTTTTTATTAATGTTTGGATTTTTTGTAAAAAATATTAAAAATTATACTTGTCAAAGAGAAATTTCCGTGTTACAATAAACAGGCCTAGGAAAAGTAGTCATACCTATTCTAGCAAATATCAGACCTATATGGGATGAGTAGCTCTGCTATTGATCATAACCAAAGCCTACGGACAGGCGGGTCGAATGCCGAAGCGTGGTGTAAGCCACATTATTGATAGGGTTAAAAGCCTACATTTTATAAGTTGATTTTAGGGTTCATCCCTAATTCGTATATCAAATTTAGTGTGGTGAAAGCACACGTCATCTTGTGAAACGGTCAATAAAGTACGTATATATTTGCACTGGAGAGTAGGAAACGGTAGGCACATAAACTCAAGAGAAGAATAAAAAGCGTCAATTTGGATTGTAGAGCAGGATGAACCCTGCTCTTTTTACTTGTTTAAAAAGGGTGGGAGTCCATCAAGCAAAGGAGTTTTTCGATATGAAAAATCAACACCAAGCCCCTATTTATCAGGGGTTGGTACAGTTACGCCGGAAACGGATTGTTCCCTTTGATGTCCCAGGACACAAACGGGGACGGGGTAATCCAGAGTTGGTCGAACTGTTAGGAGAAAGATGCGTGGGGATTGATGTTAATTCCATGAAGCCTTTGGATAATCTAGGGCATCCAGTCTCCATTATTCGAGAGGCGGAGGAATTGGCGGCAGAAGCCTTTGGTGCCAGCCATGCCTTTCTCATGGTTGGAGGGACAACCTCTTCCGTCCAGACCATGATTCTGGCGACCTGTAAGGCGGGCGATAAGATAATCCTCCCTAGAAATGTCCACAAGTCAGCCCTCAATGCCCTTGTTCTCTGTGGTGCCATCCCTGTCTATGTGGATATGAGCGTGGAGCCACGGATTGGTATTGCTCTTGCCTTGGAAAATGATGCCTTTGAACGGGCTATTGCAGAACATCCTGATGCGGTTGCTGTCTTGATTAACAATCCGACCTATTATGGCATCTGCTCGGACCTGCGTACCCTGACTGAGAAAGCTCACGCAACGGGCATGAAAGTATTGGTCGATGAGGCCCACGGAGCTCATTTGCATTTTTCGGAAAAATTGCCAGAGGCAGCTATGGATGTGGGGGCTGATATGGCTGCTGTTTCCATGCATAAGTCAGGTGGTAGTCTGACCCAGAGCTCGCTCCTATTGGTCGGTCCAGATATGAATGTGGAGTATGTCCGCCAGATTATCAACCTGACCCAGTCGACATCCGCTTCCTACCTCTTGTTGGCTAGTCTGGATATTTCACGTAGAAATCTGGCCCTTCGTGGGAAAGAGTCTTTTGAAAAAGTCATTGAAATGTCTGAGTATGCTCGTCGTGAAATCAATGCTATCGGTGGCTACTATGCCTATTCCAAGGAATTAATTGATGGTAAAACGGTGCATGATTTTGATGTAACCAAGCTCTCCATCTATACGCAGGGCATTGGTCTGACAGGGATTGAAGTCTATGATTTGCTGCGGGATGAGTACGATATCCAGATTGAATTTGGCGACATTGGCAATATCCTGGCCTATATTTCAATCGGTGACCGCTTGCAGGACATCGAGCGGCTAGTGGGGGCTCTGGCTGACATCAAGCGTCTTTACTCACGAGATGGTTCGGATTTGATTTCGGGAGAATACATCCAGCCGCAGCTGGTTTTGTCACCGCAGGAAGCCTTTTATGCAGAGCGGGAAAGCCGTTCCCTGCAAGAAGCAGTTGGTCAGGTCTGCGGGGAATTTGTCATGTGCTATCCGCCAGGTATTCCTCTTTTGGCCCCTGGAGAACGAGTGACCCAAGAAATTGTTGACTACATCATCTTTGCCAAGGAGCGCGGTTGCTCCGTCCAAGGTACGGAAGATCCAGATGTCAACTTCATCAATGTCATTAAGGAGGTCTAGTCATGGAAATGTGGTTTTCAGAAGTCCAAACGCCAGATGTCAAGCTATCCATTCGGACCAGCCAGCAGCTCTATGCAGGCAAGAGTGAATTTCAGGACATTGCTGTGTTGGACTCGCCAGCCTTTGGAAAGATTTTGACCCTCAACGGTCGGGTTCTTTTTTCAGATGCAGATGATTTTGTCTACAACGAGATGGCTGTTCATGTGCCCATGGCAGTTCATCCAAATCCCAAGAAAATCTTGATTCTGGGTGGGGGAGATGGTGGGGTAGCCCAAGTTCTCAGTATGTATCCTGAAATCGAACGAATCGATGTGGTTGAGCCAGATGAACTCTTGGTTGAAGTGTGTCGTCAGTATTTCCCAGACTATGCAACTGGCTTAGAAGATGAGCGGGTCGAGGTCTATTTACAAGATGGTCTGCGTTTCTTGCGCAACTGTGAAAACGAGTATGACATCATCATCAATGATGCGACAGATCCTTTTGGGCATACGGAAGGACTCTTTACCAAGGAATTTTACGGTAATGCCTACCGGGCTTTGAAGGAAGATGGCATCATGGTTTATCAGCATGGTTCGCCATTTTATGACGAAGATGAGTCCGCCTTTCGATCCATGCACAGAAAGGCGACCCAATCTTTCCCTATCAGCCGTGTTTATCAGGCCCATATTCCGACATCTGCTGCGGGTTATTGGCTTTTTGGCTTTGCCTCTAAAAAATACCATCCTATAGAAGATTTTGACAAGGAAAAATGGAAAGCGCGCCAGCTTTTCACAGAATACTATACCGCTAACCTCCACATCGGAGCGTTTCTCTTGCCTCGATACGTGGAAGACATTTTAGAAGAAGAGGAGAAAAAATAATGAGTCGTTTGTTAGTGATTGGTTGTGGCGGAGTTGCCCAAGTTGCCATCAGCAAGGTTTGTCAGGCAGAAGATACCTTCAAGGAAGTCATGATTGCCAGCCGGACCAAGTCCAAGTGTGATGATTTGAAGGCTGTTTTGGAAGAAAAAACATCTGTAAAAATCGAAACTGCCCAAGTGGATGCGGACAAGGTAGAAGAAGTGATTGCCTTGATTGAAAGCTACCAGCCCAAAGCTGTCCTGAATGTGGCTCTGCCTTACCAAGACTTGACCATCATGGATGCCTGCTTGGCGACTGGAGTGGACTATATTGACACGGCCAACTACGAGTGCGAGGACACCGAGGATCCAGAATGGCGGGCTATCTACGAAAAACGCTGTGCAGAAGAAGGATTTACGGCTTACTTTGACTATTCATGGCAGTGGGCTTATAAGGAGCGTTTTGAAAAAGCAGGGCTGACTGCTCTTTTGGGATCAGGATTTGATCCAGGGGTGACCAGCGTCTTCTCAGCCTACGCACTCAAGTATTATTTCGATGAAATCCACTATATCGACATCCTCGATTGCAACGGTGGTGACCACGGTTATCCATTTGCGACCAACTTTAACCCTGAAATCAACTTGCGTGAGGTTTCTGCCCCAGGTTCCTACTGGGAAAATGGCAAATGGGTGGAAGTGGAAGCCATGTCGATCAAGCGAGAATATGACTTCCCAGAAGTGGGGCAGAAGGATATGTACCTCCTACACCATGAAGAAATCGAATCGCTGGCTAAGAATATTCCAGGTGTCAAACGCATTCGCTTCTTCATGACCTTTGGTCAGCCTTACTTGACCCATATGAAGTGCTTGGAAAATGTGGGTCTCCTGCGAACAGATCCAATCAACTTCAACGGACAAGAAGTAGTGCCTATCCAATTCCTCAAAGCATTATTGCCAGACCCAGCTAGCTTAGGTCCTCGTACTGTTGGGAAAACCAACATCGGCTGTATTTTCACAGGCATCAAGGACGGTGTAGAGAAGACTATCTACATCTACAACGTTTGTGATCATCAGGAATGTTACAAGGAAGTTGGTTCACAGGCGATTTCCTACACAACTGGCGTGCCAGCTATGATTGGAACCAAGTTGGTTATGGACGGAACTTGGAAGAAACCGGGTGTTTACAATTTGGAAGAACTAGATCCAGATCCATTCATGGACTTGCTCAATCAATACGGATTGCCTTGGCAGGTAGTAGAAAACCCAGTTTTGGTGGACTAGATGAGAATTGATCAAGTCCCAACGCCAGCCTATGTCATTGACGAGGCTAAGCTGGTCAATAATTTAGAAATTCTCAAGTCTGTCCAAGACCGGACAGGCTGTAAGGTACTTTTGGCCCAAAAAGCCTTTTCCATGTATGCCACCTATCCGCTGATTAGCCAATACCTAGCTGGAACCACCGCATCAGGTCTCTATGAAGCCAAGCTGGGTTGTGAGGAATTTGGGGGCGAAGTCCATGTCTTTGCTCCAGCCTTCAAGGATGCGGATTTGGAGGAGATTTTGGAGATTACGGACCATATCGTCTTTAACTCAGAGCGCCAACTCCGCAAGCATGCGGACAAATGCCGAGAAGCAGGAGTGAGTGTGGGTTTACGTATCAATCCCGAATGCTCCACTCAAGACGAGCATGCACTTTACGATCCCTGTGCAACAGGCTCTCGCTTTGGTGTTCGTATCAGTCAGTTTTCAGAAGACCTGCTGGACTTGGTGGATGGCCTGCATTTCCACACTCTCTGCGAGCAAAATTCGGATGATTTGAAAACGACCTTGGATGCTGTTGAGGCCAAATTCGGTCCCTACCTCCACAAAGTCAAATGGCTCAATATGGGTGGTGGCCACCATGTGACCAGAGAAGATTATGATGTAGAATTGCTAATATCCTCCATCCAGCATATGCAGGAAACCTACGGGTTGGAAGTCTACATCGAGCCTGGTGAAGCCATTGCCCTCAATGCAGGCTATCTGGTGACAGAGGTCTTGGATATTGTGGAGAATGGCATTGAAACCCTGGTTCTGGATGCATCAGCTACCTGCCATATGCCTGATGTCTTGGAAATGCCCTATCGCCCACCGCTTCGTTATGGCTTTGAGGCTGGAGAGAAGGCTTTTACTTACAGACTATCTTCCAATACCTGTCTGACGGGCGACATCATCGGCGATTATTCCTTTGAAAAGCCTGTGGAGATTGGTGACAAACTCTATTTTGAGGACATGGCAATCTATTCTTTTGTTAAAAATAATACCTTCAACGGCATCGGTCTGCCAAGTCTGGTCTTGATGGATCAGACTGGTGACTGCCGTATTATAAAGGAATTTGGCTATGAAGATTTCAAAGGGAGGTTATCATGAAACGTTACTTCAAAATTAGTGAGACTCCATTGAAATTAGTGCGTTATGAAAATGGATTGACAGAGCAATTTACTGAGAATGAAGGGTGGTTTGAACAAGAACTTTGGTATCAAAAAATATTTTTTAGTGATTTTATGGATTATGAAGAAATCACAGAAGAGGAATGTTTGCGACTGACTTTGCCAAAGAAATTAGGTTATCGTATGCCTGCTGAGTATGAGCCCCATCATGGCACGCTCATGGTTTGGCCGACTCGCCCAGGATCCTGGCCCTTTGATGGTCAGGGGGCAAAAAAAGCTTTTAGCCAGGTCATTAAAACCATTGCTGAAAGCGAGCAGGTCTATCTCTTGGTGGATGAGGCACACCGTGAAGAAGCCAAAACCATGCTGGGGGCTGGCATTTCCTACCTGGACATCCCCACAAACGACGCTTGGGCGCGTGACACAGGTCCGACGGTTTTGGTTCATGAAAATGGCAGAGCCTTGTCTGTCGATTGGGCCTTTAACGCTTGGGGTGGAAGCTACGATGGTCTGTATCAGGACTATGAGGCAGATGATCAGGTGGCTAGTCGCTTTAGTCAGGCCATCGGTCTGCCAGTCCATGATGCCCATCCCTTTGTCCTAGAAGGCGGAGCCATTCATAGTGACGGCGAGGGAACCATCTTGGTGACCGAATCCTGCCTGCTCAGTCCAGGTCGCAATCCTCATTTGACCAAGGACCAGATTGAGCAATTGCTTCTAGATAGTCTAGGTGCTGAAAAGGTTCTCTGGCTGCCTTATGGTATCTTCAATGATGAAACCAATGAACACGTGGACAATGTTGCAGCCTTTGTTGGTCCAGCCGAGATAGTTTTAGCCTGGACAGATGATGAGTCAGATCCCCAATATGTCATGTCTAAAGCTGATTTGGACTACTTGGAAAAGCAAGTGGATGCCAAGGGTAGAAAGTTGACCGTTCACAAACTGCCTATTCCCAAACATCCTATTCTAATAACAGAAGAGGACTTGCCAGGCTATGTCTATGAAGCGGGGGAAGAAGTACGGACAGCTGGCGAACGTTTGGCGGCTTCCTATGTGAATTTCTACGTCAGCAACGGTGCGGTTCTGGTGCCCCAGTTTGATGATGAGCATGATGCGCAGGCACTGCATCTCCTAGCGCAGCTTTTTCCAACCAGAAAAGTCGTCGGCATTCCAGCTCGCGACATCCTACTTGGAGGTGGAAATATTCACTGTATCACCCAGCAGATTCCCCGATTTAGAAAGGAAAACAAATGAGAAATGTTACTGTAGCAGCTGTCCAGATGCAGTGTAGTCAGGACCTTTGGGAAAATTTGGCGACCGCAGAGCGTTTGGTCAGACAGGCTGCTGATCAGGGAGCGCAGATTATTCTCCTGCCTGAACTCTTTGAGCGTCCTTATTTTTGTCAAGAACGCCAGTATGATTATTATAACTATGCCAAGTCTGTAGAGGAAAATGCTGCTGTTCAGCACTTTATTCCTATTGCCAAGGAATTGCAGGTTGTCTTGCCTATTTCCTTCTATGAAAAAGATGGTAATAGCCTGTATAATTCCATTGCGGTCATTGATGCGGATGGTAGTGTTTTGGGAGTTTACCGCAAGACTCATATCCCTGACGACCATTATTATCAGGAGAAGTTTTACTTCACACCTGGAAATACTGGATTTAAAGTCTGGAAAACTCGTTATGCGAAAATTGGCATTGGCATCTGTTGGGACCAATGGTTTCCAGAAACTGCTCGCTGTCTAGCTCTGAATGGGGCAGAATTGCTCTTTTATCCAACAGCTATTGGTTCGGAGCCGATTTTGGATACAGACAGTCAAGGCCATTGGCAACGAACTATGCAAGGTCATGCTGCAGCCAACATCACACCTGTCATTGCGGCCAATCGGATTGGCTTGGAAGAAGTACAACCTTCTGCAGAAAATGGAGGCCAGTCTTCTAGCTTGCGTTTCTACGGTTCCTCTTTCTTGACAGATGAGACAGGTGAATTGATTGAGAAAGCAGGTCGTGAAGAGGAAGCTGTCTTGCTTGCTACTTATGATTTGGACAAGGGTGCGCGTGAGCGTTTGGATTGGGGACTCTTTAGGGACCGCAGACCACATATGTATCAAAAAATTACAGAATAAATAAAACAACCTTGTCAGAAGATAAGGTTGTTTCGTCTATTATTTAAGGATTTGTTGTAAAAATTGGCTTCCATAAATCCAAAAGAAGCTGTAGGCAACGATGGAAAATGGACGACAGAGGAGAGTGATGGTGATAAATTTTCGATAACTCATGCTAGTTAAGCCTGTAATCATGACAACAATATCAGCAGGAGATATAGGTGAGAGCATGCAAAGTATGAAGAAAATTTCATAACCACGTTTATTATCTATTTTACTCTCATATTTGAAAAAAGTTTCTTCACTCATAAACAGTAAACAGAATTTTTTTCCATAACGACGAGCCAACCAGAAGAGAATAATACTACCGACGGATATGCCAACATAATTTAAGAAAAATCCCCACCAGAAATTGAAAACAAGAAATCCAACGACGGTAGTGACCCCGCCTGGTATGATTGGGAAAATAACTTGAATAATTTGTAGGATTAGGAAAAACAAGCTACCAAAGGCACCTTGATGTTTAATCCAATCGGACAAGACATTCTGATCGTTTAAAATGCCAATCTTATATAACCAAAATAGAAAAATAAATGTCCCTATCAGTGTAATAATACTCAATACTTGAATTGCTTTTTGCCAGAATTTATACATAATTATATTGTACCATATTTCAAAAAATTTTAAAATTGTAAGGAAATTGTAAAAAATAGCTTTGCTTTTTACGAAAAAATCTGCTATAATAATTTTCGTATCAAACCTAAGGGGTTGTTACGGATTCGACAGGCATTATGAGGCTTGTTCTGCAACTCATCGGCAGATGTAAAAATGCCAGTTAAATATAACTGCAAAAAATACAAACACTTACGCATTAGCAGCTTAATAACCTGCCTGCGTGACCAGTCGCGAATTGCTTGTGTTTGCTGATTGGTCTTAAAATAACAAGCTACGTTGGGATTGAGTCAGGCTGTCCCAAAAGAGATGAACTGACTCGCTTGTGCTAGGTTTGAGTTATGTATCGAGCCCAAGTTAAAGCAAGACATAACCTATGGTTGTAGACGAATAAGTTGGCAGGTGTTTGGACGTGGGTTCGACTCCCACCAGCTCCATATATGGAAGATTACTCAAGAGGCTCAAGAGGCCGTGTTGGAAACGCGGTAGGCGTGTAACAGCGTGCGTGGGTTCGAATCCCATGTCTTCCGTATGGCAAGAACGATGAAAATCGTTCTTTTTTTCTTGCTATTGAGATCCTATGAAAACAGAAACGTTCCTTTTTTATTAAAAATATCTTGTAATTTGTCGAGAATATGTTATGATAGTTAACAATATACTTACGAAAGAGGGATTGTTAATGTTGAATGTACAAGAATTAGCCAAGACAGAATTGCATTGCCATTTGGATGGTTCCCTATCTTTATCGGCAATCCGACATCTTGCCCAACTGGCAGAAATTTCCATTCCAGATAAGGATGAGGAACTCAGAAAATTGGTCAGTATAGAGGGCAAGGTTGATAGCCTGATGACCTATTTGAAAACCTTTGACTTTATCCGTCCGCTCTTACAAACCCCAGGAGCATTGGAACTAGCTGCCTATGATGTTCTCCGTCAAG
This sequence comes from Streptococcus suis, assembly GCF_029616525.1. Taxonomy (GTDB): domain Bacteria; phylum Bacillota; class Bacilli; order Lactobacillales; family Streptococcaceae; genus Streptococcus; species Streptococcus suis_AF. The sequence goes on along the minus strand of NZ_JANFME010000006.1, from coordinate 9,546 downwards.
CAGCAGTGGATGGAGTCTTCTATATTGAACTTCGCTTTGCACCAGAATTATCGACTGACAAGGGTTTGACTATCCTAGAAGCTGTGAAAGCCGTCTTGCGTGGGATGGAAAAGGCTCAGAAAGAATTTGGCATAGTTGCCAAGCTCTTGGTATGTGGCTTGAAACAAACCGATCCAAGTCAGACCAGAGAAATCTTTTCTGCTATTGCCGATCTGGCACCGAAAGGATTGGTTGGCTTTGATTTTGCTGGAAACGAGGCAGACTACCCAACTCATGAGCTGGCAGAGTTGATTGACTACACACAATCTCTAGGCTATCCCATGACCTTTCATGCAGGTGAGTGTGGTTGCATGACCAATGTAGCCCAAGCTCTGGCCTTGGGTATCAAGCGGTTTGGACACGGAACGGCTCTTAGCGGTCACGCTGAGGCTATTCAGGCTTTTGTCAATAGCGGAGCAACGCTTGAGATGTGCCTGACTTCAAATCTCCAGACCGGAGCAGCTCAAACTCTAGCAGACTTCCCCTATGAACAGCTGGTTCAAGCGGGAGCAAAGATTACCATCAATACTGATAATCGAACGGTTTCTAATACAAACCTAAATAAAGAATATCAGCTATTTGTAGAGTATTTTGGAACGACCAAGGAAGAATTTTATCAATTCAACAGAAATGCTATTCAAGCAAGCTTTGCCAGTGAGGAAGAAAAGGCAAACTTACTTGATGTCCTGGCTCAAAAGTATAATCTGTAAAAAGAAAGCTCTAGGCCATGTCATAAGGACAGGCAAAGAGCTTTTTCTTATTGCAAATTCAATTTCTTAGTCATGATAAAGTGTGTACCAAAATAGTAGGCAAAGGCCAGAATGATATTGACCAAGGCCAAGATAGGATTTGGGTATAATGGTTGTGCTGCATTATAAAGGTTCTCTAGATAATTGGTAAAAACAAGAGTTCCAAACACACCAACTACAATTGAAATGCCAATATAGGTCAAAATGGCAAACAGTAGACGGTGGTCTTTAAACAGTTGACCAACAGATATGGAGAAGTAAATGAGCAAGATTCCCATTGTTGACTCGATAAGTGCATAAAATAGATGAGCAAAAACTACAGACCAGTCAAATTGTTGAATAAGAGTTTGTAGCTCAGGGACAAGAAATTCTTCAATTTCGAACATGAGCACCGCTAAAATAATCCCGATAGAAAGAATAATGGTAACACCTGCTAAAAAGTACCAAACCAATGAAGCTACAAGTTTGCTGAGGATAATTTGGTGGCTGGAGACAGGCAAGGTCATGGTCAAATAGCCCTGACGTCCATAGACATTTTTTCTAAATCGGTTAATAACCATGAAAAAGGTGGACAAGCCGAGTGCTGCAATCAGGATACCGAAGGTCATGAAGGAAGTACCGAAAAGAACCATTTCAGCACCGCCAGGTTCTGTGGTTCCACCTTGTGTCCGTATGGTCAAAGCTTGTAACCAGAATCCAAGTATGGCAGATAGGGCCAATGCCCCGGCATAAATTCCTAGATACCATTTTCCAACGGATTGAAATTCATATTTGAGTAATTTCTTAAACATAGCAATCTCCTTCTAACTAAGCCTTAAAGTCTTGGCGGAAGAGTTCGTCAATGGACTCGCCACTTTCAATACGAAGGTCATCCACGTTTTCATGGCGAATAACACTACCATATTGAAGGAAAATTACTTCGTCCAAAATTTGTTCAACATCTGAAATCAAATGCGTGGAGATGATAACAGAAGCAGTAGGCGAATAGTTGTTGACGATGGTTTTTAAAATATAATCACGAGCAGCAGGGTCAACACCACCAATTGGCTCATCCAAGACATAGAGTTGTGCCTGACGGCTCATTACCAGAATAAGTTGGACTTTTTCCTTATTCCCCTTAGAGAGATGTTTCATACGACTGTTTAAATCAATGCCCAAATCTTGTAAAAGATGGAGAGCACGCTCCTTATCAAAATCAGCGTAAAAATCTTCAAAAAATGTAATTGCTTCGAGCACTTTCATATGCTCATCGAGATAAGTCGTATCTGGGAGATAAGATACAATTGCCTTGGTTTCTGGCGATGGGGTGCGACCATTGATCAATACTTGACCATATTCTGGTTGCAACAGACCGTTGATCAATTTAATCATGGTTGTTTTACCTGAACCATTTGGTCCCAAAAGTCCTATGATTTTTCCAGCAGTCAACTTCAAATTGACATTATTTAGGGCGACAGCTCCACCATAAGATTTTGAAACTTGTTGTAGCTCAACCAAAGTATATGCGTTATTCATAAGTGACTCCTTTCAAATAATCATCTAACTGGCCAGTGAGGTCGTCGTGTTTGAACCCCAAATCTAACATATTGTTCACAAAATTCTCGAGTTCCTTTTGTGCTAAATGTAGGCGAGTTTGTGTAATCAATTCTTGATTATCTGTTACAAAACGACCTGTTGTGCGAACCGAGTAAACAAAGCCTTCCGTTTCTAAATCAGACAAAGCGCGCTGAACGGTATTTGGATTGACGCCAGCAATTTCGGCTAAGTCACGAACAGTGGGAAGTTTATCTCCAGATTTTAATTGATTAGTCACAATCTGCAATTTAATAGTATTGCTGATTTGAATATAGATGGGGATGTTATTATCAAATTTCCAAGCCATAATCATTTCCTTTCTAGGATGACACCGTGTTTATGTCTTATCTTAATAATACAATAAACTATATAAATTAGCAAGAAAAATGTTTTGAATTTTTAAAAAATATTTTTGGATAAATATTTGATATAATGGAAGAAACATGAAAAGGAGAATACCATGCTGGCACAATTAGATACAAAGACAGTTTATACCTTTATGGATAGCATGGTGACGATAGAAAATTATGTAGGCAAGGCTAAAGAGCTTGGTTACCACGCATTGGGGATAATGGATAAAAACAGTCTTTATGCAGCCTATAGTTTTATGGAATCCTGTAACAAAATGGGACTTCAACCAATTATTGGTTGTGAACTGGACTGGAAATTACAGGAAGGGGAGCAGGACATCACTACGCAATTGATTGCTCTGACAACCAGAGGTTATCGCAATCTATTGAAAATTTCGACTGCTAAGATGACAGGGCAAGATGATTTTGAAACTATTCGTCAATATTTAGTCGACATAGCAGTGGTTGTTCCTTATTTTTCTGGCATTGAGCACCTTGAGTTAGGTGTTGACTATTATATCGGAGTGACGGTTGATACACCAGTTCAAGACTTTAAGCAAGCAATACTCCCAATTCATACGGTTCGTTTTTTTGAAGAGGAACAATTGGAAAGTCTGCAGGTTCTACATGCTATTCGAGATAATATTCCACTTAATCAAGTTGCAGATATAGATAGTCGACAAAAGCTTTTATCGGCTGATAGCTTAACCAATCTATTTTCTAATCGGTTTCCGCAAGCAGTTGATAATTTACGTGACTTGGTTGCAGGGGTTTCTTATCAATTAAATACAGATTTAAAATTGCCGCGTTTTAATCGTGACAGACCTGCAGTGGAAGAATTATACGAGCGCTCCTATCAAGGATTAGAAGAGAAGGGCTTGACTAATTCACTGTATAAGGAACGCTTGGAAAAGGAATTATCCATTATTCATCAAATGGGATTTGATGATTACTTCTTGATTGTATGGGACCTACTTCGTTTTGGACGTAGCCAAGGGTACTACATGGGAATGGGGCGCGGTTCAGCTGTTGGAAGCCTAGTTGCCTACGCCTTAAATATCACAGGTATTGATCCTGTTAAGCATAATCTTCTCTTTGAACGCTTTCTCAATGCTGAACGTTATTCAATGCCCGATATTGATATTGATATTCCAGATATTCATCGAGCAGATTTTATTCGTTATGTACGAGATCGTTATGGTTCAACCCATGCTGCGCAAATTGTAACCTACTCGACATTTGGAGCTAAGCAGGCCATTCGTGATGTATTTAAGCGTTTCGGAACACCTGAATATGAGTTAAGTAATATTACCAAGAAAATCTCATTTAGGGATAGTCTTACTTCTGCCTATCAGCGAAATGCCGCTTTTCGTCAGATTATCAATAGTAAGATAGAGTACCAAAAAGCTTTTGCGATTGCTCAACAAATTGAAGGGCAACCCCGACAGACTTCTATCCATGCAGCAGGGATAGTGATGAGTGATGAGGACTTGACAGATACCATCCCTCTTAAAATAGGGGATGACATGCTGGTAACCCAATATGATGCACATGCTGTTGAGGCGAATGGTCTGTTGAAGATGGATTTTCTTGGCTTACGAAATCTGACCTTTGTGCAAAAAATGGCAGAAGGAGTACGTGAACGTTATCAGCAGGAAATTGATGTTGCCAAGATAGATTTAGAAGACAAGAAAACCTTGGAACTTTTTGCTGCTGGTCGGACTAAGGGAATTTTTCAATTTGAACAGCCTGGTGCGATTAGCCTGCTTCGAAGGGTCAAACCTGGTCGATTTGAAGATATAGTTGCTACAACGAGTTTGAATAGACCGGGGGCTAGTGATTATTCGGATAACTTTGTAAAACGCAAACATGGACAAGAGACAGTTGATTTGTTGGACCCAACCATTGCTCCTATTTTACAACCGACTTATGGTATCATGCTTTATCAGGAACAGGTCATGCAGATTGCACAGGTCTATGCAGGATTTACGCTTGGCAAGGCGGATTTACTCCGCAGGGCGATGTCTAAAAAGAATGCCCAAGAAATGCAGGCAATGGAAGCGGAATTTTTACAGGGAGCACTGAAAAACGGACATGCTGAAGAGAATGCAAGGGAAATATTTGGCATGATGGCTAAGTTTGCTGGTTATGGTTTTAACCGTAGCCACGCCTATGCTTATTCAGCCTTAGCCTTTCAAATGGCCTATTTCAAGAGTCACTATACGGATGTCTTTTTTGATGTCATGCTCAATCATTCTAGCAGTGCCTATATTGAAGATGCGATGCAGTTTGACTTTGAGGTAGCTCGACTCACGATTAACAATATTCCTTATCACGATAAGTTTGATAAAAGTAAGGTCTACCTAGGATTAAAAACACTGAAAGGTTTGCCTAAAGATTTAGCTTTATGGATATTGGATCATCGTCCCTATAAGTCTGTAGAAGATTTTATTTTGCGCTTGCCAGATAATTTCAAGAAAAAGGATTTACTAATTCCTCTTATTCAGATTGGTTTATTTGATGATTTTGACGCCAATCGTAAAAAGATTATTGAAAATCTAGACAATCTCTTTGTCTTTGCAGAGGCGATTGGTACATTTTTTGCAGAGGAGAGTTATAGTTGGACAGATGTAGAAGACTACAGCGACAGCGAAAAATTTATGCTAGAGCAAGAATTGCTAGGTGTTGGTATTAGTCCGCATCCTTTAGTCAATATTTGTCGAGAGTCTAAGCGTAGTTTTACAGATTTGGCTGATTTAGCGATTGGCAATCGAGCAACCGTTCTTGTGCAGATTCAAGCTATTCGATTGATTCGTACCAAAAAGACTGGGGAGCAGATGGCATTTCTTCGAGTGACAGATACCAAGAGGACACTTGACGTGACTCTTTTCCCAGAATCTTATCGCCAATACGCTTCTATTTTGGAAGAAGGGGGAATGGGGTACATCACAGGTAGAGTGCAAGAGCGCGATGGACAGTTGCAATTAGTTCTAGAAAAATTAGAGCCTGTCAGTTTGGAGAAATTTTGGATTCTTTTGGAAAATCGAGAACACGATTATGCTGTTGCTCGTATTTTGGATAAATATAGAGGAAGCATTCCAGTAGTACTTCATTATCAAGATAGTAATCAGACAATTCAGGCTGAGCACCACATGGTTATGAAAACGCCTCAATTAGAAGAAGAGTTAAGTGAATTTGTTATGAAAACGATTTTTCGATAAAAAAATAGCAAAAAGTCAAGCAAGTTTAGGCTAAGTATGTTATAATAGGGCAGTTAAAATGAAAAGTTAAAGGAGCATTAACGAATGAAACGTATTGCTGTTTTGACCAGTGGTGGTGATGCCCCTGGTATGAACGCTGCTATTCGTGCAGTTGTTCGCCAAGCAATTTCAGAAGGAATGGAAGTTTATGGAATCAACGAAGGTTACGCAGGTATGGTTGCGGGTGATATCCATGAATTGTCTGCACGTTCTGTAGGTGATATTATTTCACGTGGAGGAACATTCCTTGGTTCAGCTCGTTATCCAGAATTTGCCAAATTAGAAGGGCAACTTAAAGGGATTGAGCAATTGAAAAAACATGGTATCGAAGGTGTAGTTGTTATCGGTGGTGATGGTTCTTACCACGGAGCAATGCGCTTGACGGAGCATGGTTTCCCAGCTATTGGTGTACCTGGTACAATTGATAACGACATCGTGGGTACAGATTTTACAATCGGTTTTGATACAGCTGTAACAACTGCTATGGATGCGATTGATAAAATCCGCGATACTTCATCAAGTCACCGTCGTACTTTCGTTGTTGAAGTAATGGGACGTCATGCGGGAGACATCGCTCTTTGGGCTGGTATTGCTTCTGGTGCAGATGTTATCGTTGTTCCAGAAGAAGACTTCAATATCAACGATATTGTTGACCGTATTAAAGCGGGCTACGACAATGGTAAGAAACATAGCATCATTGTTTTAGCTGAAGGTGTTATGCCAGCTGCACAGTTTGCTGAAGAATTGAAAGCAGCAGGCGATACAAGTGATCTTCGTGTGACAGAACTTGGTCATATCCAACGTGGTGGTTCTCCAACAGCGCGTGATCGAGTACTCGCTTCACGTATGGGTGCTCATGCCGTTAAATTGCTTAAAGAAGGCCGTGGAGGTCTTGCAGTAGGTATCCGTAACGAGCAAATGGTTGAAAATCCAATTCTTGGAACTGCAGAAGAAGGTGCATTGTTCAGCTTGACTGCAGAAGGTAAGATTGTCGTGAACAATCCACATAAAGCAGATTTGGATTTGGCTGAATTGAACCGTAACTTGTCAATCTAATTTGACATTTCATTAAAGTGTTATTAAGGGTCATAAGACCATTGAAATAAAAGGAGTTTTGTTAAGATGAACAAACGTGTTAAAATTGTTGCAACCCTTGGTCCAGCGGTAGAAATCCGTGGTGGAAAAAAATTCGGTGATGATGGTTACTGGGGTGAAAGCCTTGATGTAGAAGCATCAGCACAGAAAATTGCTCAATTGATTACCGAAGGTGCAAACGTATTCCGTTTCAACTTCTCACATGGTGACCACCAAGAACAAGGTGAGCGTATGGCAACTGTACGCCGTGCAGAAGAAATTGCTGGTAAAAAAGTTGGTTTCTTGTTGGATACAAAGGGTCCAGAAATCCGTACAGAATTGTTTGAAGGTGATGCAAAAGAGTTTTCATACACAACTGGTGAAAAAATCCGCGTAGCAACTAAACAAGGCATTAAATCAACTCGCGAAGTGATTGCATTGAACGTTGCTGGTGGTTTGGATGTATTTGACGATGTTGAAGTTGGTAAACAAGTTCTTGTTGACGATGGTAAACTTGGTCTTAAAGTAATCGAAAAAGATGCTGAAAAACGTGAATTTGTTGTTGAAGTTGAAAACGACGGTGTTATCGCTAAACAAAAAGGTGTAAACATTCCTTACACAAAAATTCCTTTCCCAGCTCTTGCTGACCGCGACAACGCTGATATCCGTTTCGGTTTGGAACAAGGTTTGAACTTCATCGCAATTTCATTCGTTCGTTCAGCAAAAGATGTTGAAGAAGTTCGTAACATTCTTAAAGAAACTGGTAATGAGCACGTTCAATTGTTCTCAAAAATCGAAAACCAACAAGGTATCGACAATATTGATGAAATCATTGAAGCTTCAGATGGTATCATGATTGCTCGTGGTGACATGGGTATCGAAGTACCATTTGAAATGGTTCCAGTTTACCAAAAAATGATCATCACTAAAGTGAATGCAGCTGGTAAAGCAGTTATCACAGCAACAAACATGTTGGAAACAATGACTGAAAAACCACGTGCAACTCGTTCTGAAGTATCTGACGTATTCAACGCAGTTATCGACGGTACTGACGCAACAATGCTTTCAGGTGAGTCTGCAAACGGTAAATATCCAGTTGAATCAGTTCGTACAATGGCAACTATTGCTAAAAACGCACAAACTCTTCTTGACGAATACGGTCGTTTGAACTCTGATCACTTTAACCGTGCATCTAAAACAGAAGTTATTGCATCTGCAGTAAAAGATGCTTGTCACTCAATGAACATCAAGTTGGTTGTAACAGTTACTGAAACTGGTTACTCAGCTCGTTCAATCTCTAAATACCGTCCAGATGCTGACATCTTGGCAGTAACATTTACTGAGAAAGTACAAAAATCATTGATGCTTAACTGGGGTGTTATCCCGGTTGTAACAAACCGTCCAGATTCAACTGACGATATGTTTGATTTGGCTGAACGCATTGCCAAAGAGCAAGGTCTTGTTGAAGCAGGAGATGATATTATTATCGTTGCTGGTGTGCCTGTAGGTGTTGCAGGTTCAACAAACACTATGCGTGTTCGTACAGTAAAATAATCAAAAAGGTCCTCTTGGAACTTTCAGATTGAAGACAAACATCTCGCTTGATGTTTGTCTTTTTCTGTTTATTGGTCTGATAGTCCGTCTTTTTGCCAGAATAGTGGCTATTTGGACAAAATAAAAAGGCTTCCCTGCCCTCATTTTTACCAATTTCTTTAGATTTAAACACGCCAAAGTCAGTCCAACCTTATCTTCCATTTTGGACTTACCTTTCTCTCTTGTATAACGAAGATTGTGGTACTCTTTGGCTGTCCCAAAGAGGCGTTCAATGGTTTCTTTCCGCTTCTGGTAGAGCTCCTTCATACCTTTCCTGTGCCGAATCTCTTCACAGCTTTCTAAAGCCTCTTTCCAAATGTGTCGAGTTACCACTTTCTGCTTGTTCTTGCTTTCTGTACAAATTGATAGAAGTGGACAAGTAGCACAGATAGCTGAGTCACTCTTATATTCCCGATAACCTTCTCTGGTTGTAGTGCGATAGGTTAAGACCTGATTCTCAGGACAGATATAACAGTCATAGTATTCATCATAGACAAAATCCTTCGAGCGTAGTTTCCCTTTCTTTCCTTTCGGTCGTGTATACGGAAAGACTGGAGTAATCTCTTGTTCTAGGAGGAAGCGAGCGATACTTTGGGTCTTATAGCCAGAATCGGCAACGAGAAAGCTAGGCTGAAAGGGTTGGAGTTTAGCGAAGAGTACAGGAAAGGCCTGGCTGTCATGGACATTGCCAGCCTCCACGCTATAAGCCAGAGCCCAACCATGCTTGTCACAAGCAACCTGAGCTGTATAAGCAAATACTTCCTTCGCTTTCTTATTTCTAGGCTCAGGCTGAAAAGGTTCCCCTTTATGAAACCAGCCACTTTCAGGGTCAGTTGTAGAAATTTTCTTAGCGATGGGTCCCTCCTCTTTTGCGGGCCCTAGCGGCTTTTTTGCATGCTTTTCTCT
>NZ_JANFME010000056.1:0-534 GCF_029616525.1 Streptococcus suis | reverse complement strand
AGTCAAAGTCATTACCATGGATATGTTTAGTCCCTATTATCAACTTGCTAAGCAACTATTTCCAAATGCCAAGATAGTACTTGATCGCTTTCATATCGTACAACACCTCAGCCGGGCTATGAACCGTGTCCGTATTCAGATTATGAATCAATTCGACAGAAAATCGCACGAATACCGAGCCTTGAAACGTTACTGGAAATTGATACAACAAGATAGCCGTAAACTCAGCGATAAACGATTTTATCGCCCTATGTTTCGAATGCATTTGACTAACAAGGAAATTCTAGAAAAACTCCTATCCTACTCAGATGAACTCCGACAGCACTATGAACTCTATCAATTTCTCTTGTTCCATTTCCAAGAGAAAAACTCAGTTCATTTCTTTGACCTTATCGAACTGGAAATAGCCAATGTTAATCCTATTTTCCAGACGGTATTTAAGACATTTCTAAAGGATAAAGACAAGGTTTTAAACGCCCTAGAATTGCCCTATTCCAACGCCAAACTGGAAGCTACAAATAATCTCATCAAAGT
>NZ_JANFME010000055.1:0-731 GCF_029616525.1 Streptococcus suis | reverse complement strand
GAATCAATTTCAGAATCTGTATCTGAATCAATTTCTGAGTCAGTTTCAGAATCAATCTCTGAATCAGTGAGTGAGTCAATTTCAGAATCTGTATCAGAATCTATCTCTGAATCTACATCTGAGTCCATCAGCGAATCAGTTTCTGAATCAATCTCAGAATCAGTTTCAGAGTCAGTGTCTGAATCCGTATCAGAATCAATCAGCGAATCCGTCTCTGAGTCCATCTCTGAGTCTGTATCTGAATCAATTTCTGAATCTGTATCAGAGTCTATCTCTGAGTCAGCATCTGAATCGGTATCAGAATCAATTTCAGAGTCAGTATCAGAATCAGTTTCTGAATCAATCTCAGAATCTGTATCAGAGTCAATTTCAGAATCAGTTTCTGAGTCCATCTCTGAATCAATCAGCGAATCCGTCTCTGAGTCAATCTCTGAGTCTGTATCTGAATCAATCTCAGAATCCGTATCTGAATCAGTAAGCGAGTCTGTATCTGAATCAATTTTAGAATCAGTATCAGAATCAGTTTCTGAGTCAGTATCAGAATCAGTCAGCGAGTCCGTATCTGAATCTATCTCTGAGTCAGTAAGCGAATCAATTTCAGAATCTGTATCAGAATCTATCTCTGAATCTACATCAGAGTCCATCTCAGAGTCAGTTTCAGAATCAATTTCAGAATCTGTATCAGAATCAATCAGCGAATCCGTATCTGAATCTATCTCAGAGTCAGTAAG
>NZ_JANFME010000054.1:0-748 GCF_029616525.1 Streptococcus suis | reverse complement strand
TTACACAAAGAAAATCCAGACTACAATCGCGGTCAATTTGGTTTCTACAGTTTAGATGACCTTGTTCCTCAAGATCATCTCCTTCGTCAAATAGAGGAAGCTATTGACTTCTCCTTTATCTATGACTTAGTCGCAGATAGCTATAGCGATGATACAGGGCGTCCTAGTCTTGACCCTATTCTGCTCATTAAAATTCCAATCCTTCAGTGTCTCTTCGGCATTCGTTCCATGCGTCAAACCATTAAGGAAATCGAAGTCAACACTGCCTACCGTTGGTTTCTTGGTCTTCGACTGGATGATAAGGTGCCTCATTTCACTACCTACGGAAAGAACTATGTCCGTCGTTTTCAAGATAGACAAGTTATTGAAGGCATTTTCACCCATATCTTAGGTCTCTGCGTCAATGCAGGCTTCATAGATCCAACAGAAATTTTCATTGACGGGACCCATATCAAGGTTGCGGCGAATAATCGTAAATTCATCAATCGTGAAATTGAAAAGCAAGCCAAGTTTATGAGTGACCAGCTAGAGATTGAAATCAATAGAGACAGAGTGAAGCACGCAAAAAAGCCGCTAGGTCCCGCAAAAGAGGAGGGACCCGTCGCTAAGAAAATTTCTACAACCGACCCAGAAAGTGGTTTGTTTCATAAAGGGGACCAGTGAAAAGGTTCGGGGAACCTTTTCAGCCTGAGCCTACAAAATGAGAAAGCGAAGAAGTATTTGCTTATACAGCTCAGGTTGCTTGTGA
>NZ_JANFME010000053.1:0-863 GCF_029616525.1 Streptococcus suis | reverse complement strand
TATAATCGGGAAGACAGGATTCGAACCTGCGACACCTTGGTCCCAAACCAAGTACTCTACCAAGCTGAGCTACTTCCCGATACTATTAAAAATAAAGCTCCCCTAACGTCTCCATTAAGCGAGTGATGCACCCTAGAGGATTCGAACCTCTAACCGCCTGATTCGTAGTCAGGTACTCTATCCAGTTGAGCTAAGGGTGCTAACTATTATAATCTTCATGCCGAGGACCGGAATCGAACCGGTACGATGTTGCCATCGCAGGATTTTAAGTCCTGTGCGTCTGCCAGTTCCGCCACCCCGGCCTCTCAAAGCGAACGACGGGATTCGAACCCGCGACCCCCACCTTGGCAAGGTGGTGTTCTACCACTGAACTACGTTCGCAATCTTTCCTAATGCCGGCTACATGACTTGAACACGCGACCCTCTGATTACAAATCAGATGCTCTACCAACTGAGCTAAGCCGGCCTATTTCTATACTATGCGGGTTAAGGGACTTGAACCCCCACGCCCGAAAGCGCCAGATCCTAAATCTGGTGCGTCTGCCAATTCCGCCAAACCCGCATATGACTCGTGCTGGGCTCGAACCAGCGACCCATTGATTAAAAGTCAATTGCTCTACCAACTGAGCTAACGAGTCTTTACTTAATTACATTACTTGAAACATATGATTGATTCGTTTCAACGGTCCCGACGGGAATCGAACCCGCGATCTTCGCCGTGACAGGGCGACGTGATAACCGCTACACTACGGGACCTATGGGAGTTAACGGGATCGAACCGCTGACCCTCTGCTTGTAAGGCAGATGCTCTCCCAGCTGAGCTAAACTCCCAAATTGCTAAGCGACTACCGTATCTAACAGGG
>NZ_JANFME010000052.1:0-983 GCF_029616525.1 Streptococcus suis | reverse complement strand
CAAGGTCTCAATCAGTTGGTATCGGGGTATTTGGACTTTGCCGAGAGGCAGGCCCAACGTCAGATTGTCATGACCATGGCAGATTGGATCCAGCACGTGGATCGGATTCTACTGGCAACGGGTGAGGATCTCCTGACCCATGCAGGAACTATATCCCGCGAGCAGATGACAGAAAAAGTCAGTCAAGAGTACCGAAAATATAAAGCCAAGACCCTCAGTCAAGTCGAAAAAGACTACCTAGCCCACATCAAACACCTAGAAAAAACAGCTCAAGAGGGAGAGAAAAAATGACCAAAATAGAAGAAATGATAGCTGAACTCTGCTCTAATGGCTCAAACAGTCAGGGGAGTGACTGTTTGAGGTGGGAAATATGGCAAATTCATAACTTTGCCTCCTTGCAACGACAAAGTGGGCGTATGAAAGGATGCTAGTATGAACTATATCGAAAAGATGCTACAAGATTACTGTCCAAATGGAGTTGAGTGGAAAGAGTTGGGGGAGGTTTGTGAATTAAAGAATGGTTATACGCCTTCAAAAGCTAAGAAAGAATTTTGGGAAAATGGAACTGTACCATGGTTTCGACTGGAAGACATTAGGAAAAATGGTCGTGTTCTTTCTGATTCAATACAACATGTTACTGATGGTGCTGTTAAAAACAGAAAAGTATTTCCAGCCAACTCTCTTATTGTTTCGACAACTGCAACGATTGGAGAGGTTGCTCTCATAACAGTTCCATTTTTATGCAATCAACAGATTACTGCGGTCATCCCTAAGAATTTACATAGAGAGAAGTTGGATATTAAATTTTTATTTTATTATTTGCAAGTCCTTAGTGATGATATGAAAAAAGGGATAAGTGAGGGAAGTTTTCCAATAATTTCTTTATCAAAGATGAGAACTTTTCAAATCCCCCTCCCACCCCTAAAAATTCAAAAAGAAATTGTTGCTCTACTTGACAAATTCACGGAATATGTTACAGAATT
>NZ_JANFME010000051.1:0-1295 GCF_029616525.1 Streptococcus suis | reverse complement strand
GATTCAGAGATTGACTCTGAAACTGATTCGCTAATTGATTCTGATACAGATTCTGAAATTGATTCACTCACTGATTCAGAAATTGACTCTGATGTAGACTCAGAAATAGATTCGCTTACTGACTCGGAAATTGACTCTGATGTAGATTCAGAGATTGATTCTGATACTGATTCTGAAATTGATTCACTTACTGACTCAGAGATAGATTCTGATACGGATTCTGAAATTGATTCGCTTACTGACTCAGAGATGGACTCAGATGTAGATTCAGAGATAGATTCTGATACAGATTCTGAAATTGATTCACTTACTGACTCGGAGATAGATTCAGATACGGATTCTGAAATCGACTCGCTTACTGACTCAGAGATGGACTCTGATGTAGACTCAGAAATTGATTCGCTTACTGACTCTGAGATAGATTCTGATACAGATTCTGAAATTGACTCACTCACTGATTCAGAGATTGACTCTGATGTAGATTCAGAGATTGATTCTGATACAGATTCTGAAATTGACTCACTTACTGATTCAGAGATAGACTCTGATGTAGACTCAGAAATAGATTCGCTTACTGACTCGGAGATAGATTCAGATACGGATTCTGAAATTGATTCACTCACTGATTCAGAGATAGACTCAGATGTAGATTCAGAGATAGATTCTGATACAGATTCTGAAATTGATTCGCTTACTGACTCAGAGATAGATTCAGATACGGATTCTGAAATCGATTCGCTTACTGACTCAGAGATGGACTCTGATGTAGATTCAGAGATAGATTCAGATACGGATTCTGAAATCGATTCGCTTACTGACTCAGAGATGGACTCTGATGTAGATTCAGAGATAGATTCTGATACAGATTCAGAAATTGATTCACTTACTGACTCTGATATAGATTCAGAGACGGATTCTGAAATCGATTCGCTTACCGACTCAGAGATGGACTCAGATGTAGATTCAGAGATAGATTCTGATACAGATTCTGAAATTGATTCACTTACTGACTCTGAGATAGATTCTGATACGGATTCTGAAATTGATTCGCTTACTGACTCAGAGATGGACTCTGATGTAGACTCAGAGATAGATTCTGATACAGATTCTGAAATTGACTCACTTACTGATTCAGAGATAGACTCAGATACGGATTCTGAAATCGATTCGCTTACTGACTCTGAGATGGACTCTGATGTAGATTCAGAGATAGATTCTGATACAGATTCTGAAATTGACTCACTCACTGATTCAGAGATAGACTCAGATGTAGATTCAGAGATTGATTCTGATAC
>NZ_JANFME010000050.1:0-1325 GCF_029616525.1 Streptococcus suis | reverse complement strand
GAATCAATTTCAGAATCTGTATCTGAATCAATTTCTGAGTCAGTTTCAGAATCAATCTCTGAATCAGTGAGTGAGTCAATTTCAGAATCTGTATCAGAATCTATCTCGGAATCTACATCTGAGTCCATCAGCGAATCAGTTTCTGAATCAATCTCAGAATCAGTTTCAGAGTCAGTAAGCGAGTCTGTATCTGAATCAATCTCAGAATCAGTATCAGAGTCAATTAGCGAATCAGTTTCAGAGTCAATCTCTGAATCAGTAAGCGAATCGATTTCAGAATCTGTATCTGAATCAATTTCTGAGTCAGTTTCAGAATCAATCTCAGAATCTACATCTGAGTCAATCTCTGAATCAGTGAGTGAGTCAATTTCAGAATCTGTATCTGAATCTACATCAGAGTCCATCAGCGAATCAGTATCTGAATCAATTTCTGAGTCAGTCTCTGAATCTACATCTGAGTCTATCTCTGAATCAGTGAGTGAATCAATTTCAGAATCCGTATCTGAATCTATCTCAGAGTCAGTAAGTGAATCTATTTCTGAGTCTACATCAGAGTCAATTTCTGAGTCAGTAAGCGAATCAATTTCAGAATCCGTATCAGAATCTATCTCCGAGTCAGTAAGTGAATCAATTTCAGAATCTGTATCAGAATCTACATCAGAGTCTATCTCTGAATCAGTAAGTGAGTCAATTTCAGAATCTGTATCTGAATCAATTTCTGAATCTGTATCAGAGTCTATCTCTGAGTCAGTAAGCGAATCTATTTCTGAGTCTACATCAGAGTCAATTTCTGAGTCAGTAAGCGAATCAATTTCAGAATCTGTATCAGAGTCTATCTCCGAGTCAGTAAGCGAATCGATTTCAGAATCCGTCTCTGAATCTATCTCCGAGTCAGTAAGTGAATCAATTTCAGAATCTGTATCAGAATCTATCTCTGAATCTACATCTGAGTCCATCTCTGAGTCAGTAAGCGAGTCGATTTCAGAATCCGTATCTGAATCCATCTCAGAGTCAGTAAGTGAATCAATTTCAGAATCTGTATCAGAATCTATCTCTGAATCTACATCAGAGTCAATCTCTGAGTCAGTAAGCGAATCGATTTCAGAATCCGTATCTGAATCTATCTCTGAGTCAGTAAGTGAATCAATTTCAGAATCTGTATCAGAATCTATCTCAGAGTCAGTAAGTGAATCAATTTCAGAATCTGTATCTGAATCAATTTCTGAGTCTACATCAGAGTCAATTTCTGAATCAGTGAGTGAATCAATTTCAGAATCTGTATCAGAATCAATTAGCGAATCAGTTTCAGAGTCAATCTCTGAATC
>NZ_JANFME010000005.1:0-119034 GCF_029616525.1 Streptococcus suis | reverse complement strand
TCGGGTTTTCGGTCTGTACTGAAATCAAGGTATTATTGGGAATCCCAGCTTAAATCATAGATACCGTAAGGGATTTTATTCTTTATTTAAAACTTTGCAACAGAACCTATTGATATTATCCTTGCCGTTAGGAGCTGTTTTCGCTTT
The DNA here is from genome assembly GCF_029616525.1 of Streptococcus suis. GTDB lineage: Bacteria > Bacillota > Bacilli > Lactobacillales > Streptococcaceae > Streptococcus > Streptococcus suis_AF. Next base: position 118,887 of record NZ_JANFME010000005.1, on the reverse strand, counting down.
TTTAATGCAGATTAAATTTAAACCCTTACAATGGTTACTGCATTTCTATGTATTAATTATGCGAGGAACCCCCTTGCTTTTACAATTAATTTTTGTTTATTACGTCTTACCAAGTGTGGGTATTACATTTGATCGAATGCCTGCTGTGATTCTGGCCTTTACGCTCAACTATGCGGCCTATTTCTCTGAAATTTTCCGTGGTGGTATTGAAGCTATTCCAAAAGGTCAGTACGAAGCTGCTAAGGTATTGAAATTTACCCCTGTTCAGACCATTCGCTACATTGTCTTACCACAGGTTGTGAAAATTGTTCTGCCAAGTGTTTTCAATGAAGTCATGACTTTGGTAAAGGATACTTCTTTGGTCTATGCACTTGGGGTTAGCGATTTGTTGTTGGCTAGTCGTACTGCGGCCAATCGTGATGCCAGCTTGGCACCTATGTTTATCGCAGGTGCAATATACCTATTGATGATCGGTGCGGTAACACTGATTTCTAAACAAGTAGAAAAGAAATTTGATTATTATAGATAGGAGGAAGTCATGTTAGAGTTACGCAATTTGTCAAAACGCTTTGAAGATAAACAGATTTTCTCCAACTATGATTTGGTCATTCCAGAAGGGAAAATTGTTGCCATCGTTGGTCAATCTGGCGGTGGTAAGACAACTCTTTTACGGATGTTGGCTGGTTTAGAGACTATTGATTCAGGAACTTTGATGTATAATGGTCAAGAACTGCCATTAGAGGAGTTGGGAAAACGACATTTGCTGGGCTTTGTCTTCCAGGACTTCCAGCTTTTCCCGCACCTATCTGTATTGGAAAACTTGGTTCTCTCTCCTATGAAAACGCAAAATATGTCGCGTTCAGAGGCGGAAGACAAGGCCCTTAAACTCTTGGATACTCTTGGACTTGCTAACCATGCAACTGCCTACCCATTTTCATTATCGGGCGGACAGAAACAACGTGTGGCCTTGGCGCGTGCGATGATGATTGATCCTGAGATTATCGGCTATGATGAACCAACTTCGGCCCTAGACCCTGAATTAAGAAAAGAAGTTGAGAAACTGATTCTTGAAAATAGGGCTACTGGAATCACGCAAATTGTGGTCACCCATGATATGCAGTTTGCTGAGAATATCGCAGATGAAATCATCAAAATTGAACCGAAACACTAAGAAAAGGAACAAATATGATGATGAATATTAAAAAAATGATGCTTGGAGCTCTTGCTCTTGTAACTTCTTTAACTCTTGCTGCTTGTGGCTCCAATGATTCGGCTACTAAGTCTGATAATTGGACAGCCTACGAGTCTGAAAAATCGGTTACGATTGGCTTTGATAAGACCTTTGTCCCAATGGGATTTGAACAGACAGATGGTTCTTACACAGGTTTCGATATTGACTTGGCTAATGCAGTCTTTGAAAAATATGGAATTACTGTAAAATGGCAACCAATTGACTGGGACTTGAAAGAAACTGAATTGAATAACGGGAATATTGATTTGATTTGGAATGGTTATTCTATTACAGATGAGCGTAAGGAAAAAGTTCTTTTCACAAATCCCTATATGGATAACCAACAAGTTCTTGTAACTAAAAAATCTTCCAATATTAGCCAAGTATCTGATATGAAGGATAAGATTTTAGGTGCACAAGCAGGTTCATCTGGCTATTCAGTATTTGAATCACAACCAGCTATTTTGAAAGATATTGTTCAAAATAACGATGCAAGTCAGTATGCGACCTTCAATGAAGCCTTGATTGACTTGAAAAACGATCGTATTGATGGCCTTTTGATTGACCGTGTGTATGCAAATTATTACTTGCAACAAGAGGGAATTATCTCAGATTACAACATCATTGATGCAGGTTTTGAAAATGAAGCCTTCGCAGTCGGTGCTCGTAAATCAGATACGACACTCGTAGAAAACATTAATAAGGCGTTTGCTGAATTATATAAAGAAGGTAAATTCCAAGAAATCTCCCAAAAATGGTTTGGTGAGGATGTTGCAACCGATGCAGTAAAAAACTAATAATATAAGAAAAAGAGCCATGTGCTCTTTTTTTAAAACCAAAATTTAAGGTAAAGGAAAAGCCAGTCATTCGACTAGGCTTGTTTCTTTGAAATCTGGTGGAAAATAACAGTCCAATTTTCATGACGGCGCCAAAGTGACGTATGAACATAATCAGCAATTTCAAACGTAACTAATTTTGATTTTTGGCTAATGGAGGTCATTTGGTAATTGGATAAATACGTAGTTTGGATGGGGTGGTCGGCAAGCATCTGAGTTTTATTTCGATAGCGGCCTTTGGCATCAATTAAGAGATACTGGTCGTCAATCAATTCTTCATACCCATTAGCATGTGCTTGTATCTCTGTTTCAAAACGGAAGAGTTTGTCGTACACATGCTCATACATCTCATCGTGTGGAATTTCAGATGGTTCTACGTGAATATCCACATCAAAAACTCCATGTTTGAGTGTTAGGAGTTGCTCAACCTGCTCAGTCACTTCATGACTTTCATAAACGGATAAGTCTGGATTCATTTCTAAAACAACATCAAGGTAGATATTGGCTCCATAAGTCCGACCACGTTGTGATTTGACAGAAACGATTTTTGGGAGTTTGAGAATATCTTCCTCGTACTTTTTCAATAAGTTTTCATCAAATCCATCGGATAGGGTAAAGAAGCTTTCCATAAAAATATCGTAGGCTGTTTTTAGGATAAAGAAGGTAATGATGATGGCTGCAATTTTATCGACAATAGGGAAGTTGAATGCCGCAGCAAAGATCGCGATAGAAGTTCCTATGGAAGTGACTGCATCGGATAGATTATCCTTGGCAGCTGCTTCTAAGGCCTTGGAACGTACTTTTTTTGCCAAGCGGTTATTATATAAATAAACAGCTAACATAACTAGTGCAGAAAAAATTCCGACAATGGCCCCCATAATGTCTACTTCGATAGAAGAATTGCTGATTAGTTTTTGGAGGGTATCATAGAGTACTTGGAAACCAACGACAAACATGATGAAGGATGTAATCAAGCTTGCCAAGTCTTCCATTTTCCAGTGTCCAAATTTATGATCGGTATCAGCTGGTTTCTGTGCCATTTTTAGTCCAACAAGTACAGCGATATTACCGATAATATCAGAAATATTATTGAAGGCATCTGCTCGTAAGGCATCTGAATGAAAGAGCTGTCCTGCAACGAGTTTGATACCTGATAAGACAATATAGGCACCGATAGATAGCAAGGCACCACGTTCAGCAAGTTTTAGATTGGTTACGTTTTGGTTCATAGCATCTCCTTTGATAAGTTTTCATTTTAACAAAAAGGCCCCTTATTTTCAAGGGGTTAGGCTGCTTTTTTGCCGGTTCGAAGAACCTTATAAAGGCGTAATAATATTGTTCCGCTGGCCATACCGATGGGAATGACTAAGGCTAAAGTTAAGACGGTAGTGATATTGGTTAGGGCTTGAGCGTGGTCCCCAGAAACGAAATAAGTCGTGGTCATGTAGGCTCGATAGCCTGGAACAAGTGGTGCAAGTATAGCCAATGAAAAGATGACGGAGGGTGTTTTTAACCAAATACTCATGATTTGACTGACACAGGATCCGATAATTGCCGCGAAAAAGGTAGCAATCAAGACATTTGTTGGTTCCAATAGTAAAAGATAAATAAGCCAAACAAGCATGCCTAGGAGTCCACCAGGGACCAGCATTTTTCTTTGAACATTGAGAACAATTAAGAAGGCTGCAATAGCGATATAAGAGGCGAGTGCCTGTAATAAGAAGTGAACTGGTGTCATAGATTACCTCACAAGCATAAAGGCCACAGTTGTACCTGCACCGAGCGATAAGATAATAAGCGCAGTTTGGAAAAATTTGGTCATCCCTGTATTGATATGATTGGTCATGAGGTCTCTTACAGCATTTGTAAAAGCAATCCCTGGTACAAAAGGCATGACTGCCCCCGCATTAATCAGGTTAGGATTAATGGGGAGAGTAGTGGTTGCGCTTAATAAATAAGAGGTGAGTGAGAAGACAAAGGCGCCAACGAAGGTGGTGACAAAATCAATTCCAATATAGCGCTCGACAATTAGTGAGATAGGGAAAGCTAAAGCTGTTGCGAGGACAGCACCTGCTGCATCTAAAAGAGAACCTCCGAACATGATGGTAAAAAAAGGTGCGGCTACTACGGCAGCCAAGGTTATTTGGATATTGTTATAAGGTGGCTTTTGTAGTTTGATTGCATTTAATTGGCTCCAAGCTTCTTCTAGGCTGATTTCTTCATTGGCTAGGGAACGGGAGATTTGGTTGACGTCACAAACTTTCTGCATATCGTAATTTGAATTGACAATGCGTTTCATACGCGAAATATTCGTATGGTCGATGGAGAAAAAGATAGCAGCAGGGATGGCAAGGACATTGGCCTGTTCAATTCCTTGTGAATGTGCAATCCGAATCATGGTATCTTCAACTCGGTGAATTTCTGCACCGCTTTGTGCCAAAATCGCACCAGCGAGCATGAGCACGTCTATGACCAAGTTTAGTCTAGGAGTGTTTTCCATAAGTAAGTCCCATCCCTCTGCTAGTTATTTTCTTAATTATAACAAAATATAGGTGTAGGCAACATATTTTTTTAATAGATAGGCAAAATAGTTGAAAATTGTTCGGATTGTAGTATAATTGACTTATCAATGATTGATTAATCAATCAAAAGAGGTAGATAATGCAAGAAATGGAAGATTTGTTATACAGATTGAAAGTGGCAGATGAGACGATTTCCAATCTTTTTGAAAAGCAGTTGGGAATCAGTTTGACACGCTATTCAATATTGCAAACATTACTAAAAGATGCACCCCTGCATCAGTTGGCTTTGCAGGAGCGGCTTCAGATAGACCGCGCAGCGGTTACGCGTCATCTCAAATTGTTGGAAGTGAGCGGCTATATTATTCGCAAGCGAAATCCTGACAATCAGAGAGAAGTACTTGTCTGGCCAACTGAGCAGGCTAGAGAAGCGCTAATCACGAATCCTTCTGCCCACCACCAAGCTATCAAAACTTCGATGAATCAGATTCTAACTGTTGAGGAGAGCGAGCAATTCCTAGCCACTCTTGATAAACTATTGATTGGCTTGCAAAATCTACCTATATAATTTTTTGAGAGGAGACATTATGTCTATTTTTACCACTATTCTAGCTAGTATCGTAGCTATTGAGCACCTATATATCATGTATTTGGAAACCTTTGCGACCCATTCAGACTCTACTAGTCGTGTATTCAATATGGAGAAGGAAGAATTACAACGTAAGTCTGTGACTGCCTTGTTCAAGAATCAAGGAATTTATAATGGCTTGTTGGCGGTTTTCTTGTTCTACGGTATTTTTACTGGTAATTTAGAAATTACAAGCATTTTTGTTCTATATGTTATTGCTGCAGCAGCTTATGGTGCTATTACAGCAAGTCCAAAAATCATCTTAACCCAAGGTGGACCAGCTATCTTGGCCTTGATTTCTATTTTGTTGTTTAAATAAGTTAAAAAGCCTTCCGTGAGGAGGGCTTTTTGCAATTACTGAATATTCAGTTCTCCATCTAGTGTAGAGATATAGAGGTAATTAGTGGCTTGGGGATTGGAATAGGTTGGAAGGTCAATTCCCAGATTATTTTGACTGGCATCTATATGGATGTCAGTTTTTGTTTTGGAATGAAGAGAAATGTCGATTGAACCACCGTAATTACTGATACTATGTCTTCCTTCTAGTTTTAGGTTTTCAGCTTTAAAATCCCCATCCTCAATCGTTAAGCTACTGCCAACAGTATCGGAAATGTCTTTCGGACTTATTAATGTGGAATGATTGATTGCTACTTCTCCATTGAGGTGTGACAAATGAGCAAAGCTGAGTTGACTGTTTTCAATCAACATATCCCCATCTTCTACAGTGAGTTCAAGATTTTGAATAGTTACTTTATCCAGATAAAGGTCTCCTTGAAGGTTGCCTGAGAGTGTTTCGATTGTGCTATTTTTAGGGACCTGTAAGACAGGTTGGTAGTAGGCAACATTCTGGTCATTGACAAGATTTAAGATAGGTTCGAGTAAACCATCATAAGTAACGATGCCTTGATAGGCACTAGAAATGGTTAATTTTCCATCTTGGACTTGGTGGCTGAGGAGGTCGATGTCTTTATGCTGATTTCGATAGTAGTGGAGGTGGAATTGGTTGTCAGGCGAGGGCATAATGGACAGTTTTTCATTGACCTCTATAGAACGAATATCCGTAAAGCTTGCCGTTTGGGGCTGAAAATAGTTTTCTGCAACAGTTTTCATATTTGTCCAACCACCAGCAAAGTAGCCGATGAGGCTGAGAATGGTCCCCATGGTTAACAGGCCCAGACTGATTTTCGTAAATGGTTTAAGCTGTTTCATAATAGCCTCCTTTGCGAATCTTTTTTTGTACCCAATGTAAAACAAGCAAGAAGGTTTTGTTTCCAAGGTCTAGAGTGAATTTACTACCCAATAGAGTGAAGGCCAAGCAGATGAGGGCCAGGCCTGTGAAGAGGAGGGAGGTAGACCATGATAGTGTGAAGAGGTCAAAGGCGAGGAGTAGCTGGGCGATTGCCAGACTGAGGAGGACAATCCAGAGTGAGATAAGGAGCAGAAAGAGGCTAAAGATGATTAGGAGAAGGGTGATGAAGAGGGCGACCAAGGTGATTGCTAGGGGGACGCCGATTGGGGCGGCAAGGATAGAGAGGATGGTCAGCCAGACCATATTGCGGGTATTTGGCTTATCCTCAGTCTTCTCTTTATCATAGAGATTGGCTAGGATTTCATGGGCTGCTTCTTTTGGACTGCCTAGCTCTTGAATAGCTTGCTCATCGTTTTCCTTTTCGTCAAAATATTCATTGAAATAGTCCAAGGTATCTTGAAAATCTTCTTTTGATAGGTTTTTGAGATATTTCTCGAGATTCTGTAAATATTCCTTGCGATTCATGGAAACCTCCTTTATCCAACACTAAGCTGGCAGTCTTGACAATGAATAACTAGCTGAGCAGGGCTATTTTCTTGCTTGTAGCTGAGATGAGTAATGTCACCCTCTTTCATCATTGTAAACGCCTTATCCTTTGGAAGTTTAAGGCTAGAATCTTCCTCCCAGATGTCCAAACTGATGTCTGTACTTGGTTTATAGGTTAAGACAGAATCTTCAGCCTGGCAGTTAAGGCTCTTTTCAAGGACAAAATCCTTCAACTTCCAGACACAGTCTTCTAATGTTATCCTTGCATCTGAAAGGCTCATGCTTGAGAGAGTGATAACAGCATCGCTGGCTTCCAATTTTAACTCGCTCAGCTGTCCATCTGAGATAGTTAGTGTAGAGTCTTCTAACCGTAGAGCAGAGCTTGGGCAGCTCACTTTCGTCATGCTGATACTGCTATCTTTTGCATTAACGACCATCTGATCGCATACTTGCACGTCCACTATTGTTAGACTGCTATCTGTTGTTTTCAGATTGAGACTAGTAAGGGGCAGGAGTTTTTTAGGGATTTTGAGAATAGCAGAGCTGGTTTGATTGTTTGAGAAGTAGAGGTGATTAGGGGTAGGCTTGCTAGATATGTACAAACTATCTTGGACTAGTTGATAGTCAAAAGCCTGGTAGCTACCATCTTCTGAAATAGGATTGTGCAATAAGACAGCTTCTCCGTCGTAACTTTGAACACTAAGGGCCTGATCTTCGAGCGAAATCTGTAGATTTGAAAACTCAGGTAATTCTTCGATTTTCGCCGTCAATTTAATTCTTTCCCTAGCTTGATAGGCTGAATGTTTGAAATTGTTGAAAAAATTCTCCCAGTCAAATTGAAAATCAAAATCAAAGTTGAAATCAAATGGTTTAGATGAATGTGGACTTGCTTGGTCTTTCTCGGTGATTAGGGCATCTTCAGGTAGATTGGCAATGATTTCTTTTGCTGCTTCATCAGGTGTTCCTAGCTCTATAATAGCTTCCTCGTCGTTATCCTTTTCGTCAAAGTATTCATTGAAGTAGTCTAAAGCCTCCTGTCTGGCACTTGGATGAAGTTGAAATAATGCTTGTTCCAGTTGGTTCAAATAATCTGCGCGTGTCATTTTCGTAAGCTCCCTTCTATAATTCCGTCAATATGGTCTTTGTAGCTATTCCATTCACCTTGCAGGAAGGGGAGGTGTTCACGTCCAGCAGGGGTGATGGTATAGTATTTGCGCTTTCTCCCTTGAAATTCTCGGGTGTAGGTGGTGACATAGCCAGCCTTTTCCAATTTTTTCAAAATAGGGTAGAGTGTGGATTCCTTTATATCAGCAACTATCTTGATGGTTTGACTGATTTCATAGCCGTAGGAATCCTGCTTTTCCACGATGGCTAATACCAGAAATTCTATCAAGATAGAGGATACGGGGTAGTACATAAACTCACCTCTTTATCTTTATGTAATTATTTTATATATAAATTATATACCTATTGTTTAGCAAAATCAAGCAATTATATAAAATTTTTATATATCATCAAAATTCTTTTCTATATGCTATACTAGTTTCATGAATGAACTTGAATTATTAGCCCGTGCTCTCGGTTTTATCTTTGTTATCGGTTTAGGTTATACATTAAAAGTCAAAGGGATTGTTAGAAGGGAAGATGCAAGAATCTTTTCTAGCTTAGTGATGAATGTTACGCTACCAGCTTCTCTCCTTGTAGCTTCAGCGACAGCCCAAGTATCTATAGATTTATACGTTCCCTTCATATTAGGGATTCTTTGTAATCTTTTTTTGGATATGGTGGGATACTGGGAAGCAAAGAAGTCTGGTCAACAGACTTCCGTCGGTCTTATGCAGTTATCAGGCTATAATATCGGAACCTTTACACTCCCATTTGTGCAAGCTTTTTTTCCGCTATCTAGTCTCATAAGCGTCATCGTATTTGATGCGGGGAATGCAATCATGGTTCTAGGTGGGAATTACAGTATCGCAGCTGGTGTGGATGAAGAGCAGGAAAGAATGACCGTTGCAACTTTTATAAAGAATCTTTCACGCTCAGTTCCACTAGTAGTCTATCTAGTTAGCCTATCGTTAGCAGTCTGCTCTATCAAACTTCCACGCGAACTTATCTCTGCGCTGACGATAGCCAGTAACGCCAATCCTTTTTTAGCCATGCTCATGTTGGGAATCTTGCTTGATTTAAAATTGAATTGGCAAGAAATTAGTCGATTGGTCTATCTTCTCTCTTTGAGGCTGGGTGCGAATATTCTAATAGCAGGAGTCATTTATTTTCTTCTACCTATTGATAAAACGATGAAAATCATGTTGCTGATCTGTCTAGTCTCTCCGATTTCAGTCATGTCCCCAATTTATGCATTAAAGTTAGGGAGTCGCTCAGCTGAACCTGCCAATGTTAACTCCTTATCTATTTTGGTCAGCCTAGTCATGATGGTTCTTCTTATTTTTCTATTCGTTTAAAAAAGCCTCCGCGTGTGCGGGGGCTTGATTGTACATTAATCAATAAAGAATTCTTGTGGACCTTGGTAACGACTTCCATCATTAAAGGCGATGTAGAGGTTAAAGATAGGTGTAAGAAGAACATAGAAGATAGCTTGTACAGCTGATAAACCGAAGCTACGACCAAAATTGTAAACGAGATAGATGCCATATAATGGTCCTGCTAGTGGAATCAGTAAGAATAGAATGAACCATCTTTTTTCATAGCCAAAGGCGATACATTGTTGGACGTATAGGTTGTAGAAAGGAATGAGAGATTTCCAACCAGCATAGCCAGCTTTTTTAAAGAGGATGAAGTTGGAAATAGTTACGAGGACATACCAAATGAGTGAAAAAATCATACCGGCTCCCCAAAGCCCAACTAAAATACCTTGTGCAAATGTTTCTTCTGTCATAATAAAACTCCATTTCTTTTTGATGGTTCTATTATAACAGTATTATTTAAATAATACAATAGTTATGTTGGACAATTTTCAAAAAAAGTAGATTTTTTCAGAAAACCTACTTTTCTTTCTTATTTGTAAGCTACAATACCTAAAATCACATCAACAGCTTTTTCCATGGTTTGCAGGCTGACGAACTCGAAGCGGCCGTGCATGTTTTCACCACCAGCGAAGATGTTTGGCGTTGGAATGCCCATGAAGGAAATCTTAGAGCCGTCTGTTCCTCCGCGGACAGGCTCAATTAGTGGCTTGATAGCCAGATTTTCCATGACCTCTTTTGCGATGTTGATTGGGGTCATGTCTTTTTCGATGATTTTCTTCATGTTGTAGTACTGGTCATGCAGGTTGACGATGACACGTGGCGTATCAAAATTGGCATTCATCTTTTCAGCAATGTCCAGCATAAGTTGCTTGCGGGCAAGGAAATCCTCTTCCTCAAAGTCACGGATGATGTAGGTGGTAGTAGCAGTATCAACACTACCTTCCATGTTCATCAAGTGGAAGAAACCTTCGTAACCTTCAGTTTTTTCAGGACGGTCTGCTTCAGGAAGAGCATTGTGGAAATCAATAGCCATCTGGAAGGCGTTAATCATCTGGTCTTTGGCAGAACCAGGGTGAACATTGCGTCCAAGGAAGTCAATTTTGGCACCTGCTGCTGAGAAGGTTTCGTACTGGAGTTCGCCAAGAGGTCCACCGTCCATGGTGTAGGCAAAGTCCACATCAAAGTCTTCCACATCAAACTTGTCTGCACCGACACCGATTTCTTCGTCAGGACCAAAACCGACACGGATTTCGCAATGTTTGATGTCGGGATTTTGGACTAGGTACTCGATAGCCGTCATGATTTCTGCAATTCCGGACTTGTCATCAGAACCTAGCAAGGTCGTACCATCTGTGGTAATCAGGGTTTGCCCGTGATAGTTGGCCAGTTGTGGGAAGTCTTTTGGATGCAATTCATAGCCAGAAGTTCCCAAAGCAATTGGATTGCCGTCGTAGTTTTCGATGATTTGCGGATTGACACCTTCTGCGTTGAAATCAGCCGTATCCATATGGGCGATGAAGCCAATCTTACGGGTCAAACTCGGGTCGTTGGCAGGGAGTGTTCCCACTGCAAAACCATTTGGCAGGTAGTGGACATTCTGTAAGCCGATGCGTTTCATTTCAGGCAGAAGGATATTCTGTGCGAACTCAACTTGGTTTTGAGTAGAAGGTGTGGTGGTTGAGTGCTCGTCTGAACGGGTGTTTTCTTTTACATAGACTAAAAAGCGGTCTAAGAGTGTTGGGTATTTCATAATATCTCCTTATTTGTTCAAAATATGTTTTTCAATGGCCTTGGCAACGCCGTTGTTCTCATTGGTGTCTGTGATGTCTTGGGCGATAGCCTTGACCTGCTCGTTGGCGTTGCCCATGGCAATTCCCAAACCAGCAAATTCAATCATTTCAAGGTCGTTGTTGGCATCTCCCATTGCCATGATTTCCTCAGGTAAAATACCCAGGCGGTCTGCCAATTTTTTTAAACCAGAGGCCTTGCTGGCACCATTTGGCAGGATTTCTAAAAGATAGTCTTGTGAACGAACGGTGGAATAGTGTTGACTGAGTACAGAGTTATGTTGGTTTTCAAAGATATCGATATGCTCTTTTTCACCGACAAACATAGCTTCAAAGAAGCGGTGTTTACCAGACGTTGCCTCGTCCAAGTCAATTGGCTGCGGTGTCATACCGACTAAACTAGCATCCAAGTTCACTCGGTCATTGGCTTTTTCCGCAAGAACGAAATAGTCTTCCTCATCGAAGAGGGAAATTTGCACATCATCATTTTCAGTAAATCCAGCAAGATAGCGGACATCCTCAGCGGATAGCTCTTCCCAGTCAATCAGGGCCCAATCCTTTGTCGAATGCGTTGAACAACCATTATTGACAATAATAAATTCTTCCTCGGTGTCAAAGCCGAGTTGCTCTACAAAGGGCTTAACGCCAACCAAGGGCCGTCCTGTACAGAGAACAATTTTGACCCCAGCCTCAACAGCTTGATGAATAGCATCAATCTGTGGCTGTTTCAACTCTTTTTGCTCATTCAAGAGCGTTCCGTCCATATCAAGGGCGATAAGTTTAATCATATATTCCTCCTTGTTTCCAATACATCTAGTATAGCACAAATCGGGAGAGGACGGATTGAAATACTAAAAGAAATGCTATAAAATAGAAAGGGGGCGATTGAGATGAAAGTATTAAAAAATAGAATTGCTGTAGAAAAAATGAATCAAGGGGAGGTTATCAGAAACTAATCTCCCAAAAGGAGTAAAAATGAAGATTGTAACTGTATCGACTGCCGCTGATAAAGCAAGGATTATCGAGGAGGTGTTGGCGGACTTGCCAGAATGGTTTGGTTTGCCTGAGAGTACCAAAGAGTATATCAAAGACGGTTCTGCCTTGCCGTTGTGGGCTGCCTATGATGCTGATGAAGCTGTTGGTTTTGTGACCCTGACTAATTCTTCGGAGGCTTGCGGAGATGTTCATTGTATGGGCATCAAGAAAGCCTATCATCGCCAGGGAATTGGGCGTTTGCTCATGCAAGCCTTGGAGGAAGAGGCTCGGAAGGACTATGCCTACTTGCAAGTCAAGACAGTGGATGAAGGGCATTATAAGGAATACGACCAGACCATTGCTTTTTATAAATCCTGCGGTTTTGTCAAGTTAGAGGTATTTCCGACCCTCTGGGATGAATGGAATCCCTGCTTGCTGATGATTAAAAAATTATAGACAATGGAGAACATCGGTTATAGACCGGTGTTTTTTGGTATAATAGAAGGATAGAATAGGAGCATGATATGAAGATTAGTGTGAAGAAAGAGGCAGAGAAATATCTGCTCAACATTTGCTATTCTGTTCCAGCTAATTTGGCGGAGGCATGGGATTTGTTGGCGACGGATAGCGGTTTTGCCCGCTGGTTTCCTCAGTTGAGGGTCGAAGGTGACAAGTTGATATTTGAAATGGAAGACTTCCGTGAAACCATGGACTTGCTGGCCTATCAACCACAGGAAAAAATTGCTTACACTTGGGACACTGCCAAAGTTTCTTTCGGCTTGAGCCAGCAGGAACAAGGAACGTTGATTGTCTTTGAGGAAGAAATCCCAGTTGATTTTGGCAATGAATTTGCGGATGCCGAAAAAGATATGACAGGTTGGCTGGTGCAGAATGAATGTATCAAAAACCTCTTAGCAGGTCAGGACCTGCCTGCACGTCAACCATTAAAGGAAAAATGGTTGGCTTTCTTAGAAAAGGAATTGAAGTTGTAGAAAATGAGGTGCATCAAATGAAGAGATGGTGGGCTCAAATACGAGAAGAATATTATGAAACACGGTACAATTCAGGTGAGGATTGGTTAGAGTGGTTCATAAAAAGAAAAATGACCTGGGGCTGGCGGTGGTTTCTAGTCGTGGCTATTTGTGTCCTATATCGACTGTTTTGGCTAGAACCACGAAATATTTTTCGCTTCTTCTATTTTATTTTTGTCCTTGGACTTGTATATGGTTGTTATAATTTGATAAGGTTGATACGCAGGAAGTGAAACAACGAGTAAGCGACATTATTGTTTGCACACGTGATATATGAATGTAATTGAAAGGAAAAATTATGCACAATATTACTTGCCCTCATTGCGCTACCGTTTTTACGGTCAATGAAACAGAATACAGTCAACTTTTGGCCCAGGTGCGTGGTGCGGAGTTTGATAAGGAAATCCACGACCGCTTGGAGCGGGAACGGGAATTATTGTCCCAGAAGGCTGAAAATGATTTACAGGCCAAACTGGGTGACAAGGACAAGGAAATTCTTGATCTGACTGCACGCTTGGACAAGTTGGCTAGTCAGACAGAATTTGAAATCAGCTCTGCTATTTCCAAAAAAGACCAAGAAATCCAAGAACTCAAGGCTCAATTGGGGCAAGTCGAGCTAGCCAAGGACTTGGAGTTGCAGCAGGCGGTGGCTCAGGTGGAGAAGGAGCGTGACGCGGCTCAGAATGCTTTGGCTATGCAGGAGCAGAAGCAGGAATTGGCTCTGGCGACCACCCGTCAGGAGTACGAGGTGCGGCTCAAGGCGGCGGATGAGCAGGTGGAATTTTACAAGAATTTCAAGGCCCAGCAATCGACCAAGGCGATCGGTGAGAGTTTGGAGCTCTATGCTGAGGCGGAGTTCAATAAGGTGCGGCAGTTGGCCTTTCCCAATGCCTACTTTGAGAAGGATAATCAGGTGTCGGCGCGTGGGTCCAAGGGCGACTATATCTATCGGGAACTGGACGAGAATGGGGTGGAAATCATCTCCATTATGTTTGAGATGAAGAACGAGGCGGACGATACGGTCAAGAAGCACAAGAACGAGGACTTTTTCAAGGAACTGGATAAGGACCGTCGAGAGAAGGACTGCGAGTATGCTGTTTTGGTGACCATGTTGGAGGCGGACAACGACTACTACAACACGGGTATCGTGGATGTCAGCCACAAGTACGAGAAGATGTACGTGGTCCGTCCCCAGTTCTTTATTCAGTTGATAGGGCTTTTGCGAAATGCTGCGCTCAACAGTTTGAAGTACAAGCAGGAGTTGGCCTTGGTCAGAGAACAGCATATCGATATTACCCATTTTGAAGAAGATTTGGCGACCTTCAAAACAGCCTTTGCCAAGAACTACCAGTCAGCCAGCACCAATTTCCAAAAGGCTATTGATGAAATCGACAAGGCAATCAAGCGAATGGAGGCTGTCAAAGCAGCCCTAACTACCAGCGAAAACCAGCTGCGACTGGCTAACAACAAGCTGGAAGATGTCTCCGTCAAAAAACTGACCCGCAATAACCCTACGATGAAGGCGAAGTTTGAGGCCTTGAGGGAGGAGTGAGATGATTGTTCCGTTACAATTTGAGCATATACTTCAACTTGATGAGGCCTTCCAGAAGCAAGGTTGGCCCTCCCGCAAAGAGATTTTAACCAACTATCTGAGGGAACAAGAAAAGGGAGAACGTATCGTTCTAGTTGCTGAAGAAACGGGAGTTTGTAAAGGTTATATCACCTTGATAAAGCAAGTGAAGGAGGGGCCGTTTTACCAATCTGGAATACCTGAAATTGCTGATTTCAATGTTTTTGAAGACTTTCAAAATCAGGGGATAGGTTGGCAATTATTAGATGCTATCTGTCAGCTTACCTCAGAATTCACGGATATAGTAGGTATTGGAGTTGGTTTGAATGCAAATTATGGCAAGGCTCAACGGCTCTATGTAAAATATGGTTTCATACCAGACGGAAGCGGTGTCTGGTACCGAGGGAGCTCTTTGCCAGTAGGTGCCAAAGCCCATAACGATGATGAATTGGCCTTGTATTTTACAAAAAAATTATAGAGGAAAAGTAAAATGAACACCATCGACCTAAATCTGCCTGTTGCAGAGATTATCAACCAGCACCCAGAAGTCAAGGACATTCTGGTAGAGCTTGGTTTCAAGCCCTTGGCAAATCCAGCCATGCTGAACACAGTTGGTAAGGTAACAAGTCTGAAGACAGGCTCCAAGATGACCAAAATTCCACTAGACCGTATTCAACAGGTCTTGGAATGTAACGGTTACGAAGTGATTGGAGGAGAAGCATGACAGACCAACGGATTGACATTTTGAAGAATATTCTCTTGGACCTGCACAATGGTGCCAGCCCAGAGTCTGTTCAAGAGCAGTTTAATCAGCATTTCACGGGAGTTTCTGCCCTTGAAATCTCCATGATGGAGCATGAACTCATGTCCAGCGACACGGGTATCACTTTTGAAGATGTCATGAGCCTTTGCAATATCCACGCTAACCTCTTCAAAGGAGCTATTGCGGATGTGGAAGTGGCGGATATGGATCGGGAAGGGCACCCAGTCTATGTCTTCAAGCAGGAAAACCTGGCCCTGCGGGCAGCTCTCTTACGCATTCGCCGTATCATTGACCAGTATGAACAGACAGAGGATGCGGAGCTGAAAGACCAGCTCCTGCAAGGTTTGACATGCCAGTTTGGCCTCCTCGGTCAGTTTGAAAACCACTACACTCGCAAGGAAAAAGTCTTCTTTCCGATTATGGAGCGGTACGGTCATGATGCACCGCCCAAGGTCATGTGGGGTGTGGACGACGAGATTCGCGATCTCTTCAAGACGGCCCGTAAAACCCTTGCAACAGGCGACCTAGCTGAGACACGCGCTCACTTTGAAAACTTCGCCAAGGAGTTCGAGGAGATGATTTTCAAGGAAGAGGCCATACTTCTCATGATTCTATTGGAGACATTCACTCAGGATGACTGGCTCCAAGTGGCAGAGGACAGCGACGCTTACGGCTACGCCATTGTTAAGCCGACAGCTAAGTGGGTGCCTCATCGGGAGGTTTTTGGAGAAATAGCAGAGCAGGCAACAGATAGCATTTCTCCGCAGCCAGCAGGACCAAATCAGCAGATTATTGACACGCCAGAAGGCCAGTTTACCATTACCTTCACACCCAAGAAACAGTCGGAAACTGTTCAGGATAGAACTAGTCCGCAGGCCTTTGGTAATGGTTACTTGTCTGTCGAGCAGGCCAATCTCATACTCAATCATTTACCGTTGGAATTAACCTTTGTCAACAAGGATGACATTTTCCAATATTACAATGACAGCCACCCTGTCGAAGACATGATTTTCAAACGAACACCAAGCCAGATTGGACGCCATGTGGAGCTCTGCCATCCTCCCAAAATAGTGGACAAGGTCAAGAAGATTTTTGAACTGCTCCGCACAGGGCAAAAAGACCAGGTGACCATGTGGTTTAAGTCCGACAGCATGGGCAAGTTTATCTATGTGGTCTATAAGGCAGTGCGTGATAACCAAGGAGAGTTTCAAGGCGTATTGGAGTATGTTCAGGATATTCAACCATTTTTTGAGATTGGTAGCGATTTTCATCGGGATATCTAAATCGTATCGGACCGCCCACAAGAGCGGTCCTTTGTGTTATAATGAGAACATGATTTCAGGAATTATTAATGTAAAAAAAGAGGCCGGCATGACCTCGCACGATGTTGTTTTTAAGCTCCGCAAGATTTTGCAGGAGAAGAAGATTGGCCACGGTGGGACCTTGGATCCAGATGTGACAGGTGTTCTGCCCATCGCAGTCGGCAAGGCTACGCGCATGATTGAGTATATGCAGGAAGAGGGCAAGATTTACGAGGGGGAGATTACCATTGGTTACTCTACCACGACAGAAGATGCTTCTGGTGAGATTGTTGAGCAGACACCGGTTTTGGACATAGCAGAGCAGGCAGTTGATGAGGCCATGGCTAGCTTTGTAGGGACCATTACCCAAATTCCACCCATGTACTCTGCCGTCAAAGTAAATGGCCGCAAACTCTACGAATACGCACGGGCTGGCGAAGAAGTCGAACGTCCTCAACGCCAAATTGACATATACAGTTTTGAGCGAACCAGCCCGATTGAGTTAGCAGATGACTGTGCCCGTTTTACCTTTCGAGTTCGCTGTGGCAAGGGAACCTATGTCCGTACCCTGTCTGTTGACTTGGGAGCTACACTAGGCTACGCTAGCCATATGTCCAAGCTGGAGCGGACAGGATCCGCAGGCATGAGCTTGGCTGATGCCCTGACAATCGAAGAGATCGCTGATAAGGTGTCGCAAGAAGATTATTCTTTCCTTCGTCCAATTGAACAAGGAATTGGTGATTTGCCTATTGTTGATTTGACGATTGAGCAAGTTATTGATGCCAGATTTGGTCGTTTTATAAGCTTAGATAGTCAGGCGAATTTGTTGGCAGGTTTTCATAAGGAGAAACTGGTGGCTATCCTAGAAAAACGTGACCAAGTCTATAAGCCTCGGAAGGTTTTTCTTGAAGAAGTTTTAGCCTAGTTGTGATAAAATAAACACTATGAAGATTAGAACGATTAAAAATTATCAAGAACTCCATCAGGAAGAGCCGACTGTTTTGGTATTAGGTTATTTTGATGGCATTCATATGGGGCACAAGGCACTCTTGGACCGAGCTAGGAAGGTGGCGGATGAAAAGGGTTTGTCGGTGACCGTACTGACCTTTCCAGAGTCCCCTCGCCTAGCCTTTGCTCGTTTTGCTCCAGAGCTCTTGCTTCATTTGACCAGTCAAGAGGAACGCTATCGCCTCCTAGAAACATACGGTGTGGACCAGCTGGTTTTGACCAACTTTACCAGTGAATTTGCCACCAATACTCCTCAGCAGTTTTTGGAGCGCTATATTAAAGGTCTCAATGCCCAGATTTTGGTCGCAGGTTTCGATTATCATTTCGGAAATTGCAGAGCAGATGTGACAGACTTGACAGAGTTATTTGATGGTCAGGTAGAAATTGTAAGTGAAGTGAGCCTGGGCGGAGAGAAAGTTTCTTCAACTCGCATTCGTCAGGCTATCCAGTCAGGGGATGTCTCTCTAGCTAATCAACTTTTAGGTTATCCATTTATGACAGAAGGTATTGTGGTGCATGGAGATGCCAGAGGCCGCACAATCGGATATCCAACAGCAAATCTCGCTCCATTTGACCGTGTCCATTTACCATCTGAGGGAGTCTACGTCGCTGATGTCGAAGTAGATGGAAAACGCTATCGAGCTATGACAAGCGTTGGGAAAAATGTGACCTTTGACGGAACCGAAATGCGGATTGAAGCCCATATTTTTGGGTTTGACCGCTTTATCTACGGAGAAAAAATAACTATTTTTTGGCTTGAAAAAATTCGAGATATGGTCAAATTTGATGGGATTGAAGGTTTGATGGAGCAGATGAAATCTGATGAGGAATTTGCCTTGCAATGGGGGAAATATGCTTAAACGATTGATTCGTCATCCTTTTTATGAGAAGGCTATGACCTACATAGCTGTAGTCTATGTATTTCTTATCGTACTTGAATTGATGGATGCTAGTATTGCTAATTCTAGTGGGTATCGGGTACTAGACTTGCTCTTATGGTTTGTTTTTGTCTGCGATTATTTTGCTCAGCTTTATTATGCGGATGACATACTTGAATATGTACAGGGCCATATCTTGGAATTAATTGCCATTATTCCATTTGATTCATTCTTCAGTTTTCTTCGCTTGGGAAGACTTGCACGACTCTTCAGATTGGTCAAAGTAACGAGAATATTTGCCCTGTCTAATCGATTCTGGGATACAATCAACAAGCTTTTGCATACCAACAGTTTATCCAAAGTGTTGATGTTAAATATCTCAGCGGTGCTAGTTGCAAGTGTCTTATTATCAGTGATTGAAGGGAAATCATTCTTCGATGCACTTTGGTGGTCCATTGTAACGATGACAACCGTGGGTTATGGGGATATTGTTCCCCAAGATACCATTTCAAAAGTAATTGCCATCCTCTTGATGTTGGTTGGTATTTGTACTTTTGGTATGGTTACCTCCACGATAACTCGTTTTTTCTCTGAAACAGAGCGTGAAACGAAGTTGGATACCTTGATGGCAAAAATTGATGAACAAAATGAAATATTGCTACGCTTAGAGAAAAAAATAGAATCTTTGGAAAAATTACAGGGAAGAGATTAGATTTACTATTGAAAACTCTTTTAAGTTAGAGTATAATATGAGAAGAAAAATGTTTTTAGAGGGGATGGAAGACATGATTACTTTATTTTTGTCACCGAGTTGTACCAGTTGTCGTAAAGCTCGTGCTTGGCTGACAAGTCACGAAGTCCCTTTTATTGAGCACAATATTATGACTAGCCCTCTAACTGCTGAGGAATTGAAGAACATTTTAGCATTGACAGAAAATGGGACAGATGACTTGATTTCTACTCGTTCCAAGGTTTTTCAAAAGCTGAATGTTGATGTAGATGAGTTGTCCATTAAGCAGTTGATAGAGCTGATTGAGCTTTACCCAAGTCTTTTGCGCCGTCCCATTATTTTGGACGAGAAACGGATGCAGATCGGTTTCAATGAAGATGAAATTCGTGCATTCTTACCACGCAAATACCGCAAGCAAGAACTAAAAAATGCTACATTGAGGGCAGAAATCGGATAAGAAAGATAGATTTAGAAGATATGAACAAAAATTATTCATATCCACTTGATTTTTCGTGGAGCACAGAGGAGATTTCCTCCGTGCTTTCTTTTTTAAATCAGGTGGAGGCAGCCTATGAAAAAGGTGCGGATGCAAGTGCTATCCTTACCAGCTATAAAGAATTTAAGGATGTTGTAAAGAGTAAGGGGCAGGAGCGCCAGATTGATCGCGAATTTGAAGAAGTATCTGGCTATTCTACCTATCAAGTTATCAAGGCTGCTAAGGAGAAAGGGAAAGGGGTTGTCCGTCTTGGAAACTAAGTATCGCTTAGCCCAATCGCTTGTTTTGGCTGCAGGGGATTTCATACGTCAGCATTTAGATGATCGATTGGAAATTGAAGAAAAGGCTAGTGCCAGGGATTTGGTGACCCACTTGGACAAGGAAGTTCAAGATTACCTTACTAATAAACTTAAAACAAATTATCCCAATGACTTCATTTTTGGTGAAGAAGGTGGCGACGTCAGTTCTATTTCACAGGGAAATGTATGGGTCGTCGATCCGATTGATGGAACCAGCAATTTTATTGCACAGAAGAATGACTTTGCCATTATGGTCGCCTATTTTGAAAACGGAGTTGGACAGTTTGGTCTGATTTATGATGTGATACAGGACAAGTTGTTTCACGGAGGTGGAAACTTTCTAGTATGCTGCAACGAAGAGCCATTAAAGCAACAGACATTTGCTCCCCTCCAGCAAAGTCTGATGGGATTGAATGCTCAACTCTACGCAGCCAACCAATATGGCTTGGCTGACCTAGCAAATCAGACTTTAGGCACACGTTCAGTTGGCAGTGCAGGTATTGGTTTCACCCATGTTTTAGAAGGAAGGTTATTTGCCTATTCTTCCTATTTGTATCCATGGGATTATGCTGCAGCTAGTATCTTAGGTCAAGGATTGGGATTTAGTTTGCTGAGTTTGGAAGCAGAAGTTCCCTCATTTGATAAGAGAGAGCATGTTGTCCTCGTTGCCAATCAGCACTTAGAAGAAGTGAAGAGGTATTTATTTTAATGCAATTACCACAGGATTTTATTGATAAATATAGTGATTTGCTTGGTCCAGAAGCCCAAGCATTTTTTGAGAGTTTTGATGAGCCAGCTATTTCAGGTTTTCGGACAAATCCCTTGAAGGAACATCAAGTCACTTTTGACCAACCAATTCCAGATGTGCCTTGGTCTTACTATGGTAAAGTTTCAGGCAAATCGCCAGAACACGTGACTGGTTTGGTCTATTCACAAGAACCAGCTGCCCAAGTAGTAGGACAGGTTGCTAGTCCTGAAAAGGGCATGAAGGTCTTGGATCTGGCTGCTGCACCGGGTGGAAAATCAACCCACCTGCTTTCTTATCTGGACAATACCGGACTGTTAGTGAGTAATGAAATTTCAAGCAAACGGGCAAAAATATTGGCTGAAAACATTGAACGCTTTGGGGCAAGAAATGTAGTCGTGACCAATGAGTCCGCCGACCGCTTGGCAAAGGTTTTTCCAGCTTATTTTGACATGATTGTCTTAGATGCCCCTTGTTCCGGGGAAGGGATGTTCAGAAAGGATCCTGCTGCTATTCAGTACTGGTCAAAAGATTATCCAGCTCAATGTGCCAGCCTGCAGAGAGAGATTTTAGAATTTGCCTTGGATATGTTAGCGCCAGGTGGAAAATTGATTTACTCGACCTGTACTTGGTCACCAGAGGAAAATGAAGAAATCGTAGCTTGGCTATTGGAGAATTTTGAGTTAGAGTTGGTTGATATTCCCAAAATCAATGGCATGGCAGAAGGGATTGGCTACCCACAAACGGCTCGCATGTACCCCCATCATTTTGCAGGAGAGGGGCAGTTTGTAGCTAAATTCAAATTCTTAGGAGAAACTAAGCAGAAAAAACTGAAGCCAGGAAAATCAAACTTAAATAGAGAGCAACAAGCTCTCTGGAAAGAATTTGAGCAGAAGCATTTAACTGTTCAATTGACCGGTCTGTTACAGGTTTTTGGAGAGAATCTCTATCTCTTGCCTGATGGATTGCCAGATTTGTCTAAAGTTAAGATTGCACGGAATGGACTTCATTTAGGCACTTTCAAGAAAAAACGCTTTGAACCCAGTTTCGCCTTGGGTCTGGCGCTTCACAGTTCAGAAGTCAAGCATAGAGTAGACATCAGTTCAGATGACTTTGTAGCATATGTGGCTGGACAGACTGTTGCAGTTTCTAAGGCCCTACCTAATGGTTGGTATCAGGTTGCAGTTCAGGGAAATGGTCTAGGATTTGCGAAAATTGTTTCTGGTACCCTTAAAAATGCCTTTCCTAAGGGCTTGAGATTTTAGTTGAATTAAGCAGATTTTTTTTGCAACTTGTCTTTTTATATGATATAGTGGATGAGTGGAAATAACTTGTAAATTCCTTGTAAAATACAAGGAAATCATAAGGAGATTCCACTGAAAAATGTAAAGGAAAAAACGAAATGAAAAAAAAGCAGAAGCTTGGAATTGCAGCTTTGTTTCTTTTGAGTAGTGTAGCTCTTTCAGGTTGTTCCTCATGGATTGATCGCGGAGAGTCTATCACTGCAGTAGGTTCTACAGCTCTTCAGCCGTTGGTTGAAGCGGCGGCAGACGAATTCGGTAGTGTCAATATCGGTAAGTCTATCAATGTTCAAGGTGGTGGTTCAGGTACTGGTTTGTCACAGGTCCAGTCTGGAGCAGTTCAGATTGGTAACTCGGACGTGTTCGCGGAAGAGAAGGACGGTATCGATGCTAGCAAGCTAGTAGACCATCAGGTTGCCGTGGCTGGTCTAGCTGTTATTGTCAATGAAAAGGTGACAGTTGGGGATATTACCACAGAAGATCTTCGTAAGATTTTCACAGGTGAAATTACAAACTGGAAAGAGCTTGGTGGTAAGGATCTGGAGATTTCAATCATCAACCGTGCAGCAAGTTCTGGTTCTCGTGCGACATTTGATAGTATCATTATGGATGGGCAAACAGCCGCTCAGAGTCAAGAACAAGACTCAAACGGTATGGTTAAGTCTATTGTAGCTCAAACACCAGGTGCTATTTCTTACTTGTCATTTGCTTATCTGGATGATTCTGTAAAAACAATTAAGCTGAATGGCGCGGAACCAACAGCTGAAAACGTAGCAACCAATGCTTGGCCAATTTGGTCATACGAGCACATGTATACCAAGGGAGCGCCTACTGAATTGACAGAAGAGTTTCTAACCTACATGATGTCTGATGAAGTTCAAAATGGTATCGTTGAAAGTATGGGCTATATTTCTATTCATGATATGCAGGTTGAAAAGAGTGCTGATGGCACGGTGACTGAGAAGGAGTAAGCATGAAAAACGAACAATTAGCAAAAGAATTATCTTCTCCGTCTAAAAATTCCCGTTTGGAGAAATTTGGTAAGGTTATTACTTTCCTCTGCCTGTCATTGATTGTCTTTATCGTTGCCATGATTTTGATTTTCGTTGCGCAACGTGGCTTGTCTACCTTCTTTGTAGACGGTGTTAGCATTGTTGATTTCCTATTTGGTAGCAAGTGGGAACCAAGTTCTAAAATCTTTGGTGCCTTGCCGATGATTTCAGGCTCTTTCATCGTGACGATTTTGTCTGCCATTGTAGCAACGCCAATCGCTATCGGAGCAGCAGTCTTTATGACGGAAATCTCACCAAAGCGTGGTGCTAAAATCTTGCAACCGGTTATCGAGCTTTTGGTCGGTATCCCATCCGTTGTATATGGTTTCATTGGCTTGCAAGTGGTTGTGCCATTCGTGCGTTCTATCTTCGGTGGTACTGGTTTTGGTATCTTGTCAGGTGTATTTGTACTCTTTGTCATGATTTTACCTACAGTGACCTTTATGACAGTGGATAGCTTGCGTGCAGTGCCTCGTCACTATCGTGAAGCAAGTTTGGCTATGGGGGCAACTCGCTGGCAAACCATCTGGCGTGTTATCTTGAATGCTGCCAAGCCAGGAATTTTTACAGCAGTTATCTTCGGTATGGCTCGTGCCTTCGGTGAAGCCTTGGCTATTCAGATGGTGGTTGGTAACTCAGCAGTGATTCCAACTTCATTGACAACGCCAGCAGCGACTTTGACTTCTGTTTTGACCATGGGTATCGGTAATACGGTTATGGGAACAGTTCAAAACAACGTTCTCTGGTCATTGGCCCTTGTCTTGCTCTTGATGAGCCTTATCTTTAACATGATTATGAAATTTATTACGAGAGAGGGTAAGAAAAACTATGCACGCTAAAAAATTCGATAAATTGGCGACTGGTATTCTTTACTCCATCGCTACGGTGATTGTTGTCATCTTGACATCACTCATTCTCTACATCTTGCTCCGTGGCTTGCCACATGTTAACTGGCATTTCTTGACCAGCAAATCATCCTCTTATAAAGCTGGTGGTGGTATCGGTATTCAGCTCTACAACTCATTCTTCTTATTGGTTGTGACGCTCTTGATTTCTGTGCCCTTGTCAACAGGGGCAGGGATTTACTTGGCAGAATATGCTAAAAAAGGTCCTTTGACAAACTTCATTCGTACCTGTATTGAAATCTTGTCATCCCTACCATCCGTTGTCGTTGGTTTGTTTGGTTACTTGATTTTCGTTGTTCAGTTTGAGTATGGATTCTCTATCTTGTCAGGTGCCTTGGCCCTTACGGTCTTTAACTTGCCACAGATGACACGTAACGTAGAAGATAGTCTTCGCCACGTTCACCATACGCAACGTGAGGCTGGTTTGGCTCTTGGTCTTTCACGTTGGGAAACTGTTCTTCATGTTGTTATTCCAGAAGCACTTCCAGGGATTGTCACAGGTATCGTCTTGGCATCTGGTCGTATCTTTGGTGAAGCAGCGGCCCTTATCTATACAGCAGGTCAATCAGCACCAGCACTTGATTGGTCAAACTGGAATCCATTAAGTGTTACCAGTCCGATTTCTATCTTCCGTCAATCAGAAACCCTTGCGGTTCATATTTGGAAGGTAAACAGTGAAGGTACAATTCCAGATGCAACCCAAGTTTCTGCTGGTTCAGCAGCAATCCTCTTGGTCTTCATCTTGATTTTCAACCTTTCTGCCCGTTATATCGGTAAGAAACTTCATGCGAAAATGACTTCAGCAGCTTAGAAGTCTGACTATTAAGGAGAAAAAATGGCAGATTACAACTGGAATGAACGCCATATCATCACTTTCCCAGAGGAAAAAATTGCCCTTTCAACAAAAGATGTTCATGTTTACTATGGTAAAAATGAAGCCATCAAGGGCATTGATATGCAGTTCGAGAAAAATAAAATTACAGCCTTGATTGGTCCTTCAGGCTGTGGTAAATCAACCTATCTTCGCAGTCTCAATCGTATGAATGATACGATCGATATTGCTAAGGTAACAGGTCAAATCCTTTATGAAGGAATCGACATTAACAGACCAGATATGAACGTTTACGAAATTCGTAAGCATATCGGAATGGTTTTCCAACGTCCTAACCCATTTGCAAAATCGATTTATCGCAACATCACCTTTGCCCACGAGCGTGCGGGTGTAAAAGATAAGCAAGTGTTGGATGAGATTGTTGAAACATCCTTGAAACAAGCAGCCCTCTGGGATCAGGTAAAAGACGATTTACACAAGTCAGCCTTTACCTTGTCAGGTGGTCAACAGCAACGTTTGTGTATCGCTCGTGCGATTTCTGTTAAACCTCAAATCTTGCTCATGGATGAACCAGCCTCAGCCTTGGACCCAATTGCAACCATGCAGTTGGAAGAAACCATGTTTGAGTTGAAGAAAGACTATACCATTATCATCGTTACGCACAATATGCAACAGGCAGCCCGTGCAAGTGATTATACCGCTTTCTTCTATCTTGGTGACTTGATTGAGTATGATAAAACAGCAAATATCTTCCAAAATGCCAAACTCAAGTCTACGAACGACTACGTTTCAGGACACTTTGGATAGAAAGGGAAACAATGACATCACCTATTTTACAAGTAAAAGATTTGTCTGTTTACTACAATAAGAAAAAGGCTTTGAATAATGTTTCAATAGATTTCTATCCAAATGAAATTACAGCCTTGATTGGTCCGTCAGGTTCTGGTAAGTCAACGCTCTTGCGTGCTATTAACCGCATGGGCGATTTGAACCCAGAAGTAACCTTGACAGGTGCTATTGATTACAATGGTAAAAATATTTACAGTCCTCGTACGGATACTGTAGACCTTCGTAAGGAAATCGGGATGGTTTTCCAACAACCAAACCCATTCCCGATGTCCATCTATGAGAATGTTGTTTACGGCCTTCGTATCAACGGTATCAAGGATAAGCAAATTCTGGATGAAGCAGTAGAGAGCTCTCTGATTGGCGCTTCCATTTGGAACGAAGTTAAGGATCGTTTGCATGATTCAGCAGTTGGTTTGTCTGGTGGTCAGCAGCAGCGTGTCTGTGTGGCGCGTGTATTGGCGACCAGTCCAAAGATTATCTTGTTGGATGAGCCAACATCAGCCCTCGACCCCATCTCAGCAGGTAAGATTGAAGACACGCTTTATGGTTTGAAGGATAAGTACACCATGGTATTGGTAACACGTTCCATGCAACAAGCGTCTCGTATTTCAGATAGAACTGGTTTCTTCTTGGACGGAGATTTGATTGAGTATGACTTGACCAAAGAAATGTTCCTCAGTCCGAAACATAAAGAAACAGAGGACTATATCACAGGTAAGTTCGGTTAGACCGTAAGAAAAAGAAAGAGGTTCATATGTTAAGAGCTCAGTTTGAAGAAGAATTAGGCAAACTTCATAACCAATTTTACGCTATGGGGAATGAAGTATTGGCACAAATCAACAATGCTGTTCGTGCCTTTACGACTCATGATCGTGAGTTGGCTAAAGAAGTCATTGAAGCGGACAAGAAAATCAATGCCTTCGAAGTGAAATTAGAGAAAAAATCACTTGAAATCATTGCATTGCAACAACCGGTTTCCACAGACCTTCGTCGTGTTATCACTGTGTTGAAGGCAACGAGTGACTTGGAACGTATGGGTGACCATGCTGTTTCAGTTGCAAAAGCTGCTATTCGCATGAAGGGCGAAGTTCGTATTCCAGTTGTTGAAGAAGAAATCAAGAAAATGGGTCGCGAAGTTCGTCAATTAGTAGAGCAAACCTTGGAGCTTTATCTTGGTGATGCGGATATGGAGCGTGCTTATGAAGTGGCAGCTCATGACGAAGTTGTCAATGAATTTTACTCAACTATCCAAGAATTGACAACTGAAGAAATCAAGAAAAATCCAGATTCTTTGGTTGCTGGTCGTGACTATTTCCAAGTGTTGACTTATTTGGAACGTGTTGGTGATTATGCTAAGAATATCTGTGAGTGGGTTGTTTACTTACGTACAGGCGACATTACAGAATTGTAAAACGGAAGTCCGAAAGGACTTCTTTTTGTATGGAATAAGAATGTGCTACCAATCTTTAGTTTGCTTTAAGTTTTTCATTTTATACTATTTTTATCATCAGATGGTTACCATTATTCTGATAAATATAAATTGAAAAGAGGGATTTCATGTCAATCATCAATCTATTAAAGTCGCAATCGAAAACAGTATTGGCAGCGGTTGCTATAACTGCGGCCACTGTAGGATTTGCTGGTGGGATGTCAGTTGCAAAAAGTGTAGGAAATGCGACTAGTCAAAGCCAAGCCACTTTGGCGCAAAACCAAGATCATTCAATCCTTGGAAACCAAACACCTCCAGCACCTAATGGTCGTTTACGAGGTATGCCTCCTGGAAAAAATGGAGCAATGCGAGGAGTGCCGTCCGATCACAATGCTAATACTAATAGAATGTCACCTAATCAAGCTACAATACCACCCGATGTTACAAGTGGTTCTAGTCAGTCGAATACTTCCTCTGATGAAGTCAATGCCCTAAAAGAGAAAAATAAAGAAATAAAAGCACAAATTTCAGGTAGTTCCGTAACATCAAACCAATAGGAAAAATAAGAAAAAAGTAGTATAATTGACCCAGCTTTGTTGGTCATACAGAGTGAACTCGATAAAAGTGACAGAAAATCAAAGTTCAAGTTCTTCCTTAGTTCCTTGAACGATTTTACATAGTAGAAAAAGGTGAAAAATATGATAAAGATTTTGTTGGTAGAAGATGATTTAAGTCTATCTAACTCCGTTTTTGATTTCCTGGATGACTTTGCAGATGTCATGCAGGTTTTTGATGGAGAAGAAGGAATTTACGAGGCTGAGTCAGGTGTATATGACCTTATTCTCTTGGACTTGATGTTGCCTGAGAAGGATGGCTTCCAAGTCTTGAAAGAATTGCGTGAAAAAGGAGTGACAACCCCTGTTCTGATTACAACAGCCAAGGAAAGTCTTGAAGATAAAGGTCACGGATTTGAATTGGGTGCGGACGATTATTTGACCAAGCCTTTCTATTTGGAAGAGTTGAAAATGCGTATTCAAGCCCTCCTTAAACGTTCAGGTAAATTCAACGACAATCAATTGACCTACGGTGATGTGACAGTTGATCTTGCGACTAATTCCACAAAGGTAGATGGTAAAGAAGTTGAACTACTGGGCAAAGAGTTTGAACTATTGGTCTATTTCCTACAAAATCAAAATGTTATCCTACCTAAGACACAGATTTTCGATCGCTTGTGGGGATTTGACAGCGATACGACCATTTCAGTAGTGGAAGTTTATGTGTCAAAAGTTCGTAAAAAATTGAAAGGAACGGCCTTCGGAGAAAATCTGCAAACCCTTCGCAGTGTCGGCTACATTCTAAAGAATGTTTAAGAGATATAAAAAGATTGTCAATACGGAAAGTTTTTCCTTCTTCATTCGCTATTTTGCTGTATTTACCCTGATATTTGGTTTGATGACAGCCATCATCTTTCAGCTCATGCGTTCCACTATGTATCAGACGACAGATGATACACTAAGTCGGATTAAGGATGAACCCTCTATGATGGTTGGTTTTGCAATTGCGCGGACCTATGAGCCAGATTCTGAATTTATTATCCATGATGAAAGTGGGCAACCTTCTGCAACAAATTCCTCCTCAACGACTGCTTCATCGGAGGATCCACCGCCAAAGGATAAGAAAGGTGATCAACCCATGAGGTTAGGAACCAATACTCATGTTTTGCTCTATAGCAAGAGTGGTGCGCTTTTGAACCCGGATAATTTTACAGGTTTATCCGATTTGAAAGTCGATAAAGAAAATTTGGGGGAAATCAAGGAGTTGACGGTTGAAACTCCATTTGGTTCTGAGGAACATTACCGCTATATCACTGTTGAATTATCCGCAGAGGATTTGGGCTATTATTCTAACTATGACATTACCTGCGCAACGATTTTGGTCAATGTCAGCCAGATAAAGTCTTCTATTGGAACTTATGAATCAACCGTAGCTGTAGTTATGATTTCAGCTTGGTTAATTTCGATTGTCGCTAGTATTTACTTGGCTAATCTCAGCATGAAACCTATTTTAATTAGCTATCAAAAGCAAAAGGATTTTGTTGAGAATGCTAGCCACGAATTGCGTACACCACTAGCAGTATTGCAAAATCGCTTGGAAAGTCTATTCCGTCATCCAGAAGCAACGATTTTGGACAGTAGTGAGAGTATTGGTTCTAGTCTGGAAGAAGTACGAAATATGCGCCTACTGACGACCAATCTGCTCAATCTTGCTCGGCGTGATGATGGATTTAAGCTAGATATGGTAGAGGTGAGCCCTGCCTACTTGGATGAAGTGTTTGAAAACTACCGTATCATTGCTGAGGAAAATGGCAAGAAATTTAAGTGTAACAATCTCATTCAAAAGTCCTTCCGAACGGACAGGGTTCTGTTGAAGCAATTATTAACGATATTATTTGATAATGCAATGAAATACACGGATGAGAATGGTGATATTCGCATTACGGCTACTATGAAGGAGCGCCATGTTTCCATCGCTGTAGCTGATAATGGTCTAGGTATCTCAGATGCAGACAAGAAGAAAATCTTTGACCGCTTTTATAGGGTTGATAAGGCACGGACACGCCAAAAAGGTGGTTTTGGTCTGGGACTTTCTTTGGCTCAACAGATTATCAAATCTCTCGATGGTCAAATTCTTGTCAAAGATAATCAACCCAAAGGGAGTATTTTTGAAGTCCATCTTCCTAAATAATACAAGCAAGATTGGTTCTTGAATAAATGAGATAAACTAGGAGGAGTAGGGGAACCTTTAAACAGGTTTCCCTACTCCTCTTTTTTGTCAAGTGTGATATACTAATTTGTAAGAGCTCTGGAATCTGTCTTTTTGCTAGTTCAAGAGCCAATAGTTGTTAGGAGTGAACCATGAAAGAGTATTTCTATACCCGAAAATTACCCCTTATTTGCCTCCTCAGTCTTTCGGCAATCACTTTGACTGCTTGTTCAACTAATCAAGTAGCAGACAAACTAAAAGACCTGCAATTTGAATTTGTTCAGGAGAAAAAAGAACGTGAGGCAGAATTGTCTGCGCTAAGGGAAGAAGTTGCGGGGAATTTTTATTTTCAAGAGTTGGATACAGACAGGGAACGGCGTGTCTATCTCCAATTTGTTAATGGCTTGAGAAAAAGAGAAAGCAGGATTGAGATTGATTCGGTCAATCAGGAAAACTATACTCGTGTCTATTTTTCTGTTGCCAATGATTTCCCGGAATACTATTGGTTAACGGATGCCATGGTTGATGGGATTGGTTTTTCAGACTTATCAAATCCTATCTATCCTGATGATGTTGAGCAAGTTAGTTTGCAATTGAAAAAAGTCGCCCAATCTATTCTCGAACAGGCTCCCAAGGGTTCAGATTATGAGATGGTCAAGTTTTTCTACGAAACTATTATCAAACAAACTGACTATGATTTAGAGGCCCTGTCCAATGACAGTCTTTCTTGGAAAGAACAGGGCATTACTAGTGTTCTTCTTGAACGGAAATCTGTATGTGCAGGCTATAGCCGAACCTTTCAGTATTTATGTAAATTAGCTGGTATGGATTGTATCTATGTGAGTGGAATGGCCAATAGTGAGCAGGGAAACCAAATCGGCCATGCATGGAACCTGGTTCAGATTGATGGTCAGTACTATGGTATTGACACGACCTGGGGTGATCCTGTCTTTGAAGAAGCTATGGGTGGTCAAGCGAAATCAGATATTTCTTATGACTATCTCTGTGTTACGGATGAATTTTTAAATAGAAGTAGAAAGGCCGATAGTGATTTACTGACTTACTGGGGCAAGGAATACCCTTTTCAGTCAAGGCCCTTGGCCTATCCATCTGCTCAAGACAATTCCCTTAATTATTACATGCAGATGGGTGCCTATTTCCCAAGCTTTGATGAGCTAGCTATCTTAGAAAGTGTTCGTCAGCAGAAAGAGCAGGGAGCAGAGAGGATTTTTCTGCAATTTTCAAATCAGCAAGCCTTGCAGGAAATGGTGAACCTGGCAGGAAGCGACAATAATTCCCTCTTTGATGCCCTGGGTTATGTCTATACCTATCAGTACTATTATAATAACCAGACCTATACGTTTGAAGTGACTGGCTGGTAAGAATGAGAGGATAAAAAAAGGAAACCCGAAGGTTTCTTTTTTTATTAAGCAAGTTTTGATGCAAGACGTGCTTTGTCGCGGCTTGCTTTGTTTTTGTGAATCAAACCTTTAGTTTCTGCTTTATCGATTGCTGAGCTAGCAGCGCGGAAAAGCTCTTCAGATGGGTTAGCTTCAAATGCTTTGATTGCAGTACGCATAGCTGATTTTTGTGCTGAGTTTTTTTCGTTTTGTTTAACGTTCAATTCAGCGCGTTTGATAGCTGACTTAATGTTTGCCAATGGTTTCACCTCCACCCTTTCTTGTACTAACTATACCATTATATCTGAAAAGATAGGTTTTGACAAGTGAAATTTATTTTTTTAGATAAATTTTATCAATCTCATGGTTATCAGCCTTATGGAGAATAATGTCTGCACGGTTTCGGGTAGGTTCGATGAACTTTTCCAAATTAGCTAGGTTTATATTTTTCCAAGTATTTTGGGCAATGGTAATGATTTCTGGATAGGTCATCTGAGTAAAACGATGGTAGTAGTTGTTGGGGTCATTCTTTGCCAGAGTTAATAATTTTTGGAAACGTTCTAGGTACCAGGTTTCAATATGTTCCACATCGGCATCAACGTATATAGACAAGTCGAAATAATCACTGACATAGAGGCGCTGGTTTTGTGGATTTTGAAACACATTGATACCCTCCACAATCAGAAAGTCAGGGGCCTTAATTTCCTGAAGCTGATCCGGTACGATGTCATAAATCTCATGAGAATAGACAGGGATTTGACAATCGTAACCATTTTTTATTTTATCTAGGAAATCAATCAATTTTTCCATATCATAGGACTCTGGAAATCCTTTTTTGTTCAGTATCTGGCGCTCTTCCAGAATGGCATTTGGATAGAGGAAGCCATCTGTTGTGACCAATTCAACCTTGGCGTGTTTAAAGGTGCGGGCGATTAGGATTTGAAGCAGGCGGCTAGTGGTGGATTTTCCTACGGCCACACTACCAGAAACACCGATAATAAAAGGCTGAGGTTTGATGGATTTTTGCAGGAAGAGGCTCTTGGTGAAATTGAGGTCCTTTCGAGCCTTCCGATAAATATGAATAAGGTTGATAAGGGGCAGATAGATGTCCGATACTTCATGCAGTTGGATACGGTCATTGAAACTCTTGATTGAATTGAGCTCTTTTTGGCTCAGGGGAATAGTGGTCTTCCGATGAAGCTGTTGCCAGGTTTTCCGGTCGATTTCTTCAAAATTTAAAAATTCATTCTTCATAGTTTATTCTTTCTAATAGAAGTAAGCGTTTTACATAATACTTACATTTTATCATATTTTCCAATCTTGCAAAACTCTTGAAAACGTTTTTAAGAAATGGTATAATCGGAGTATGTCTAATATGTATTATGAAAAGAATCCAAGTGCAGCACATGATATTCATGAACTCCGTGTCAGCTTGCTGGATACTCCTATGACTTTCTTAACAGATGCTGGTGTATTTAGTAAGAAAATGGTTGATTATGGAAGTCAGGTGCTTTTGAATTCCCTGGAACTAGCGAAGGGAAAAACTCTCTTGGATGTAGGATGTGGCTACGGACCTCTGGGATTGACCTTAGCAAAAGTCTATGACCTAAATGTTACCATGATTGATGTCAATAGCAGAGCTTTAGAGCTAGCCAAGAAAAATGCTGAGAAAAATGGTGTTTCTGCGACTATTTTCCAATCCGATGTCTATGAAGCAGTTGAGGGTAGTTTTGATTATGTGATTTCTAACCCTCCCATTCGAGCTGGCAAATCAGTTGTGCATGAAGTGATTACAGGTGCCAAGGAACATTTGGTTGACGGTGGTAGCTTAACTATTGTCATCCAGAAGAAACAGGGGGCACCGAGCGCTAAGAAACGAATGGAAGAAGTATTTGGAAATTGCCAGATTATTAAAAAGGATAAGGGATACTATATACTTGAAAGTGTGAAAGAATGAGAGCAGTTGATTTAATTCAGAAAAAACGTGATGGTTTAGAGTTGACCACTGAGGAAATCCAGTGGTTGATTGATAGCTATGTGGATGGCAGTGTACCAGATTACCAAATGTCAGCTTTGGCTATGGCAATCTACTTTAAAGGAATGTCCACACGAGAGATTTCAGATTTGACCATGGCTATGGTGCATTCGGGTGAGGAAATTGACCTTTCAGCGATTGCAGGTGTTAAGGTTGATAAGCACTCAACAGGTGGTGTAGGTGATAAGGTTACCTTGATTTTGGCACCGCTTGTGGCAAGTTTTGGTGTTCCCGTTGCAAAGATGAGCGGTCGAGGTCTGGGCCACACAGGTGGCACACTTGATAAACTAGAATCAATCAAAGGCTACCAAATCGAAGTGGGCCAAGATGACTTTATCAAGCAAGTACAGGATACAGGAGTAGCTGTTATCGGTCAATCGGACAATCTGGTGAAGGCAGATAAGTTGCTCTATGCCCTGCGTGATGTGACGGCAACTGTGGATATTATTCCTCTGATTGCAAGTTCGGTCATGTCTAAAAAGATTGCGGCAGGCGCGGATGCCATTCTTCTCGATGTAACGGTTGGCGAAGGTGCTTTCATGAAGAACATCGAAGATGCGCGTGTTCTGGCACGAACCATGGTTGACCTTGGAAAAGCTGTTGGTCGCAAGACAGTAGCTGTCTTGACAGATATGTCCCAGCCAGTAGGTACCTCAATTGGTAATCGCTTGGAAATTTTGGAAGCCTTGGAAATTTTACAGGGAAATGGCAGAGCAGATGTGACAGAATTTATCTGTGAATTGGCTCAAATCATGCTCAGTTTAGCAAACGTTGAAAAAACGGTTGAAGAAGTTCGCCAGCATATTGAAAACGGTGCAGCCCTCAAGAAATTTGAAGAGATGGTTGTAGCTCAAGGTGGTGACTTGGAAGACTTGTACCGTCCGGTTCAAGTTTCTAATCAGGTTGAGGTACTCTCTGACGAAGATGGTTACATCGTTGGACTTCCTGCTTTGGAATTCGGACTATTTGCTATGAGAATTGGTGCTGGTCGGGCTGTTAAGACAGACGATTTGGACTATGAAACAGGAATTGTCTTCCATAAGAAAGTCGGAGAAGCGATTGCCAAGGGTGAAAAAATCGCAACAATTTACGCAAATGAAAATATTTCGGAAAATTTGCTTACAAATTTCAAGAAAAATGTTAAAATAGATAAAGTAAGTGTAAAAACGAAAGAAATCATCGAGATTATTTCTTAATGTACGGAGAAAGTATGAAACTTAATAAATATATCGATCATACCATTTTAAAGCCAGAAACCACTAAAGAACAGGTTGCTCAGATTTTGGCAGAAGCCAAAGAACATGACTTTGCTAGTATCTGTGTCAATCCAACTTGGGTAGCCTACGCAGCCCAAGAATTGAAGGATAGTGACGTAAAAGTTTGTACCGTCATCGGTTTCCCTTTGGGTGCAAACACACCAGCTGTTAAAGCCTTTGAAACCAAGGATGCTATTGAAAACGGTGCTGATGAAATTGATATGGTCATCAATATCGGTGCTTTGAAGTCTAAAAATGATGAATTGGTCTTCGAAGATATTCAGGCTGTAGTGGCTGCTAGCGGTGATAAGCTGGTCAAAGTGATTATCGAAACCTGCCTCTTGACAGAAGAGGAAAAAGTAAAAGCTTGCCAATTGTCAAAAGAAGCGGGTGCAGATTTTGTCAAAACTTCAACAGGCTTCTCAACAGGTGGTGCAACTGTTGAAGACGTTGCACTTATGAGAAAAACGGTTGGACCAGATATGGGTGTCAAGGCTTCTGGTGGTGCTCGTTCTTATGAAGATGCAATTGCCTTCATTGAAGCAGGTGCAACTCGTATTGGTGCTTCATCAGGTGTTGCAATCATGAAGGGAGAAAAGGCGGATGGCGACTACTAAACTGATTGATTTGGTTGTAGAAAATAGCCGTCAGGCCTATGTTCCCTATTCCCACTTTCCAGTAAGTGCAGTCTTGGTTGCTAAAGATGGTCAAATATTTACAGGAGTAAATATCGAAAACGCCAGCTTTGGTCTTACCAATTGTGCGGAGAGAACAGCAATCTTTAAGGCTGTTTCTGAGGGAGTTCTTGATTTTTCTGAGATTGTCATTTATGGTGAAACAGAAAAGCCAATCTCCCCTTGTGGGGCTTGTCGTCAAGTGATGGCAGAATTTTTTGAACAGGATCTAAAAGTGACCTTGGTCGCTAAAGATAAATCGACAGTCGAGATGACAGTCGGGGAATTACTTCCATATTCTTTTACAGACTTGACCTAAGTTTGTAAGCCAGTCGTTAGACTGAAACCATTTATCATTGCAACGAAATGTTGCCAAAGAATTTTTTAGGAGGGTTCAGAAATGAACAAGAAACTTGTTGGTTTGGGTGTTGTATCACTTGCAGCACTTACTCTTGCTGCCTGCGGTAGCCGTACATCAAATAGCTCATCAAGTAGCGAAACTGCTGAGTCATCAGTAAAAGCTGCGATCGTTACTGATATCGGTGGTGTTGATGACCGTTCATTCAACCAATCAGCTTGGGAAGGTTTGACTGCATGGGGTAAAGAAGCTGGTCTTGAAAAAGGTAATGGCTATGACTACTTCCAATCAGCTAGCGAATCTGACTATGTAACGAACCTTGATTCAGCTGTTTCAGGTGGATACAACCTTGTATTTGGTATCGGTTTTGCCTTGGAATCTGCAATTGCTGAAGTTGCTCCAAACAACACAGATACTCATTATGTAATCGTTGACTCTGTTGTACCAGACCTTGACAACGTTGTTAGCGTTGGTTTTGCTGACCACCAAGCATCATACTTGGCAGGTGTTGCAGCTGCTAAATCAACAAAATCTAACCACGTTGGTTTCATCGGTGGTATGGAAGGTGTCGTAATCGACCGCTTTGAAGCTGGTTTCGTAGCGGGTGCCAAATCTGTTAACCCATCTATCAAAGTAACAGTTGACTACGCTGGCTCATTTGGTGATGCTGCTAAGGGTCAAACACTTGCTGCTGCTCAATACGCTGCAGGTGCTGACGTAATCTTCCACGCATCAGGTGGTACAGGTAACGGTGTATTTGCTGCTGCAAAAGCTGAAAATGAAACTCGTAACGAAGCTGATAAAGTTTGGGTAATCGGTGTTGACCGTGACCAATCTGCAGAGGGTGAGTACACATCTAAAGATGGTAAAGCTTCTAACTTCGTATTGGCTTCTACAATCAAAGAGGTTGGTACTGCTGTTAAAGATATCGCAACAAAAGCTGTTGCAGGAGAATTCCCTGGTGGTACTGTAGTTCAATTCTCGCTTGCGGATAAAGGTGTAGAATTGGCTGAAACCAACCTTTCAGAAGATGCTTCAAAAGCTATCGCTGAAGCGAAACAAGCAATCATCGATGGTAAGGTTGAAGTTCCAGAAACTCCAGAAAACTAATCTTTTGAATTAGAATTTTCCGAAGCGGCGGCTGAAATCGGTCGCCCTTTTCGGAGCTGAGAATTTTTCTCAGTAAAGCCTATCAGAAGCTGGTAGGTTTTACTGACAAAAATGATAGTCAGAAAGGAAGAAGATTATGACTAGGGATAATGTCATTGAAATGCGCAATATTACCAAGATTTTTGGTGAATTTGTAGCAAATGACCACATCAACTTACATGTCAGACGAGGTGAAATCCACGCCCTTCTTGGTGAAAATGGCGCTGGTAAATCAACTCTTATGAATATGTTGGCAGGTCTTTTGGAACCTACCAGCGGAGAAATTGCAATTAACGGTGAGGTTGTATCCATTGACTCACCTTCTAAAGCTGCCCATTTAGGTATTGGTATGGTGCACCAGCACTTTATGCTGGTTGATGCTTTCACAGTTGCTGAAAATATCATTCTTGGTTCTGAAACAACAAAGGCAGGTGTGATTGACCTCAAAAAAGCCATTGCTGAAATCAAGGAATTGTCAGAGCGTTACGGCCTAGAAGTTGATCCGACAGCTAAAGTAGCAGATATTTCTGTCGGAGCTCAACAGCGCGTAGAGATTTTGAAGACCCTCTATCGTGGTGCAGACCTCTTGATTTTTGACGAGCCAACGGCAGTTTTGACTCCTGCGGAGATTGCCGAGCTTCTCAAAATCATGAAGAAATTGATTGAAGAAGGCAAGTCTATCATTCTGATCACTCACAAACTGGATGAAATTCGTGCTGTTGCGGATCGTGTAACCGTTATTCGTCGTGGTAAATCCATTGAAACAGTTGATGTCGCGGGTGCAACCAATGAAGACTTGGCTGAGTGGATGGTTGGACGTTCTGTATCTTTCAAAACAGAAAAAATCGCCTCAAATCCTAAGGAAGTTATTCTGTCTATCAAGGATTTAGTAGTTAACGAAAACCGTGGTATTCCGGCAGTTAAAGGCCTTAATCTTGAAGTGCGAGCTGGAGAAGTAGTTGGTATTGCTGGTATCGATGGAAATGGACAGAGCGAGCTTATCCAAGCCATTACAGGTTTGCGTAAGGTAAAATCAGGTTCCATTACCATCAAGGGTGAGGAAGTTGTTGGTAAAACACCTCGTAAAATCACTGAGATGCAGGTTAGCCACGTTCCTGAAGACCGTCACCGTGATGGCTTGGTATTGCAAATGTCTGTTGCAGAAAATATTGCTTTGCAGACATACTATAAAGAGCCAAACTCTAAGAATGGTATTCTGAATTACAATATTATCAATGAAAAGGCGCGTCAGCTAATGGAAGAGTTCGATGTGCGTGGTGCCAGTGAGTTAGTTCCTTCTAAGGCCTTGTCAGGTGGTAACCAGCAGAAAGCCATTATCGCCCGTGAAATTGACCGTAACCCAGATCTTCTCATCGTTAGCCAACCAACTCGTGGTTTGGACGTTGGTGCTATCGAGTACATTCGTAAACGTTTGATTGCAGAGCGTGACAAGGGCAAGGCAGTTCTTGTTGTCAGCTTTGAATTAGATGAAATTTTGGATGTTTCAGACCGCATTGCTGTTATCCATGACGGTACTATCCATGGTATCGTCGATCCTGCGACGACAAACAAGCAGGAGTTGGGTGTCTTGATGGCAGGTGGAAAATTAGAGAAGGGAGAAAGTCATGCCTAAGAAATATCACAATGTGGCCCTTCCATTTTTGGCAGTATTTTCTGGTCTGTTGTTAGGTGCCATTATCATGCTTGTCTTCGGTTATGACCCAATTTGGGGCTACGAAGAACTATTCTATTCAGCTTTTGGTAATGTAAAATCAATCGGTGAAATTTTCCGTGCTATGGCACCACTGATTTTTACCGCTTTAGGTTTCGCAGTGGCTAGCCGTGCTGGTTTCTTCAACGTCGGTTTGCCTGGTCAAGCCTATGTGGGCTGGGTATTCGCAGGCTGGTTTGCCTTGTCAAATCCAGATTTGCCGCGTCCAGTTCTTATTTTAGCGACAGTAGTTATTGCCATGATTGCTGGTGGTATAGCTGGTTCTATTCCAGGTATCTTGCGTGCCTATCTTGGTACCAGTGAAGTTATCGTCACGATCATGATGAACTACATCTTGCTTTACTCATGTAACTATATCATACGTGAAGTGTTTGCTGATGATTTGATGAAGAATACGGATTCGACCATCAACGTTTCAGCCAATGCTTCTTACCAGACAGAATGGCTCCGCGCTTTGACTGATAATTCGCGTATGAACCTGGGTATCTTCTTTGCAATTATAGCTGTCTTGGTCATCTGGTTCTTGTTAACTAAAACAACTCTCGGTTTTGAAATCCGCTCAGTTGGTTTGAACCCAACGGCATCCGACTACGCAGGTATGTCAGCTAAACGTACCATCATTCTTTCAATGGTTATCTCAGGTGCCCTTGCGGGTCTTGCTGGTGCTATTCAGGGTCTTGGTACCTTCCAAAATGTCTACATTCAAAGTGGTAACTTGGATATTGGTTTCAACGGTATGTCTGTTGCCCTCTTGGCTTCAAACTCACCACTCGGTATCCCATTGGCAGCCTTCCTATTCGGTGTTCTCTCTGTTGGGGCACCAGGGATGGTTCGTGCCCAGATTCCACCTGAATTGATTAACGTTGTTACAGCGTCCATCATCTTCTTTATCGGTGTGAAATTTATCTTTGAGCAATTGCTTAAAGCCAAAAATAAAGCGAAAGGAGCGAAATAAGATGAATATTTCCATTCTTGCCTTACTCATTTCGCAGATGTTAATTTACTCAGCACCCCTTATTTTTACAAGTCTTGGTGGTGTCTTCTCTGAACGTGGCGGTATCGTAAACGTTGGTTTGGAGGGAATTATGGTTATCGGTGCCTTTGCTGGCGTTGTCTTCAACATTGAATTTGCTGAAACCTTTGGTAAAGCAACTCCTTTGTTAGCAATCCTAGTTGGTGGTTTAGCAGGTGTCTTATTTGCAGCAGTTCATGCCATGGCTACCATTAACTTCCGTGCAGACCACGTCGTATCTGGTACAGTGTTGAACCTTCTAGCTCCAGCCTTGGGTGTCTTCCTTGTCAAAGTTATCTATAACAAGGGACAAACTGACAGCATCACTCAGTCATTCGGTAAGTTTTCATTCCCAGTATTGGCTGATATTCCGGTTATTGGAGATATTTTCTTTAAGAATACGAGTTTGATGGGTTATGTTGCTATTGCAACGGCATTCCTGGCATGGTTCATTCTATATAAGACTAAGTTTGGCCTTCGTCTTCGCTCAGTTGGTGAGCACCCACAAGCAGCTGATACACTTGGTATCAATGTTTATGCTATGCGTTATGCAGGTGTACTGATTGCTGGTTTCCTTGGTGGTGTTGGTGGTGCAGTAAGTGCCCAATCCGTAAACATTAACTTCTCAGCAACAACCATCGTTGGTTCAGGTTTCATCGCTTTGGCCGCAGTAATCTTTGGTAAGTGGAATCCAATTGGTGCCATGTTAGCCAGCCTCTTCTTTGGTCTATCACAAAGTTTAGCAGTAGTTGGAAGCCAGCTTCCAGGTTTGAAAGATATTCCAACAGTATATCTCCAAATTGCGCCTTATCTAATCACAGTCGTTGCCCTCTCTGCCTTCTTCGGAAAAGCAGTCGCACCAAAAGCCGACGGCGTTAACTATATTAAATCTAAGTAATAAAAAGGTCCAGTGGACCTTTTTATCATGAGCTTGAATATCAGAAGGCAAACTAGTCTGGCAGCATAGGTGATACTTTTTGCTCGAAATTAAAATTCATCTTCTGCCTACTATAGATTTTTATGTTATACTTGGTTACTCGAGAATATGTGAGGAGGAAAGTTATGGCTAGACGCCTAGTTTTGAATATTGCAATGAGTTTAGACGGTTATATCGCTC
Source organism: Streptococcus suis (assembly GCF_029616525.1). Taxonomy (GTDB): domain Bacteria; phylum Bacillota; class Bacilli; order Lactobacillales; family Streptococcaceae; genus Streptococcus; species Streptococcus suis_AF. The sequence goes on along the minus strand of NZ_JANFME010000005.1, from coordinate 77,945 downwards.
GAACAGACGGGAGTTATGATTGGATAGAGGGGCATGGTACAGATCAATATGACACGACCTTGCAATTCGATAATCCTGCATTTTTCAGTAGCTGTGATACGGTCATCATGGGGCGAAAATCATTGGAAGATTGCCCTCTGGAGATGATTGAGGGATATCAGGAAAAGCAGTTTATTATTGCCAGTCGTTCGGAATATGCTAACTATAACAATGTACGATTTGTAAAGGACATTGTTGCAGAAATCGAGCAATTGCGAGCAGAAGAAGGTGGTGATATCTGGCTTTTTGGTGGAGCTAGCTTGGTTCAAACCTGTCTAGAAGCTGGAGTAATTGACCATTTCATTATTGGGATTATTCCAATAATCTTAGGTGAGGGTATTTCACTTTTTGATGGCCTGACCAAAGAGCAGAAATTGATTTTAGTAGAGTCTACAGTAACCGATGGCATTGCCATGTTACGGTATGATATACGAAAATAAAAAAAGGTGGACCAATGGTTCACCTTTTTAGTCTACTTAGTTTTTAACACCAGCAGCAATTTCTGGGTTGGCGAAAGCATCGTCAATGATGTCTTTCAATTGCTTAGCAGAAGCTTGCATTTTTTGCAATTCAGCATCATTCAATGGGATGTTTACTGGACGAACGATACCGTGTGCACCGATAATAGCTGGTTGACCGATGAAGACATCTTCAACACCTTCGTATTGACCTGCTTGGTATACAGACAATGGAAGAACTGCATTTTCATCATCAAAGATTGCTTTAGTAATACGAGCAAGAGCGACACCGATACCGTAGTATGTTGCACCTTTTTTGTTGATGATTGAGTAAGCTGCATCACGAACAGATACAAACAAGTCAACAAGACCTTGCTCATCGATATCGCGGTTATCTTGCAACCAGTCGTACAATTTCACACCTGCAACGTTAGCGTGTGACCAAACTGCGAATTCAGAATCACCGTGCTCACCCATGATGTAGGCGTGTACTGAACGTGCGTCGATGCCAATTTTCTCAGCCAATGCTTGACGGAAACGAGCTGAGTCAAGAGAAGTACCAGAACCGATAACGCGTTCTTTAGGGAAACCTGAGAATTTCCAAGTTGAGTAAGTCAATACGTCAACAGGGTTTGCGGCAACAAGGAAGATACCGTTGAAACCAGATTTAACAATTTCAGTAACGATTTGTTGGTTAATACGAAGGTTTTTCTCAACCAATTCAAGGCGTGTTTCACCTGGTTTTTGTGGCAAACCAGCTGTCAAAACAACCAAGTCTGCATCGTGAGCATCTGAATACTCAGCAGAATAGATTTTTTTAGGGAAAGTAAAGGCCAATGCGTGGCTCAAGTCTTCTGCGTCACCTTGTGTACGGTCTTTGTTGATATCGATTATACCCAATTCTTGACCAATACCTTGGTTAACAAGTGCATAAGCATAAGCAGAACCTACGGCACCATCACCGACAAGGATAACTTTTTTGTGTTGTTTAGTTGCAGTCATTGCTAAACATCTCCTTAGTTTTATTTGGGGATGACCTCATCCCAACCATCTACCATTCTAGCACTTTTTAGGTGTTTTGTCACTTGTGAAAGGGACTTTGAAAATGTTTACATGATAGTTTTCAATAAAGAGTTTTGTCGTAAAATATGGTATAATAGAGGCACAATGACTGTTGAAAGAGGCATAAGATGCAAGATAAAAACTTAGTAACGGTGAATCTTACCAACGAGATGAAATCATCCTTCATCGACTATGCGATGAGTGTAATCGTTTCGCGTGCTTTGCCAGATGTGCGAGATGGTCTCAAGCCTGTTCATCGCCGTATTTTGTACGGAATGAATGAGTTAGGGATTACACCAGATAAACCCCATAAGAAATCTGCCCGTATCACAGGGGATGTTATGGGTAAATACCATCCGCACGGGGATAAGGCCATTTATGACGCCATGGTTCGTATGGCGCAGTGGTGGAGCTATCGCCATATGCTAGTTGATGGCCACGGAAACTTCGGTTCTATGGATGGTGATGGAGCTGCTGCCCAGCGTTATACAGAGGCTCGTATGAGCAAGATTGCTTTGGAAATGCTCCGTGATATTAACAAGAATACGGTAAACTATGCGGACAACTATGATGCTAGTGAGCGTGAGCCAGAAGTTCTACCGGCTCGCTTCCCTAATCTTTTGGTTAATGGTACGACTGGTATTGCCGTTGGTATGGCGACCAACATTCCGCCACATAACTTGGGCGAAACCATCGAAGCTGTGAAGCTGGTGATGGACAATCCAGAGGTAACAACTCGGGAAATCATGGAAGTCCTTCCTGGGCCAGACTTTCCAACTGGTGCCTTGGTCATGGGGAAATCAGGTATCCACCGTGCCTATGAGACAGGTAATGGCTCTATTACCCTTCGTTCACGTACAGAAATCGAAGAGTATGGAAACGGCCGTGAGCGTATTGTCGTTACTGAGTTTCCATACATGGTTAACAAGTCCAAGGTTCAAGAACATATTGTTAAATTAGTCCAAGAAAAACGTATTGAAGGAATCACTGCTGTTCGAGACGAATCCAACCGTGAGGGTGTACGATTTGTTATCGAAGTTCGTCGTGATGCTTCTGCTAACGTTATTTTGAATAACCTATTCAAGCAAACACAGCTTCAAACCAACTTTAGTTTCAACATGTTGGCCATCCAAAATGGTGTACCGAAAATCCTTTCTGTACGTCAGATTCTAGAGTCTTATATTGAACACCAAAAAGAAGTAGTCACTCGTCGTACACGATTTGATAAAGAAAAGGCTGAGGCGCGTGCTCATATCTTAGAAGGCTTGCTGATTGCTCTTGACCATATTGATGAAGTCATTCGTATTATCCGTAATTCAGAAACTGATGCTATTGCTCAAGCTGAATTGATGGAGAAATTTGACCTTTCTGAACGTCAGAGTCAGGCTATTCTTGATATGCGTCTTCGTCGTTTGACAGGTTTGGAACGGGACAAGATTCAATCAGAATATGATGAGTTAGTGGCCTTGATTGCAGATTTGGCTGACATTCTAGCTAAGCCTGAGCGTGTTGTTCAGATTATTAAAGACGAATTAGAAGAAGTCAAACGTAAATATGCTGACCCACGCCGTACAGAATTGATTGTTGGTGAAGTTCTTTCCCTTGAAGATGAGGACTTGATTGAAGAAACGGATGTTTTAATCACCTTGTCAAACCAAGGCTACATCAAGCGTTTGGCACAGGATGAGTTTCAAGCTCAGAAGCGTGGAGGACGTGGGGTTCAAGGAACTGGTGTCAAGGATGATGATTTTGTACGAGAATTAGTCTCTACAAGCACTCATGATCGCTTGCTTTTCTTCACTAATAAGGGACGTGTTTACCGTCTCAAAGGCTATGAAATCCCAGAATATGGTCGCACTGCAAAGGGACTTCCAGTGGTCAATTTGCTTAAATTGGAAGAAAACGAGGCAATTCAAACCATTATCAATGTAACTAAGGACCAGGAGGCAGATAGCTATCTCTTCTTTGCAACCCGACAAGGTGTTGTAAAACGGACTAGTGTGTCAGAATTTGCCAATATTCGCCAGAGCGGTCTGAAAGCTTTGAATTTGAAAGAAGACGATGAACTCATCAATGTTTTCTTAACAAATGGTCAAGCAGACATTATTATGGGGACTAGGTTCGGTTATTCTGTACGTTTCACTGAAACAGATGTTCGTAATATGGGCCGTACAGCAACAGGTGTTCGTGGTATCAATTTACGCGAGGGAGACCAGTTAGTTGGCGCTACTATGATTTCTGATGACCAAGAAGTACTCGTATTGACGGAAAAAGGTTTTGGTAAACGTACACCAGCCAGTGAGTATCCAACCAAAGGTCGTGGTGGTAAGGGTATCAAGACTCTTAAAGTTGCTGAGAAGAATGGTTCTCTGGCAGGTTTGACAACGGTATCTGGTGATGAAGATATTATGGTTATTACCGATACTGGTGTGATTATTCGTACAAGTGTTGCGAATATCTCTCAAACTGGTCGTTCAACCATGGGGGTAAAAGTGATGCGCTTGAATGATGAAGCGAAAATCATGACCTTTGCCTTGGTAGATGCTGCCGAAATTAAAGAAGAAAAGGAATAAATAGTCATGTCAAAACGTGAAAACAAGAAGAAGCGTAAAGGTTCTTTTTGGCGCAATCTTTTAACAGTTGTATTGATACTGATTTCCCTAGCGTTGATATTCAACACCTCTATCCGTAATTTTATTATCGGCTGGAATACGAATAAATACCAGATTAGCAATGTTACGACAGAGGATATCGAAAAGAATAAACAGGCTGAAACAACATTTGATTTCGATCAGGTTCAGTCTATTTCTACAGAGGCTATTTTAGCAGCTCAGTGGGATGCACAACGCTTACCTGTAATTGGTGGAATTGCGGTTCCCGAGCTTGGTATCAACCTTCCTATTTTTAAAGGGGTCTTCAATACTTCGCTCATGTATGGAGCTGGTACTATGAAGGAAAACCAAGAGATGGGGAAAGGAAATTATGCGTTGGCCAGCCACCATATTTTTGGTGTAACTGGTGCGGCAGATGTTCTCTTTTCACCGCTTGATCGTGCTAAAAATGGCATGAAAATCTATATTACTGACAAGACCAATGTTTACACCTACGTTATTGATAGTGTGGAAATTGTTTCGCCTGAAAGTGTCTATGTCATTGATGATGTAGAAGGACGTACAGAAGTTACGTTGGTAACATGTACGGACTATAATGCGACGCAACGTATCATTGTAAAAGGAGTTCTTGAATCAACAACTCCATATAATGAAACTGCAAAAGACATCTTAGATTCCTTCAATAAGAGTTATAATCAGTATGATTATGGACAATAAAACATCTATATATTAAGGATAAAGAAGTGGTATAAGACTGGGGAGATATTCTTTGGTTTTATATGGCTTCTTTTTTTGCAAGATTTTACGAATAGATAGGTGAGGAGGAAATTATGTATCAAATTGAATTTAAAGAAGAGGCCATTCTACCTAGAGAACGTTTAGTAGAAGTTGGAGCTGAGCGTCTCAGTAATCAAGAACTACTAGCAATTTTTATCAGAACTGGGACAAAAAAAGAACCTGTTTCTATTCTCTCCAATAAATTATTGAATCGTTTGGAGAGTTTAGCGGCTCTAAGAGAACTATCAATTGAAGAATTGCAAAGTTTGACTGGAATTGGGCGCGTCAAGGCGATTGAAATTAAGGCTATGATTGAACTTGGAAAACGTATCAATCAATCAGAGTTGCTCTTAAATGAGAGAATTTTGGGAAGTGAGAAGTTGGGACGTAAGATGATTCATGAAATCGGGCATAAGAAGCAGGAGCATCTAGTTGCACTTTATCTCAATACCCAGAACCAGATTATCAGTCAAAAAACGATTTTTATTGGGAGTGTTAATCGTAGCATTGCAGAACCACGTGAAATTTTGCATTACGCAGTAAAATGTATGGCAACATCGATTATCATCGTTCATAACCACCCGTCGGGTTCAGTACAACCTAGTAGGAATGATTTGCTATTTACGGAGAATTTAAAAGAGTCCTGCGAAAAGCTAGGACTGGTATTATTAGATCATTTAATTGTTGGAAACAAGGATTACTATTCTTTTAGAGAAGAAAGTGAGTTATTTTAAAGTTTATTGACAATATAGTGGAAGAGTTCTTTTTCAATCTCACGTTTACCGTAGAGTAGTTCAGGATGCCATTGAACCCCTAAAAATTTAGTTGGGTAGGCTGAATGAACTGCTTCAATAATCTGTTGATTATCTGATAGTGCAATGATTTCTAAATCAGGGGCTAAGTCTTTGATAGCCTGACGGTGAAATGAGTTCACACTCGGATCGGACTTATATATGTCGTAAAGTGGACTATTTTGAGTCAGTTGAATCGTTTGACTGACTTCTTGTCCGTCTATGTCTTGCCAATGTTCAGAAATTGATTGATGAAGGCTACCACCTTGAGCTACATTGTAGAGCTGTAGACCTCGGCAGATACCGAAGATAGGTTTCTGATTTTCTTGGGCAGCCCTTATGAGGGCTAATTCAAACTCGTCACGCTTTGGTAGATAATTATCGCTGTCAATAGTTCTTTCTTCGTGATAGTAACTTGGCTGGACATTTTGTCCTCCTGTTAGGATGAGTTTGTCAATAAGATGGATATAATATTTTGCCAAATCTGGCTCTGTAGCTGGAAGGATGAGTGGGAGCCCGCCAGCATCTTCAATAGCTTGTACGAGGCAAGTCTGGGTATAAGAAAGCAGGGGTTCTGTATGATCCCCTGTTTTATATTCATTTCCAGAAATACCAATAACTGGTTTTTTCATTGCTTATCCTTTTCGCATAAAGTAGAGTAGTGTCTGTAATTCACTAGTCAAATCAACATACTGGACAACGACATCTTTTGGGACAGACAAGTTAACTGGTGAAAAGCTCAGAATTCCCTTGACACCAGCTTCAACAAGAATATCGGTCACTTCTTGTGCCTTGACGCTGGGTACCGTTAGAATGGCTGTCTGAGAGTTTGCTTCGCTGATACGTTCCTTGATTTCTGAGATTGCGTGGATTGGGATATTTTCATCTGTCGTTCCAACAGCTGGATTATCATCTGCTTCAAAAGCCATGACTATTTTCATTTTATTTCGTTCGTGGAAGCGATAGTGTAGCAAGGCCCGCCCCATATTCCCGACTCCAACAAGCATAACATTGGTGATGGAGGTATCATTTAGAATATCCGCAAAGAAATCCATCAACTCTTTGACATTGTAGCCAAAGCCACGACGCCCAAGCTCTCCAAAATAGGAAAAATCTCGGCGGACGGTAGCCGAATCGATTCCGATAGCTTCAGCAATTTCTTTTGAACTAGCTTTTTCAATATTTCCTGCATAGAAACGTTTAAAAATGCGATAATAGAGGGATAGACGTTTGGCAGTAGCGCGTGGAATATCAGATTTTTTATCGTTTTTCACTTTAGACTCCTTTATTTCGATAGAATACGCTTTATCGATTATTTATATATTAAACAGTTCTTTATTCTATTCTAGTCCAAGTTTGTGAAAAAATCAACAGATTGATTTTAAAAAAAGATTAAACAGGAAACTGTCTAATCTAGTGTTTGTAAATAGCGATAGAGATCTCCGATTGTCCCTTTGTAATCCAGAGCTTGTCCGTCTTGTGTAATGCTGGTAACTGGATAATAGTCTGGGAGGGTTAAGCAACCGGAAAAAGCCAGAATGGCTGCATCCTTATTCTCAAATGTTTGGATACGTTCTTGCTTGTAAGCGTCAAGATAGTGAATTTCAATCATACTAAGCCTCTTTTGTAAAGATGTCACGGTCAATCAAGCTATCCATGAGGAAATAGAATTTTTCTTGAATAACCTTGTTACTTTCTGGCTTAAAAATGTTTACCAGATGAAGACCAGACTTGTCGGTAATGTTAATTTTAAAACCAGTTAGGTCTTGATTGATAATAATTTTCAAGAGGAATCCTTGGTTTGAATTTGGAATTTCTTCCAGAAGACGTGTAAGCTGATAGTGACCTGCTTTGGTTTGTTCAAAGGTGTTATCACGGAGTGTATATTTTTTGATAGCAGGGCTAATGTGATAAGTAAAATTACAATCTTTTAAGGTAACTGATTGTTGGAATGCCATTTTAACCTCCAAGTATTTTCTTTAGTTCGATGATAAGAGTATCTATCTCTTCTTTTGTATTGATTTCAGATAGGCTGATACGAATGGATTCTTTCAGACGATGGGAGTCTTTTCCATACATAGCTTCTAAAACATGGCTATTTTGGACAACACCTGCCGTACATGCAGAACCGCTAGAAACAGCAATACCTGCCAAATCTAGTTGCATGAGTAGTTGTTCATTAAGTTTACCAGGAAAACCGATATTAAGGACATGAGGGAGATGAGGTCCAGCCTGATTGAGATAATAATCTAAGCCAGATAATCCCTCAATAATATGTTGTCGCAGTTCACTGACATGCTTATGATGCGTATCTAAGGACTCATATTGTTCTGTTAGGGCAGTCGCCATAGCAGCAATAGCAGGGAGATTCTCAGTACCTGCTCGATGTTGCTGTTCCTGCTTTCCGCCGTGAATCAAGGAATCAAATTTATGAACTTTACTATACAGGAATCCCGTCCCCTTTGGACCATGGAATTTATGGGCAGAGGCCGCGAGCAAGTCAATTCCGTAGTCAGAGGGAGAAATTGTAATTTTTCCAATTGCTTGGACAGCATCTACATGAAAGACGGCCTGATGATCGGCTAGGAGCTCTCCAATTTCCTTGATGGGGAGTAGCTGACCGGTCTCATTGTTAGCAAACATGACGCTGACTAAAATAGTATCTGGTCGAAGGGCATCCTGAATTTGTTGAGCGGTGATTACTTGATTGACTGGTTGGATATAGGTTACCTCGAACCCAAACCGATCCTCTAGATACTGCATGGTATGGAGCACAGCATGGTGTTCGATAGCCGTAGTAATCAGGTGTTTTCCTTTGGATTGATGCGCAAGTGCATAGCCTTGAATAGCTAAAGCATCAGCTTCGGAGCCTCCAGATGTGAAAATAATTTGTTCAGGAGAGGCGGAGAGAATCTGAGCAATCTCTTGACGACTTTGTCTAAGATATTGATTGGCTTTCCGACCGCTTTGATGAATACTGGAGGGGTTTCCATAATTTTCTTGAGCCACTTCCATCATCCGTTGGAGTGCAGTAGGAGATAGAGCAGTGGTTGCTGCATTATCTAAATAAATCAAAGAGTTACTCCTAGTTTTCTTTTTCAGGACTAGTAAATTTGAAAAGTGGGCTGAGTGGCTGATGTTCTTGGATGCGGTGGATGGCATCTGCAATCAAGTCACTAGCTGTTAGGAAGGCGATATTTTTAGGATGCTGTTCTTTGCTTGCAACAGAATCGGTAACTAATATTTCTTTGATTGGTGCTTCATCTAAGAGTTGGGCTGCAGTTCCTGCAAAGAGACCATGGCTGGCAACTGCATAAATTTCAGTAGCACCACCTTCTTGGACAATTTTTGAAGCTTGTGAGAAAGTGCGACCAGTATTGAGAATATCGTCCACCAAAATAGCTTTTTTACCAGCAACATCACCGATAATATAGCCTTCAGAACGCTCAGAATCATCTTGAGCGTAGTCGATAATCGCAATCGGTGCATTTAGAAATTCAGCGATATTACGCGCGCGTTTGATACCAGAATTTTTAGGACTCACAATGACGACATCTTCTCCGCAGAGTCCTTTTTCCATGTAGTAGGCTGCAAAAAGTGGTTCTGTAAGGAGATTGTCTACTGGAATATCAAAGAAACCTTGAATTTGTGAAGCGTGTAAATCAAGAGTCAATACACGGTCGACACCAGCTTTAACCAGCATATTTGCAACTAATTTAGCTGTAATTGGTTCGCGTGGAGAAGCGGTACGGTCTTGACGAGCATAGCCGAAATAAGGGATGACCGCTGTAATGGTGTTGGCACTAGCACGTTTACAAGCATCGATCATAATCAATAATTCCCACAAGTGATTATTGACCGGATAGCTTGTTGATTGGATAATGTAGACGTCTACGCCACGTACAGATTCTTCAATGTTAATTTGAATCTCACCATCAGAAAACTGACGAGAAGACAGCTTTCCAAGAGGAATTCCAGCAGAATCAGCAATTTTTTCAGCAATATCACGGTTGCTATTGAGTGAGAATAATTTAATGTTATGTTCACCGAGTGGTTGTACCATTTTAAAGTAACTCCTTTTACACACTGAGCTTTTATGATGACATAAAAGTATTTTTTACAATAGATAGTTCTATTCTATCAAAAAAATGAAAAATTTTCAGTAGTGAAACTAAAAAATCAACCTTATTTGGCTGATTTTTTATAGTTATTTCATGTGGGCAGCTGTTCGTGCAACCTTACTACTAGCATATTTGAATTGAATTGATTTCTTCTTAAGGAATTCATCAAAAAGAATTTTCCCTGCATCTGCATCGGTCACTTCGACTTCTAATTCGTAATCTTTTTGTCCCACATAATCATTTTCATCGAGGGCCATAAGACCTATAGATGTCTGTTTCTCATAGCGTTTTGTTGTGAGGCTCCCCCAGACAGCAAGTTTATCAAGTGGAATTTCGGTTGCAGAAATAATATCAGAAATTTGTCCGGCTGGTAGTTGAAAATTTTCCAGTAAATGATGAGCAGTTTGGATGTCTAGAACTTGGTTATATTCTTGATTTCCGACTTCTTGTGGAATTTTTAAGGTTAGTTCTGCTGAGTCCTCAAATGTACGAATACGGAGTGAAAAGCGGTGATTCTTCATATCTAGGTCTGGGGTATCAATGTAGTGGTTTGTTTGAAGAATTGGGCTCACATCTGAAAAGTCAGTAAGCAGGCGTTTGTATTCGGATTTGGTCAGTAAGGTTTTATACTCAATTTCAAGGTGGTTTTTCATGCAGTAAACCCTTTCAATGTGTTATAATAGATTAGTCTTTGTGTTATTCTAATACAATTTAAAAGTTTTGACAAGAAAGGGGCCGTATGGACTTTAACTGGGAAGAATTTTTAGACCCCTATATTCAGACAGTTGGTGAATTGAAAATCAAACTGCGGGGGATTCGCAAGCAGTATCGCAAGGCTAATCGGCATTCTCCAATTGAGTTTGTCACAGGACGGGTAAAACCGATTGAATCCATTAAAGAAAAGATGGCCCTGCGACATATCAAATTGGAAAATCTTGCTCAAGATATGCAAGATATTGCCGGTCTTCGGATTATGGTTCAATTTGTGGACGACATTGAAGAAGTATTAGCTATTTTGCGGAAACGCAAGGATATGCAAATTGTGCATGAACGGGATTATATCAATAATATGAAAGCCTCTGGCTACCGTTCATATCATGTGGTGATTGAGTATCCTGTGGATACTATAAATGGCAACGAGACGGTTCTGGCAGAAATCCAGATTCGAACCCTTTCCATGAATTTCTGGGCTACAATTGAACATTCTCTGAATTATAAATATAAGGGGAATTTTCCAGAAGAAATCAAGAAACGCTTGGAAGTTACAGCAAAAATTGCCTATGAATTAGATGAGGAGATGCGAAAAATCCGCAACGACATTCAAGAAGCGCAGGCCTTATTTGATCCTGCCTATCGCAAACTGAATGACGGTGTGGGCAACAGTGATGATACAGATGAAGAATACAGGTAGAAAAAAAATCGCTCTGCTCGCTAGTCGAAATCCTAAGAGTGAAGCGGTGTCCAAAGAATTATGGACAAAGTTAAAAGAAGCAAATTTTATTTTGACTCCTAAAAATCCAGATATTGTCATTTCTATCGGTGGAGATGGGATGCTTTTATCTGCTTTTCACAAATATGAAAAGTTGATTGATCGTGTACGTTTTGTAGGAATTCACACGGGTCATTTGGGGTTTTATACAGATTATCGCGATTTTGAAGTGGACAAGCTGATTGAAAATCTTAAGCTTGATACAGGTGCTAGAGTATCGTATCCGATTTTAAATGTTAAGGTCAAGATGACAGATGGTCGCATTGTCGAGGCGCGTGCCTTAAATGAGGCGACAGTAAAACGTCTTTCTAAGACCATGGTCGCAGATATTATTATTAACAATGTGCCCTTCGAACGCTTTAGAGGGGATGGAATTTCGGTTTCAACGCCGACAGGCTCAACAGCCTATAACAAGTCATTAGGTGGTGCTGTTTTACATCCAACAATCGAGGCATTGCAGATTGCAGAAGTGGCAAGTTTGAACAATCGTGTTTACCGCACCTTGGGTTCATCCGTTGTTGTTCCTAAAAAAGACAAGATTGTGATTGAACCAAAGCATAGTGACCGTTACTCGATTGCGGTAGACAATAAGACTTTTGTCTATGATAGTATTGAAAGTATAGAGTATCAGATAGACAATAGTAAGATTCATTTTGTTGCAACACCGAGTCATACTAGTTTTTGGAATCGGGTTAAGGACGCCTTTATTGGAGAGGTGGAGTAATGCGGTTTGAATTCATTGCTGACCAGCATACGAAAATAAAGACTTTCCTTAAAAAACATGGTGTCTCTAAAGGCCTATTAGCGAAGATTAAGTATACCGGCGGCAATATCTGGGTCAACGATATTGAGCAAAATGCAACTTACTTGCTTGATATTGGAGATAGGGTTACAATTGACATACCTGCTGAAGAGGATTTGACTGGTAGTTTGAAACCGATTTCTTATCCACTGGATATCGTCTATGAAGATGATCATTTTCTGGCGATAAATAAGCCGGTTGGCTACGCATCCATTCCTTCTGCCTTGCATTCATCCACAATCGCAAATTTTGTAAAAGGTTATCTTATTGAGCAGAACTATGAGAATAAGCAGGTTCATATTGTGACTCGTCTGGATAGGGATACATCAGGCGTCATGCTGTTTGCCAAGCACGGCTACGCTCATGCACGACTCGATAAGCAGTTACAGGCCAAGCTTATTCATAAACGTTATTATGCTTTGGTGAAGGGGAATGGGCAGCTAGAAGAGACAGGGGATATTATTGCCCCTATCGGTCGTCCAGAAGACAGCATCATTACCCGTTGTGTAACAAAGAATGGAAAATATGCTCATACTTCCTATCGTGTTGTGCAATCGTGGGGAGATATTCATTTGGTAGATATTCAACTACATACTGGGCGGACTCATCAGATTCGTGTTCATTTTTCTCACATTGGATTTCCATTGTTAGGAGATGATATGTATGGTGGAAGTTTGGAATGTGGGATAGAACGTCAAGCCTTACATTGTCATAATTTGGCCTTCGACAATCCTTTTTCAGCCGAAAGGATTGATTTGGAAGCACCGCTTCCTGAGGATTTTCAGGCTGTTATCAATCAGTTAATAAGTAAATAAATTTAAGGAGTTTGTTCATGAAAATTTTTGAGCAATTAGCTACAAAGCTAGAGGGTAAAAAAGTACGTATCGTATTGCCAGAAGGTGAAGAACCACGTATCTTGCAGGCGACAAAACGTTTGGTAAATGAGTCGGATGTAGTACCCGTCTTGCTTGGAAACCCAGATCGTATTAAGATTTACCTTGACATTGAAGGGATTACAGAAGGTTTTGAAATTATTGACCCAGCTCATTATGATAGATATGATGAGATGGTAGCTGCTTTGGTAGAGCGCCGTAAAGGTAAGGTATCAGAAGAGCAGGCACATGAGTTGCTGAAAGATGTTAACTACTTTGGTGTTATGTTGGTATATATGGGCGTAGTAGAAGGTATGGTATCTGGTGCGATTCATTCAACTGCTTCAACAGTTCGTCCAGCTCTTCAAATCATTAAAACAGAGCCAGGTGTATCGAAAACATCAGGTGCCTTCTTGATGGTAAAAGGTGAAGAGCGTTATATTTTTGGTGACTGTGCTATCAACATTGATCCAGATGCTCAAACCTTGGCAGAAATCGCTATCAACTCAGCACGTACTGCTAAAATGTTTGGTATTGATCCAAAAGTTGCAATGCTCAGCTATTCAACAAAAGGATCTGGCTCAGGTCCTAAAGTTGATAAGGTGGTTGAAGCAACTAAAATTGCTCAAAAATTGCGTCCGGAGTTGGATTTGGACGGTGAATTGCAATTTGATGCTGCCTTTGTCCCTACTACAGGTAAATTAAAAGCACCAGGTTCGAGTGTTGCTGGTCAAGCGACTGTATTTATCTTCCCAGGTATCTCAGCTGGTAATATTGGTTATAAAATTGCCGAACGTATGGGAGGATTTGCAGCGGTAGGTCCTGTTTTACAAGGTTTGAATCAGCCTGTAAACGACTTGTCTCGTGGTTGTAACCCTGATGATGTTTACAACTTGACCTTGATTACTGCGGTTCAGGCTTTGGAGCACCGTTAATATGAAATTTTTATCACGATATTTTAAGGACTATATTAAGGAATCCATATTAGGTCCAGTTTTTAAACTATTGGAAGCTTGTTTTGAGCTTTTGGTACCATTAATTATCGCCTATATCGTTGATACAATTATTCCAAATGGCAGCCAGGGAAACCTGGTTGCTATGCTTTTTTTACTGGTTGGTCTAGCATGTATTGGAATTATTGTTTCACTAATAGCGCAATATTATTCAGCTAAAGCAGCAGTTGGAGTGACTAAAGAGCTGACGAATGACTTGTATCAGAAGGTTCTTTCCCTTCCCAAGTCTAGCCGAGATATTCTTTCCTCATCCAGTTTGCTGACACGATTGACCAGCGACACTTTACAAATTCAAACGGGTATTAATACTTTTCTTCGTTTGTTTTTACGTGCTCCAATTGTCGTATTTGGTTCGCTCATCATGGCATTCTATATTAGCCCAAGTCTATCTGCCTATTTTCTAGGAATGATTATCCTATTGATTTTTATAGTGACAGTCATTTCTGTTATGACCAGCCGTATTTATCAATCAATGCGAAAAGAATTAGATGGTTTGGTGGGGCAGGTCCGTGAGACAGTGACTGGTTGGCGAGTGATTCGTGCATTTGGACAAAGAGAGCGGGAAATTAAGGCTTTTCAAGGCATAAATCAGATTTATAAGAAGCAACAATTGCAGGCTGGTTTTTGGTCTAGCCTTTTATCGCCATTGACATTTTTAGTGGTTAACGGAACCTTACTCATTCTCATCTGGCGGGGAAATATAGCCATTTCACACAATTTGTTGGAACAGGGGATGTTGGTCGCTCTTATCAACTACCTTCTTCAAATTTTAGTCGAATTGGTCAAGATGATTATGGTCGTGTCTACTCTCAATCAGACCTATATTTCAGCGCAACGTATTCAAGAGGTTTTTGACCAAACATCTGAGGATGTAGAGTCTAGTTTGCCAAAAGTGGTTAGTGAGGATAAGGAGATTATCTTTTCTGTGCGTCATCTTTCCTTTTCTTATCCAAAATCTGCTGAGGAGTCCCTGTCTGACATTGCTTTTGACTTACGTAAGGGACAGTTTATGGGAATTATCGGGGGAACTGGGTCAGGTAAGTCCACCCTAGTAGATATATTGCAGGCACTCTATTCAGTGTCAACAAATCAGCTCTCTCTCTTCATTGATGGAAAAAGTCCTAAGAATTTAAAAGAGTGGCGGCAGCAAATTGCCATTGTTCCGCAACAGGCTCAGCTTTTTGCTGGAACTATTCGTTCTAATTTATCTTTAGGATTGGAAGAAATATCTGATAGTGACCTATGGTCTGCTTTAGAAATTGCACAGGCTAAATCTTTCATAGAGGATAAAGGTGGTTTGGATAGCCCTGTCGAAGCCTTTGGGAAGAATTTTTCTGGTGGACAGCGTCAACGTTTGACCATTGCACGCGCTATTTTACAGAAAGCACCGATTTTAATCTTGGATGATGCGACCTCTGCTCTGGATTATTTGACGGAGAGTCGGTTATTAGTGGCTATTCGCCAGGAATTACCAGGTCAAAACTTAATCATGGTGTCACAAAGAACCAATAGTTTACGGACAGCTGATCAGATTTTAGTCTTGGAACAAGGGCGTCAAGTTGGACTTGGTCGCCATGAGGACTTGCTGAGAAGCTCTGCTATTTATCAAGAAATTCACCAATCGCAACAACAAGGAGAGGAGGATAGCTATGAGACAATCTAGTTTTAAGGAACTGGTCAGATTGGTTTTACACCAGCCCCTTCGAATGTCCTTGATGTTGGTGGGAACTTTGGTGCAAGTCCTTCTGACAGTTTATCTGCCTATCTTGATTGGTCAGGCAGTTGATGCAGTATTGATAGCAAATGGTCAGGTCTTGCTCGGTATCTTAGGCAAAATGGTGATGGTTATCTTGCTTAATACGCTGATGCAATGGTACTTACCTTTGGTAACCAATCGCTTGGTTTATGGAATGGTGGCCGACTTGCGTGAACAGGTCTATGTGAAGCTGCACCAGATGCCCCTATCTTATCTTGATCGTCATTCAGTTGGTGATTTAGTAGCTCGTTTTTCAAGTGATAGTGAGCAATTAACAAATGGTCTCTTGATGATTTTCAATCAATTTTTCATTGGTATCTTGACCATTTTCCTAACCATTTTCACTATGGCTAGGCTTGACTTGACGATGATGTTGCTGGTTGTGGCATTGACTCCAGTTTCTCTGCTTGTGGCACGCTATATCGCTAAGAAATCCTATGGTTATTATAGGCAACAGACTCAGGCACGTGGGAAGCAATCTCAGCTTTTGGAAGAATCCATCAGTCAATTGACACTGGTTCAATCTTTCAATGCTCAAGAGCAATTTGCGCATGGTTTTCAAGTTGTGAATGAACAGTATGCGACCTATTCCCAACAGGCCATCTTTGCCTCTTCAACGGTCAATCCAAGTACGCGGTTTATCAATGCTATTATTTATGCCCTACTAGCTGGACTTGGAGCGCTGAGAATTATGGCAGGAAATTTTACAGTGGGATCCCTGACAACTTTTCTCAATTATGCTAGTCAGTACAGCAAGCCTTTTAATGATATTTCCTCGGTCCTATCGGAATTGCAGAGCGCCTTAGCTTGTGCAGACAGGCTGTTTGCTATCTTGGCTCTAGGTAGCATTGACGATCAGGCTGAGCGGAAAATTGACTCTGAGGAGCTGAAGGGAGCTATTTGCTTCGAAAATGTGTCTTTCTCCTATAGATCTGACCGTTCTCTGATAGAACAGTTGAACATTGATGTCAAATCTGGACAAAAGGTAGCCATCGTTGGGCCGACGGGAGCAGGAAAATCTACCATGATAAACCTCCTCATGCGTTTCTACGATGTGACGGCTGGTCAGATTCTTTTAGATGGGGTTCCGATTAACCAGTACAGTCGTGAGGAACTTCGCAGACAGATTGGGATGGTTTTACAGGAGACATGGATCAAATCTGGTACCATTCATGATAATATTGCCTATGGCTATCCAAATGCTACGCGGGAATTGGTCATTGAGGCAGCTAAGGCAGCCAATGCAGACTTCTTTATTCGACAACTTCCGCAGGGTTACGATACGGTTTTGGCAGATGGAGGAGAAGGCTTATCCCAGGGACAACGTCAGCTTTTGTCTATTGCGCGTGTCTTTGTCAAGATACCTAAAATCCTGATTTTAGATGAGGCGACTTCCTCTATTGATACACGGACAGAAATTTTAGTACAGGAAGCATTTGCCAAATTGATGGAAGGACGGACCAGTTTTATTATTGCTCATCGCCTATCAACCATTCAATCAGCTGACTTGATTTTGGTCATGGTGGATGGAAAAATTGTTGAACAAGGGAATCATGAAGCGTTGATGGCTGAACAAGGCGTTTATTATCAAATGCAAACAAGTCAGCAGACAGAGGAGGATGAAAGTGTTAGATAAATTAAACTTACAACCGATTACGGTTTTAGATGACTATCAAGCTACAATGCTCAGTGAGAAAGAGGTGCTACTGACTACAAAGGTGACGGAAAAATCTCTCAATCCATACGGTATGGCACATGGAGGCTTCCTCTTTACTTTAGCAGATTCAGTAGCAGGATTGACAACAGTGGCAGGGGGTTCTTATTCTGTCACCCTGCAGTCCAATATCCATTATATGAAGGCGGCAAAACTTGGTGATACCTTATCAGTAATAGGCTCTTGCACACATGATGGAAGTAGAACAAAGGTCGTTGAAGTGAAGATAGAAAATCAAGATAAACAGTTACTTGCTTCAGCAAGCTTTACCATGTTTGTAACAGGTAAAGTAGAATAATACTCAACGAACATCAAAAACAAACAGTCTTGGCTAGATTGAGAGAAAAAAACTTCGTTCGCTCTATTTCCAACCTCCCAAGTTTCCCAAAACCTTTGTAGAAACGAACTTCGTTCGCTCTATCTCCAACCTCCAAAGGTTCCCTAAACCTTTGGAGCTAGTTTGATTTTGATTATAAACGATATAAGGGAGTTGGCTAAAGCTGGCTCCCTTTCTTTGTGTTATACTAGATGTATGTTAGATTTGAAAGAATATGGAATCGAAATGTGGCCGGAGGAAAAGATTCAAGCTTTTCGCAAGGCACTCTTAGATTGGTATGATGCCAATAAACGTGATTTGCCTTGGAGACGGACCAAGGATCCGTATGCTATATGGGTTTCTGAAATCATGCTTCAACAGACAAGAGTAGACACGGTCATTCCTTATTATGAACGTTTTCTCCATCACTTGCCTACGATTAGTGATTTAGCACAAGCACCAGAGGAGGTCATTCTCAAACTCTGGGAGGGATTGGGCTATTATTCGCGCGTGCGGAATATGCAAAAGGCTGCGCAGCAAATGGTAGAAGATTTTGATGGGCAATTTCCGACCACGCATGCAGCCATTTCAAGCCTAAAGGGTATTGGTCCCTATACTGCTGGAGCAATTTCCAGTATTGCTTTTAATTTGCCAGAACCAGCGGTAGATGGCAATGTGATGCGGGTTCTCAGTCGCTTGTTTGAGGTTGATTATGACATTGGTCTTCCTGCCAATCGCAAGATTTTCCAAGCGATGATGGAGCTATTGATTGATCCAGAGCGACCGGGCGATTTCAACCAAGCCCTGATGGATCTAGGGTCGGATATTGAATCGCCAGCTAATCCACGTCCCCAGGACAGCCCAGTCAAAGCCTTTAGCGCAGCCTACTTAAACGGTACAATGGATAAGTATCCAATCAAAGCACCAAAGAAAAAGCCGATTCCCGTGGCCTACCAAGGATTTCTAATCAGGAATAAAGACAATCAATTTTTATTGGAAAAAAATAATGAAGCAGGTCTTCTTTCAGGTTTCTGGTCTTTTCCGCTTTTGGAAAAAGGAGCAATCGTTGACAAACAAGTCTCTCTTTTTGAAGTTGCAGAAGAAGTTGTTCAGCCAGATATTCGGCAGAGCTTTACGGAACTTTATGGTCTGACTGTTGATTGGCAAGAGCAAGAATTTGGCATCGTCCAGCACATTTTTAGTCACCGCAAATGGCAGATAGAAATGGTAGAAGGTGTGGCAGAAACACTTAACCTTCCAGAATCAAAAGAATTGAAATGGGTTTCTGTAGAAGATTTTCCTACCTACCCATTTGCTAAGCCGCAACAAAAAATGTGGGAAAACTTTATCAAGGAAAAAGAAAAGCAAAAAAGTTGACTTTGGAGCACATAATTATTTGAAAGCGTTTTACAATAGTGGTATAATCTAATTGAAAAAAGGAAATAGTTAGTTAAGATGTTGAACGCCATCTGAATTGCTGAAAGGAGTTCTTTAGCGTTCGTAGAAGTGTATATACTATTAGCCATCTTTCTCTAATAAAAAGAGAGGGATGCTAGTAGGGGAAAAGTCCGTTATCCCTGTTTTATATCTATTTGTGATATCCATTGTCAAATGCATAGCATTAACTCATTATTTAGCCTTGCTACCCGGTTCAATCAGAAGTAGGCTAAGATTATTCGTGTCGTAACTACTATGTGTTCAAGATGTTGTAACTTTTGAACATAACCTTAGAAAATCACAAAAACCTCTAGCGATTTTCATCATAATAAGCAATCTCCACACTTTAGACAAATAGTAAGAGGACAATCAAAGACATAAGGGTAGCAGAATAATTATTTAATCATTAACTTGTTGTCAAATAACTATCTGGTAATGGACTTTTCCAATTTGACATATAAAAAGGAGGCCGTCATAGCCTCCTTTTACTGTGCTTTTCAGTTTGTTTTCAGTAGGAAAAAACTCCAGCTATACGAACAGACTTTCCAAAACTAGATGGTGTAGCCAATATAACTAGTGATTAACTAGGCTTAGAAATCAATCTGGACTATAAATATCTACAACTTGACCAATAGGTCGAATATCGTCTTCTGGGCTAAAATAGATATCATCATAGTCAGAATTGAGTGATTGCAAATAGTCACCTTTGAACTTTTTAACAAAATTTTCCCCATTGACTGAGAAAATTCCAATCGTATTTAGAGGAATATGAGGAGTTAGGCGAATGAAGAGATAGTCTCCATCCTCGATATGCGGAGCCATAGAATCTCCCACAACCTGAGCGATTGTATCATAAGATTGGTTATCTGGAATCTCATCGTTATAGAATGATACAAGATTGTTCATATCTGTATCCTGCCAGTAACCTGTACCGGCAGAAACCTTACCAGGAACAGGTAATTCGATTCGCTCCCGATAGTCATCCAAGTGAAGAATAGAAGCAGAAGGAGTAACTGAGGCAGTTTGCATAGCTGCTAACTGTTCTTGACCAAAAGTTAACCATTGTGCATGGAAATCACCTTTTAATTCATTGTCCAAGGTTTGAACCTCTGGATGAATAGGCTGTTGAAAGAGTTTAAACTGGGAAGGAGTAATCGTTAAAGCAATATCCTGATTAGAATCTAGTTGCTCGATTAGCTCACCAACCGATATAGCCATGCCCTTAGCGACTTTTTCTAGCGTATCCATCGTTGGCAGGAGAGCTTTTTTGGTTTTGGGATGCTGGTTCTTTTCCAACATAGAAATATAACCTTTTGTTAAACCAGATAATTCAGCGAATTTATCCATTGATAATTTATTCTTGCTTCGGTACTCTTTTAAAATATCACCTAAAATCATGGTTGTCTCCTTATCTGTTTAACTAATTATACCATTAAAAAATATTTTTTGCAAATTTTGTTTAACACGTTTGACAAAAAATCAAAACGGTGTTATGATAATCTCACAAAAAGAAAAATAGGAGTCGCAAATGAAAAGGATGACAGAGATTTCTTGGAATGATATTTATAAAGAGTGGGAAACCTATGCTAATCATTTTGGTTTGACGACTCCGATAAATACTAAAAAATTGCGAGATCAGAAATCGAAGGATTTTGGAAAAGGAAGTCTAATTACGCTGGACTTATTAGCCGATTACGATACTGATTCTGAGAAGACCGCAGCTATTTGGGTAGCTTCGTTTTGTAGAGATTTAATACAAGATTACGCATATTTACTAAATGGTAGAGCCTATCTTACAGTCGATCAGATTTATTTTCAGGCACTCAAACAATTCCAGTCAGAAGCGGTAATATGGTCAAAACCTCTCACACGATTGCAACCGAAGTTATTTGTATCTTATCGTTTGTTGGAAAATCTTGATTTGAGTCATTATTCTTGTGTAGTTGAGTTAGCAATGTTGCAGGCTAGTATGGTTCGGACACAGATATTAGAAAAGTAATTATAGTAGGAGAATGACAATGTTTAATTTGTTGAATAAGAAAGCTGAAGTATCGAAAGTTGCAGAGTATTGGAATGATACTTTGATAGAAAGAGGAATTTTGAGCGCTGATGAATTGCTTGAAGGAAAATGCTGGAGATGTAAAAGTTCTCATGGTGTAGCAGTGTGTCAGATTGTATCAAGCAAATGGAGCAAGGATACGAGCCTGGCTAATCAGATGGTCCTATGTCTATCCTGTCAGCATGAAAAACCTAATGTAGCTGATACAGAAATTGTGTGGCAATGGTTAGAAGTTGAGAATAATGAACGTTACTGGACTCTACAAGGTATGGCAGAATATGAGAAAATGTATAAAAAATCGGTACTTCAAGAGTTATGGGATATGGGAATTAGAGATGGTGAAGAAGTCGAGACGCTTGTAAATAAAGTAACTAGCCTTTCTCGTAAGAATGATATTGTTTTAAATAGAGCAACCTTAGCAGGATTATTTCGCTGTGAAATCGAACAAATGCGTCGAAAGGCATTTCTAAATTGGACAGGAATTTTTAAGCTAGTCAGTTAACTGATGCAGTTGTAGGAAAACATCTCATGCTGATTGGAGTAACATATAAATAAAAAGCGCATCAGCTTAGAATCTTAAAGAAAGAAGTCTAATGATGCGTTTATAGGATTATATTTTAGCTAATAAAAATTGGAGTGAATGTTTTTGAATTATAGCTATTGAAATCAGGGAGGTTATTCGATGTTAGAAATAAAACGATTCTCCTTTCTAGAAAATCGGTAACCGCAATGTTGACAATGATAATAAGTCCGATCAGCTTCATAGAGCATTGCAAACATAGCTCCCTCTATGCCATTGATTGCATGACCAATCATACCGGCTTTACGAGAATATCTTTTTTGTGTTGGAACGTAAGTTTGCAGTTTTATTGACTTACATTTTGGACATTTGAGCGCTTGTTTAGTGTCCATATTATTAGGATGGCATCTGCGATAGATGCTATAAGAGATTATTAGTACTATGAGGATAATCGGACCGATATATTCTATTAAGGTATTCATAATCTTATTGTAAATCTTGTCCTTATTTTATTCAAGGAAAATGAATATTATTTTTTCTAAAATAACGGATCCTATGGCTATAGTTGTTAACTATACATATCTCTAATGTTTAAGTATTAGTCAAGATGGTAAAAATGAGGTAGAATACAGAAAAAGACCAAAGGAGTACCTTTATGACTAGAGAATTTTCATTTGAAACCCTTCAACTCCATGCTGGACAAGAAGTTGATTCTGCTTCAAAATCACGTGCAGTACCCATCTATCAAACCACTTCCTATGTTTTTGAAGATGCTCAAGAAGCAGAAGATTTATTTGCCTTGCGTAAATCAGGGAATATCTATACTCGTATCACTAATCCGACGGTCTCTACTTTTGAAAATCGTGTAGCAGCTTTAGAAGGTGGTATTGGTGCCTTGGCCACTTCTTCAGGAATGGCAGCCATCACATACACTATTCTAGCATTAGCGCATGCTGGTGATCACATTGTGGCGGCAACGACACTCTATGGTGGGACTTTTAACCTATTCAAAGAAACCCTTCCTCGCTATGGTATTACAACAAGCTTTGTAGATATTGATGATTTTGAAGCGGTAGAAGCTGCGATTAAAGATAATACAAAACTGGTATTTATTGAAACCTTGGGAAATCCTGTTATCAATATTCCTGATCTTGAAAAATTGGCAGAAATTGCACACAACCACCACATCCCGCTTGTTTCAGATAATACCTTCGCAACTCCATATTTGATTAATGTATTTTCTCATGGTGTTGATATTGCCGTCCATTCAGCAACCAAGTTTATCGGTGGGCATGGTACGACCATTGGCGGTGTGATTGTCGATAGTGGCAAGTTTGATTGGGCGGCATCTGGTAAGTTTACGCAATTTGTTGAAGAAGATCCAAGCTATCATAACATTAGTTATACTCGTGATATTGGTGCTGCAGCATTTATTGTAGCAGTTCGTGTACAATTACTTCGTGATACAGGTGCTGCGCTTTCTCCATTCAACGCCTTTTTGCTTTTGCAAGGGTTAGAAACCTTGTCTCTCCGTGTAGAGCGTCATGTATCTAATGCTGAAAAAATTGTTGACTTTTTACTTAGCCATCCTCAGGTAGAGTCGGTCAATTATCCATCACTCCCAGATAGTCCTTATAAGCCTTTGGCGGATAAGTACCTGCCTAAGGGAGTTGGCTCTATTTTCTCTTTCCAAGTAAAAGGCGGAGCAGAAGAGGCGCGTAAGGTTATTGATAGTTTGGAAATCTTTTCCAATTTAGCAAACGTTGCCGATGCTAAATCACTAGTAGTTCATCCAGCTACAACCACGCATGCTCAGTTAGCTCCGGAAGATTTACTTGCTGCTGGGGTCACACCAAATCAAATCCGCCTATCTGTTGGTCTTGAAAATATCAATGATTTGATTGAAGATCTGCAACTTGCTCTTGATAAATTATAGGTTGTGAATCGAATAGCATGGCTTCATTCTTTATGAATAAATAAAAGGAAATTTGGCGTGTGTGCCATTTTCCTTTTTTATATCTGTTCCAGTTCTTCCAGTCCATTCTCAGTTAGTCGGTAGATTCTTTGACAAACTCCTTTCAAAAAGCGTCTGTCGTGTGATACGCATACCAAACCACCTGGATAATCGGCAAATAGTTGACGAATATATGGCTGAGAAGTGGGAGAGAAGTTTCGACTGGGTTCATCTAATAAGAGAAAATTGGCTTGTTCAAGAACCATTTTTAACAAGAGTAACTTGGCTTTTTGTCCCCCCGAAAGTTCACAGATCTTGTGATGAACTTCTTGTCGTGTAAACTGCAGGCTAGCTAGATGGGTCAAGATAAGTTGTTCCTGTTCACGATTGCCATTTTCTAATAAAAAATCAAGAGGAGTTTTAGACTCATCAAGGACTTCTGTATAGTGCTGGGGCATGTAGCCCAAGTTTATATCCGCTCGTTGCCTGAGTTTCTGATAGACTATCTTTAGAAAACTGGATTTACCAATTCCATTCGGGCCAATGATACCAATCTTATCTTGCCCATTTATGTTGAAATGGATGTTTTGAATGAGTAGTCGCTCGTCAACCTTTAATTGAAAGTTTTCTAAGTGAAGCACTTGTTTTCTAGCTGCTAGTGGTGAAATATCTGAGAAGAAGAGGGAAATGGCATCTTCATGAAAAGGAACTTTTGTGAGATTTTCCCTCATTTTTTCATAGCGTTTTTCACGTGAGAGAACATTTTTCATTTTCTTGGCTATGAGCCGTCCTAGTGTGGCATCATGGGTGTTGAGCAAGGTATGACGAACCTGTGATTTTTGCCGTAGGTGCTTATTCATAGCTTTGTCAAATTCTTTTTTGTCGTTCCGAGCTTGTTGGACCTGCTTCTGATAGGCTTGTTGGCGCTGTTGAGCATAATCGCTGTAATTCAGTTCTTGAACAGTTGTTTTAGCCAGCGTTTTCTTCTTAACAGATTCTAGGTGAATGATTTTTGTAGCTGTTTTGCTGAGGAAATCTTCATCGTGAGAAACAAATATGATGGTCTTTGGGCTCGTGAGGATATAGTTTTCTAACCAAAGTAAGGTATCCAAATCTAAATCATTAGATGGTTCATCTAGAAAAATAATATCAGATGGAGTTGCTAGAGATTTGATTAACTGAATTTTTAATTTTTCGCCACCTGACAGGCTTCCAATCAATTGTTGACTGGCAAATCGCTCGCTGTCAAACTGGAGCTGGTCAGCATAGAGGTAGAGTAGACCGAAATCAATATCACTGTCCATATCTCCGAAGAAGTAGTCGTTCAAGGTCAGCTCTGCTATTTCCAGTGGAAGACTTTGGGGAATATAGACTGGTGAGCAAAAATTTCGTTGTATATTGCCTGATAGGAGTAGGTAGTCTGTGACAAGAGTTGCATCCATCAAGGTTAGTAGTAGGCTGGATTTGCCATTTCCTTCTTCCCCGATGATGGCTATTTTATCGCCAGGGTTGACAATGAGGTTTAGATCATGAACCAGATTTCTCAAATCTTTTTGATGATCGAGAGATAAATGTTGAGTGCTTAGTAGCATAAGGCCTCCTTTACAAGAAAAAACACACTACCTATTTAGTAGTGTGTCGAAATCTGCTCAAAAAGACCCTATTCCATGGAACAGAGAAACAGAAAAATGGACGCAAGAAAACTACTAAATAAGCATAAAACTTAGTTTGAGTTTACTTGTTATTGTCCATTTCTCCTTACCTCGCATACTTTATTTATTTTAATATAGCATATCGGAAGAAGCTTGTCAATCAGCGTGCTATAATATTCATAGATTTCGATAGAGATATATGTTAAAATGAACTTATTGTAAATGAGAGAGGATCCGAAATGGCAATCACTGGAATTGAGCAAGCAGATATTTTAGAAATAGACAAACAAGTCCGTTTACGTCGGTATGATGGTCAGCATGATTTTGCTTTTGAATGGCACCAAGATCTAGAATTGGTCTGGCTGATTGATGGTGATCAAGAACGTTATAGTCTTGACTTGCTCAATCGTATGTATGATTATTTGTCTAAAAATGGCGAATGTTACTTTATTGAAATTTTTGAAGACAATCAGTTTATCCCAATTGGTGATGTGACACTGTTTGCAGATGATTTTGCCATTGCCATTGGAGATAAGCGGTATTGGAAAAAGGGAATTGGGACTAAGGTGTTACATCGAATGATCGAGCGTGCAAGGGAAGTGGGTCTTGTGGAAATACTTGTAGAAGAAATATATGACTGGAATACGGGCTCCCGTAAACTATTTGAGAAATGTGGCTTTGAAGCTGTTGAAAAGACAAAGAAAGGTTGGTCCTATAAGATGATATTGTAAATTAATTTTGAGATACCAAAAAAGCCTTGACTGCTAGTCAAAGGCTTTTCGTTTAGCTTAGACGTTCAAGACCTTATCAAGGAAGTCTTGTAAACGTGGATGTTGTGGGTTATCAAAGATTTGCTCTGGTGTACCATCTTCAAGGAACTCACCGCCATCAGTGAAGATAACGCGATTAGCAACCTTGCGGGCAAAGCCCATCTCGTGTGTGACGATTAACATGGTCATACCTTGCTCAGCCAAGTCTTTCATAACGTTGAGTACATCGCCAACCATTTCAGGGTCAAGGGCAGAAGTTGGTTCGTCGAAGAGCATGATGTCTGGGTTCATAGCGAGGGCACGAGCGATGGCAACACGTTGCTTCTGACCACCTGAAAGGCTGTCTGGCATAGCGTCGCGTTTGTCTGCCAATCCAACTTTTTCCAATAATTCCATGCCGACTTTTTCAGCTTCAGACTTGTCCATCAATTTGTGTTCGATTGGCGCAAATGTGATATTGTCAAGTACAGACATATGAGGGAAGAGGTTGAAGTGTTGGAATACCATTCCGACATTGGCACGGAAGGCATCAACATCTGTCTTAGGATCGGTTAAGTCATATCCATCGACTGTTACTTGACCACTTGTAATGGTTTCAAGTAAGTTCATTGTACGAAGGAAGGTCGATTTACCTGAACCAGAAGGACCGATGATACAAACAACATCGCCTTCATAGAACTTAGCAGTAATACCTTTGAGGACCTCGTTTTTACCATAAGACTTGTGTAAGTCATGGACGTTGATTTTTAATTGAGCCATTATTTGCCTCCTTTTTCGAGTTTGCGTGCTAAGCGAGTCAAGAGTGTGATAACTACCAAGTAAATGATGGCAAGAATTGCATACATACGGAAGGATTGGTAGTTACGTGCAATAATGATTTTACCTGCTTGGAAGAGTTCGACCAAACCAATCGCAGAAATGATAGTAGTATCTTTCAGAGTAATAACAAACTGGTTGATAAAGTTAGGTAACATAATTTTACCAGCTTGAGGTAGGATAATCTTACGCATGGTTGTTCCGTAGGAAATACCCAAACTGCGAGATGCTTCCATCTGACCAGCTGGAACTGCCTGAATACCGCCACGAACAATCTCAGCAATATAGGCACCGGAGTTGAGGGATAGGGCGATCGTACCAGCGACAAAGTCATTGATTGGAGATTGTTGACCAGTAATAGATTCGATTAAGTTTGGAATACCCCAGAAGATGAATGCAGCGACAATCATGAGCGGAATACCACGAACAACATCTACAAAAACAGATGAAGTAACACGGAGTGCTTTAACTGGGCTGACAGCAAACATACCGAAGATAATACCAATCACAATTGCAATAGCAAACGATAGAAGGGCAAGTCCAATTGTGATACCAAGACCTGAGAGCAACTGACCGTAGTTGTTTTTCAAAAGACCAACAATCGTTGTCTCATCAACAGTTGAAGTCGATTTGCTTGCTTCTTCAGTTGAGTTGAAATACTTATTAAGGATTTCATCATACTTGCCTGATTCAACTAGGGCAGCTAAGCCGTTGTTAAACATTTCAATTAATTCTGGGTTGGCACCTTTTTTAACGGCAAATCCGTACTCACCTGATTTTTCGCCAGGAATTGGTGTTGAAAAGTTGCGACCTTGTTGGATGGCATATAGAAGAACCGCTTCGTCATCCATAAGAGCATCAATAGAACCAGAGTTTAAACTGTCATACATACTTGAAGCTTCGTCGAAGGCTTTTAGGGTGTAACCATATTTTGCCTTGTTTTCTTCTAAGAAACTATATGAAGCAGTACCATTTTTAGCTCCAACAGTTTTCCCTTTTAAGTCTTCGTAAGAAGCGATGTCGCTACCATTTTTAACAGCTAATAGGATGTTTGAAGTATAGTAGGCGTTTGAGAAGTCAAAGATTTCCTTACGAGCATCTGTGATAGACATACCGGCAATAACTGCATCAGCTTGTCCAGCTTGAACAGCATTTAGTGCAGCGTCGAAACCAGGGTTTTGAATGGTAATGGTAAATCCTTGGTTTTCAGCGATTGCTTTGATTAATTCCATATCGATTCCGACATAGTTACCTGATTCATCTTGGTATTCAAATGGAGCAAAAGAAGAATCTGCCACAATTGTGTAGCTTGATTTGACAGGTGTTGCTTTAGCTGATGCGTTTCCTGTCAAGCTTAAACGTGAAGAGTAGTCAGTAGTTTCAGCAGAAGCAGTAGATGAACCCAACCATTTATTCATAATTTCTTCGTAAGTGCCATCTTCTTTCATGGCAGCAAGTGCTTTGTTGAAGTCTTCTACGAGGTACTCATATTGGCTACCTTTTTTAACTGAGAAACCAAATGAACCGATTGCTTCGCCATCGATGTCAATGCTAAGGTCTTGACCTTGTTGGATAGCGTATTGAATAACTGCTTCGTCATCCATAACAGCATCAACAGCACCAGCAGAAAGGCTATTATACATCAAATCGCCAGTATCAAAAGTTTTTACGTTGTATCCGTACTTGTCTTTGTTTTCATCTAGGAAGTTTTGGGCTGCGGTACCGTTTTTGACACCGACAGTCTTGCCTTTAAGGTCCTTATATGAAGAGATGGTATTTGCCTTTGTGGTAGCGATAACGATTTTGGTGTCGAAGTAAGGGTCTGAGAAAGTAAATACTTTCTTACGCGCTTCGGTGATAGTTGTACCTGCCATCAAAGCATCTGCAGAACCTGATTGAACTGCATTAACCGCAGCGTCAAATCCTGGGAAGCTTTGATTCATGGTCCAACCTGAGCGCTTGGCTACTTCGTTGATGATGTCAACATCTAATCCTTTATAAATTTGATCTGAGTCTTTAAACTCGAATGGGGCGTAAGCATTGTCAAATACGATATCAATAGTATCGTCAGCTTTAACGCCAGTAAAAATAAAGAATACAGGCAAAATGCTTGCCAATAACATGAGTAATTTTTTCTTCATTTCCATACTCCTTCTATTATAAAATAACTGTCCTAGTATATCATATTCTGAAAATTAATGCAAAATCAAGGTTTTTATAATGTTAGAATTTCTGACATGCAAAGTCATTAAAATGTGAGAAAATTTAATATTTTGGACATAGTTGTGAATGGTTTAGAATGTTTCTCCATTAGTCGAACTTATGATAAAATAGGAGTATGATTAATCGAAATACTGAAAACCAATTTAAACTTGTGTCAAAATATGCACCGTCTGGTGACCAGCCCCAAGCTATTGAAACCTTGGTTGATAATATTGAGGGGGGCGAAAAAGCCCAGATTCTCATGGGGGCAACAGGTACTGGTAAGACCTACACCATGAGCCAGGTCATTGCCCGTGTCAATAAGCCGACCCTAGTCATCGCCCACAACAAGACCCTAGCTGGTCAGCTCTACAGTGAGTTCAAGGAATTCTTTCCAGAAAATGCGGTCGAATACTTCGTGTCTTACTATGATTACTACCAGCCAGAAGCTTATGTACCGTCTAGCGATACCTATATTGAGAAGGACAGTTCGGTCAATGATGAGATTGACAAACTCCGTCACTCAGCGACCTCAGCCCTGCTGGAGCGAAACGATGTTATTGTCGTGGCTTCTGTTTCTTGTATCTACGGTTTGGGTTCACCCAAGGAATATTCAGATAGCGTGGTCAGTCTGCGCCCAGGTCAGGAGATTTCCCGTGATCAGTTGCTCAACTCTCTGGTAGATATTCAGTTTGAGCGCAACGACATCGACTTCCAACGGGGACGTTTCCGTGTACGTGGAGATGTGGTGGAGATTTTCCCGGCTTCTCGTGATGAACATGCCTTCCGTGTGGAGTTTTTCGGGGATGAAATCGACCGCATTCGTGAGATTGAAAGCCTGACAGGTAAGGTTTTGGGGGATGTGGACCACTTGGCGATTTTCCCTGCCACCCACTTCGTGACCAACGATGACCATATGGAAACGGCCATTGCTAAGATTCAGGCGGAACTAGAAGAGCAGCTCAAGGTCTTTGAGGCAGAAGGAAAACTCTTAGAAGCTCAGCGATTGAAACAACGAACCGACTACGACATCGAAATGCTTCGGGAAATGGGTTACACCAACGGAGTTGAGAACTATTCACGACACATGGACGGGCGAAGCGAGGGCGAGCCTCCGTACACACTGCTGGACTTTTTCCCTGAAGACTACCTGATTATGATTGACGAGAGCCACATGACTATGGGGCAGATTAAGGGGATGTACAATGGTGACCGCTCACGCAAGGAGATGTTGGTCAACTATGGCTTCCGCCTCCCAAGTGCACTGGACAACCGTCCGCTGCGCAGGGAAGAATTTGAGAGCCATGTCCACCAGATTGTCTATGTATCTGCGACGCCGGGTGACTATGAAATGGAGCAGACAGAGACCGTTGTCGAGCAGATCATTCGGCCGACTGGGCTTCTGGATCCAGAAGTGGAAGTCCGTCCAACCATGGGCCAAATGGACGACCTCTTGGGAGAAATTAATGCCCGTGTTGAGAAAGGTGAGCGGACTTTTATCACTACCCTGACCAAGAAAATGGCAGAGGACTTGACCGACTACCTGAAAGAAATGGGCGTCAAGGTCAAGTATATGCACTCGGACATCAAGACCTTGGAGCGTACGGAGATTATCCGTGATCTGCGTTTGGGTGTCTTTGATGTCTTGATAGGGATTAACCTCTTGCGTGAAGGGATTGACGTGCCAGAAGTCAGTCTGGTGGCAATCTTGGATGCTGATAAGGAAGGATTCCTCCGTAATGAACGAGGGCTTATTCAGACCATCGGTCGTGCGGCCCGTAACTCTGAGGGTCATGTCATTATGTATGCGGACAAGGTCACCGAGTCCATGCGCAAGGCTATGGACGAAACAGCCCGCCGCCGTCAAATCCAGATGGCTTATAATGAAGAACATGGTATCATTCCACAAACTATCAAGAAGGAAATCCGTGACCTGATTAGCGTGACCAAGGCTGTCACTCAGGACAAGGAAGAAGTGGTGGACTTCAATGCCCTCAACAAAGACGAACGCAAGGCTATGATCAAGAAACTGGAAGGTCAAATGCAGGAAGCAGCAGAAGTGCTGGACTTTGAATTGGCTGCTCAGATTCGTGATATGGTCATCGAGTTGAAGAATATGTAGTAAGAGTTACTAGGTTCCGTGATTTAAGTAGAATGAAATTACAAGAGGCGACAGGTAGAAATTGACCTGCCACCTTTTATAGGGACAGGGACAAATTTTTTGTCCCTGTCCCTATAAAAGGTTATAATGATTTCTATACTATTTAGGGAATAGAGGGAGTTTTTATGAAAAATATTTTTGGTGAAAAACGACAGCGGTTCGGTTTTCGGAAACTGTCAATTGGGCTTGTCTCGGCAGCTGTAGCAAGTTTGTTTTTTGCGTCATCGGTCGCAGCAGCACCGTCAGTTAGTGCTCAGTCTATCAATTATTCCTATGTGACAGAGCAAGAATTGACAGATGCAGAAAAGGAGTTGATTATTCGTGACTTGCCTGGTTTAGCTCAGGAAACGGATGCAAATTATTACCTGATCTATCGCCCAGCTACTGGCACAGCATCTACTCCATCAACAAGCACGTCTCAAGTTTTGCCAAATACTGGCTCTGTAGAAACCGGACTATTGGTGGCGGGTGGAGTGTCTCTCCTGTTATTAGCTGTTAGATTTGGTAAAAAAGGTAAGAAGGAGTTGGCGGGTGTCATCCTTTTGACAGCTACGGGAGCAAGCTTCTTCGGTCCAACTAGCTCCGCATTGACGAGTCAAATTTTGGCTCGATATAACCATGCAATCGAAATATCTGCCGGACAAGCGTTACCGGCCCCAGCTGAGATTGATGGCTACGTTTATGTAGGATATTTGAAGGATAGCAAAGCTATTGAACAAACTACTTCGGAAGAGGAAAAAACAGCGGAATTCCCAGCTTCAGAAGGAATCCGTACAGAGACCATTGTCAACAAGACAGAGGCCATTCCATTCGAAATTCAAACCGTAGAAAATCCTCAATTATCTGCGGGGACAGAGCGAGTGGTACAGGAAGGACAGGATGGGGAGCGTACTGTAACGATTAAACAAGTCCATTCAAAAGGTCAAATTATTTCGGAAGAAGAGATTTCCTCGACGGTTACAAAAACTGCTGTTCCAAAGATTGTTGAAGTTGGTACAAAACAAGCAATCGATGATATTGTTACAGAAGTACCAGATACAGCGCCTAGTCACGAGTTACCTACCTTACAGACAACAGAAGAAGTATCTACCTACACGGAGTCTATTCCTTTTGAAACACAAGAAGTTGCTGATGATACCTTGCTAGAAGGTACAAGACAGATTGTGCAAGAAGGTAAAGCTGGACAAAAGACAATTGAGACAAAGAAAACCTACATCGACGGTATTTTAGTAAAAACAGAAACTGTCTCTGAAACGATTAACCAACCTGCTGCTCCACAGATTATCCATGTTGGAACAAAGCCAGTCACAAGTGTACCAGATTCGGCACCAAGCCATGAAGTTCCAACGATTTCTTTAACAGAAGAAACGCTTACTCATACAGAAGCTATTGCCTTTGATGTGCAAGAAATCTATGATGCAAACTTGGCAGAAGGCAGCCGTGAAGTTGAACAGAAGGGACAAGCTGGTGTTCGGACAATCGAGACTAAGAATTATTATGCTGATGGTGTGCTAATTAAATCCGAACAAGTTTCAGATGTAGTGACAAAAGCACCAGTAACAGAAGTTGTAAGAGTAGGCACGAAAACAGCAGATGTTATTGGAGTTGAAACCGTTGTCGCAACAGAAGAGCTTCCGTTTGAAACGACAATCACAGAAACAGAAGAACTTTATGTTGGAGAAGAAAAAGTTGTTAATGAAGGTAAGGTTGGTTCTAAGGAAGTTACCACTACTTATCAGACAATCAACGGAGTCCGTCAACCAAACCCAACAGTGACTGAGAAAGTCCTTAAAGAGCCAACAACAAAAGAGGTTCTCAAAGGAACCAAACCAATAGAGGGTACGGAAACCGAAACTAACCAAGTTGAAATTACCTTTGAAACAGAGTATGTTGATGACCCGACACTGCTAGAAGGTAAGACCAAAGTTGTAACAGCAGGTGTAAATGGCTCTAAGACAGTTACAACAACTTACCAGACTATCAAGGGCGTTCGTCAGGAAAATCCTACTGTAACAGAAGAAATTACTAAGCAACCAGTCAAGCAAGTCATTGCGCGTGGTACAAAGGTTGAAAAAGTACCACAAGTGATTATCACAGACTTGGTTGAAAATGACGATGCCAAGTCAGCGACAATTAGCTACAAGTTGACAGACGAAACCGCTAATTTCCAACGAGCTGTTGCTCTCCTCTATGATAATACAGGTGCATTAGTTAAGGAACAAGCTATTGATGATCCAAATGGTCAGATTACCCTAGAAAATCTTGATTTCTACACAGACTACACTGTTAAGACTAAGATTTTCTACACAATGGCAGAGCAGGAACAAAGCTCAGAACAAGAAGCTATTCTTGAAAGCATGCGCAAATTTGATTTGGTCTACAAGAAGATTGAAGTCAAAGATATTGATGCGGTGACTGTTTACCGTCGTAAGAATGGTAGCTACATCGGTCAAGAATTCTTGGAAGAACTGCCAGCATCCACAGATGAATTGTTTATCAAGGTGACTTCAGACCGCTTCAAGGAAGTATACCTACCTGTGTCAAGTATTGAAGAAACTACCTTGAATGGCAAGGCAGTCTTCAAACTAGTTTCATCCTTTGATGAATTGGTACAGGACAAGGATGCCCAATACGTTGCCAATCGTGAATTCTACATTCCTAAAATGGCGACTGATGCAAATACCTACACATCCTTCAAAGCTTTGATTGACGCTATGAAGGCAAATCCAAGTGGTACTTTCAAATTAGGTGCACATTTGGACGCAAGTGAAGTCCCTGTTGGAGATATTCCATCGTATGTGACTGGATTTAGCGGTACCTTGGATGGTGTAAATGACGGCTATGCCTTCTCAATCAGCAACTTGAAAGCCCCATTGTTCTTTAACCTTGGTGGTAAAGTTCAAAACTTGGACATCAAGAATGCCAGTCTAAATACAACGTCTAAGAACCCACTTGCTACAATTGCGATTAATGCCAACAATGCAACTATCACGAACGTAGCAGTAGAAGCGTCACTTAAAGGACCGCAAAACGTATCTGGTTTAGTTCATTCAGCAACTAATACGACTATCAAGGATGTATCCTTCAAGGGTAGTATCGAAGTAACCGGAACCGATGCAAGTCTAACTGGTGGTATCTTGGGTAACGGTACAATGGCAAGTGTTGGAAATGCCAAGGTTGATGCAACTATTACTCTCCCAGGGACAGAAAACCAAGTAGCTGGTGGTATTGTCGGACGCACCATGCTTGTCTACGATGTACCAGGAAGTGTCTATAATTCTTACGCTACAGGCTCTATAGTGACGACAGAAACAGGTGGTATAGTCGGCGGTATTGCCGGTGCCAACCAGGTTACGGGTGCCTACGCTCCATATAGTGGTAATGTTAATAATGTTATCAGTGATATGACAGGTGCGACAAGTATTATCGGTCAAGCAGCAAATCCAACCGGCAAGATTAAAGACGGATTTACAACAACATCTGATAGTTTGACCAATGTTACTGTTATCTCTGATGAAGATGCACAAGCTAAAGTAGAAGCTATGGCTATTCAAGTGACAATTGATGATTCTGTTTCGCTTAATCTCAATCAATATTCAGTAGACTATCTAACCGTGGATAAGGCTCAGGCTGACCATGAAATCGCCTACTACAACATGGAGAAAATCCTTCCATTCTACAACAAGGAACTTCTTGTCTACTATGGAAATAAGATTGCTACAGACGATAAGCTCAATACAGTTCGCCTGCTTGATGTTGTACCAATGAAGGATAAGGATGTTGTTGTAGATGTCTACGCTGAGAAGGCCAATATCAATAAGATTATGCTTCACTATGCAGATGGCACAGTGGAATATAAGACAGTTTCTTATCTAGAAGACTTCAAGAATAATCATGTGGTCGAGTACACTATCTCAGGTACAGACTTGATTTACACGCCAGAATCATTCTTGAATGACAGAAGTACCCTTGTCAATGACTTGGTAAGCAGCCTATCTACGGTTGTCCTCGACTCAGATGCTATGAAGGCGATTATCAATTATCCAACAACCTTGAATGCCGATACTCAGACAGGTACTGCAAAAGATTTCTACTTTGGTGAAAGCTATGACCAAGTGATGACCAACCTAGAAAGTAATGTTCGTAAGATTTTGGTTGCTAGTCTAAATGGTCAAGGTCAGGCTTCTGAAACCTATATCAAAGAGAAAATTACCAACAACAAAGAAGCATTTGTGCTTGGTTTGACCTACTTGAACCGTTGGTACGATATCAATTTCGGAGAGATGAATACCAAAGACTTGACCATCTTTGAACTAGACTTCTTCGGAAATGATGCAGCATCTGCCCTTGATATGATTCTCGCAATTGGTAATGGTGGCTATGATGTTCTTCGTGCGCATAACAACGTAACAACCTTTGCTTCAATCATTGGCAAGCAAAATAATCAGACCAAGCTTTTCGATATGCTGGAAGATTATCGTCAGCTCTTCTTGCCAGAAATGACTAACAATGAATGGTTCAAGCAAACAACCAAAGCTTATGTTGTTGAAGGTAAATCCTTGATTCCAGAAGTAGCTGCCAAGCAGGAAACGACAGATACATATAGCAAGTACAATGTTGGAGCTTATAGCAAGATTGTGAATGATACTGTATCCAACCCTACTTGGAAGTACAACCACATGCTCTTGCCACTCTTGACCTTGCCACAAGAGAATATCTTTATTATCACCAACATGAATACCATTGCGATTGGTTCATACGAACACTACGTAGATGATTATTCGACAGTGGAAAATCGTGATAAGGTTCGTCAGATGGTTGATTTGGCGGCAGAACGTCAGCGTGATAATGCAGACTTCTGGTACAAGATTTTGGATGAAACTAACCGTGACAAGCTCTTCAGATCTGTTCTCAACAATGAAGGCTACCTGATGTATGGTCCAGATGGTACCAAGTCTTACCGCAACTTAACTGCTGATGTTGATGCTATTCAAGACTTCTACGGTCCTATCAACAAGTGGTATCGTGAGCATCCATCTATCAAGACTGCTTATGCGGACGGAAGTGAGACCTACTATATCACTTACGATATGCTGTCAGACTATGGTACAGCCCTTTATACTCACGAAATGGTCCACAACCAAGATGGCGATATCTATCTGAAAGGATACGGTCGTAGAAATGGTCAAGGTATGGAAGTCTATGCACAGGGTCTTCTCCAAAACGTCTTTAATGTGACGGAGATGAACCTCGGCTTCAATGCTGTCTATAATAGCGATGATGCCAACCGTGTCCATGTCGGAGACCCAGTTGCACGTTTCAATAGCGAAGCTGATTTCAATGGATACTAC
Source organism: Streptococcus suis (assembly GCF_029616525.1). Classification (GTDB taxonomy): domain Bacteria; phylum Bacillota; class Bacilli; order Lactobacillales; family Streptococcaceae; genus Streptococcus; species Streptococcus suis_AF. The sequence goes on along the minus strand of NZ_JANFME010000005.1, from coordinate 41,201 downwards.
CATAACCAATTTGATGTGCTTTACTTGCTGGATTACCTAGAAGGTATCAACATTTTGAATCAATCGGATGCTGACAAGAAAGCATGGTTGCGTAAGATTGAAAACTACTATATTCAAAATAATGGTAAAGACACCCATGCTGGTAACTCAGCGCGTGCATTGACAGATGATGAAGTTGCGAACTTGAAGACTTTCAATGATTTGATTGATAAGAGCATTATTGTTCAACGTCAGTATGTCAATAACACGACCAACACAAGCAAGAAGTGGGATCGAAACAGTTATGTCAGCGTTCCGATGTTTGCGGCTAACTTCTCAGCCCTTTCAAACTCAAACGGTTCACCAGGTGACATCATGTTCCGTCGCATGGCTTATGAATTGATTGCTGATAAGGGATATACAGATGGCTTTGTACCGTATGCTTCAGGGCAACTTTCAGATTACGCAATGGCTGATGGTTCCATTATCTATGATACTTGGAATAAAAAGGACACTGGTTTGATTACAGATGATCATGTACTTGAATATATCTACCAAGGTCAATATGCTACATGGGCAGACTTCAAGAAAGCAATGTTTGCGGAACGCTTGGCAAAAGTAGCAGCTGGCCAGCTCAAACCATTCACCATGCAATACGAATTAGGTGTTGCTGATTCAACCAAGGAAGTTACGGTTACAAGCTTTGAACAGTTGCAAACCTTGATGAAAGAAGCTATGGATGCAGATATCCAAGCTAACAGCCTCAACTTAAACAATAGTCGTGTTCATGCGCTCAAAGTTAAAGTTTATCAAGCCTTGATGAACTCTACAAATGACTTCAGGACGTCGATTTTTAATTAAATAATCATTAACAAGTTGGTCTTGTGCCAACTTGTTTTTTAATGTATACTAAAGGAAAAAATTCGGAGGTACATTAGATGATGATTAAACCATTGGAAACGAAAAGTGAAATGCTAGGCAAGGCCTATGTTCATTGGAAATCATGGCAGGAGGCCTATGCTGACTTGTTACCTCAGGAATTTTTAAAGAATACTTACACTTTAGAACGCTGTCAAGACTGGGCAGTTCGGTATCCTCAGAATATCTTGATAGCTGTGATGGATGATAAGGTGGTTGGCTTTGCCTGTTACGGCTCGTCTAGTCAGGAGGATTTGCCAGGGGCAGGGGAGCTCTACGCCCTCTATGTCTTAGCGGACTATTATGATCAGAAGATAGGCTACCAGCTCATGCAGGCAGCTTTGGAAAAATTGCAGAGCTACGAAACCGTTACTCTCTGGGTATTGGAGGGGAATGCGCGTGCCATTGCCTTCTATGAAAAAGTGGGCTTCCGATTTGATGGTGTCAAAAAAACGGTCAATTTAGGCGCAGAACGTACAGAATATAGAATGATTTTTAAACAGAAAGAGAGAGAAAATGGCTAGAAAAGAAATGGTCACTTTGACCAATATGTGTCTAATTGAAGATAAGGAAGGGAAGGTTGTTGTACAGATTCGAGATCCCAAGCGTTATCGTTGGTCTGGTGTTGCCTTTCCAGGTGGACATATTGAAGAAGGCGAGAATTTCCATGATTCGGTTGTTAGAGAAGTGCAAGAAGAAACGGGTTTAACAGTCACTGATGCTCGCTTGGTTGGTCTTAAACATTGGCCGGATAAGGAAGGGCATCGTTACATTGTATTTCTCTATAAGGCAATAGAGTTTACTGGTACGCTTCATTCAACGGAAGAGGGTGAAGTTCGGTGGGTCAAGAAGTCGGACCTGCCTCAGATGGATTTGGCCTATGACTTGCTTGAAATCTTAAAAGTTATAGATGAGCCAGGTTTGTCCGAGTTCTTTTATACTAGAAAAAATGACGATGGAGAGTGGGACAAGAATTTTAGGTAGAAGCTAGAAATAGCTTCTTTTTTATGTTATTTGAATAAAAATACAACAAATGAGTTGACAAATGTATAAAAATAACATAAAATGATTTTATCTTTCAAAAAAGGAGAAAAAATATGCATTTTGCTACAATGAGACTCCGATATTTTATATAAAAAAACGGTATAAGTATGCACAGGATTATTTTAAAGGAGAATATGATGATGAAAAAATATATTATGACGGGATTGGTTTTGTTGGCAACGATGACCCTAAGTGCTTGTAGTGGAAATGTTACTCAAGAAGATACTTCTTTGAAGGATGTTCAGGAAAAGGGAAAACTAATTGTTGCATTGAATCCAGAATTTCCACCATTTGAGTTTAGAACACTGGTTGATGGCAAAGATACAATCGTTGGAGCTGACATTGAGCTTGCAAAAGCCATTGGTCAAGAATTGGGTGTAGAAGTCGAATTTTCAGCGATGAGTTTTGATAATGTTTTGAACAATGTCCAGTCAGGGCAATCGGATATTGCTATTTCAGGAATTTCAGCCACTGAAGAGCGTGCAAAAGTGTATGATTTTTCCATTCCTTACTACACCTCGACCAATAAAGTTATTATAAATAAAGAGGATCTTGCACAATATACATCGCTTGATTCTCTAGCTGAGGCAAATATAGGAGCACAAAAAGGTTCTATTCAAGAACAAATTATTAAAGAACAGCTTCCGTCCTCCACGGTTATTGCTCTAGCTTCGAACGGCGAGCTAATTAATCAATTAAAATCACAGAAGGTAGAAGCAGTTATTTTTGAAGAGCCGATTGCGAAAGCCTATGTTGCCCAAAATGATGATTTGGTTATTTTAGATACTGAGATAAAAAGTAGCTATTCAGATGCCTATGCTATTGCCTTGCCAAAAGGAAGTACGGCTTTAAAGGAAAAAGTTGACTCTGTCATTACAAAACTAGTGGAATCTGGACAGATGGATCAATTTGTTCAAGAAGCCTATGAATTATCCATTTCCAACAATTAAATTTTATACAATTAAAGTGAATAAAAATAATATTTTCTTGACAAATGTATAAAAATGAATTAAAATGAGAATACATTCTGAAAAATTGCAAGAAAATACAATGAAAATCAATACGCTTGTGTTTTTTTAGAATAAGTATTTTATTAAAATAAAGAGAAGGTATTTAGGAAATATGAAAAAAATCTTGGCATTAGCAGCAACAGTTTTAGCAGGACTGACATTGGCAGCTTGTTCTTCGACGTCATCACAATCCGCATTAGATAAAATTAAAGAAAAAGGTACATTGGTAGTGGCAACTAGTCCAGACTATGCTCCATTCGAGTTTCAGGCACTAGTTGATGGAAAGAATGAAGTTGTTGGTGCAGATATCATGTTGGCTCAAAAAATAGCCGACGAACTTGGGGTCAAGCTTGAAGTTTCAGCAATGAGTTTTGACAATGTATTGTCTAGCGTTCAAAATGGCAAAGCTGATATTGCAATTGCTGGTCTATCTTATTCGGAAGAGCGTGCAAAAGTTTTTGATTTCTCTGAAAGTTACTATCAAATTTCTGATGTATTACTTATCAAAAAAGATAGCGCCAATTCACTCACTTCAATTGATGCTATGAGCGGGAAAACTCTCGCGGTACAAAAGGGTTCAACACAAGAATCCTATGCACAGGAAAACATTAGCCAAGCTAACCTAATTTCTTTAACCTTGATGGGTGAAGCTGTAAATGAGCTCAAATCAGGAAAAGTTGATGCTATTTTAATGGATTCTCCAGTTGCTGCTGGTTATGTTTCACAGAATTCAGATTTAGTCGTTGCATCCGTTGAATTTCCAACGATTGATGAGAATTCGAAAGTCATTGCTTTGCCAAAAGGTAGTACAGAATTAAAAACTGCGATAGACAAGGTTATCGCAGAAGTAAAAGTAAGTGGTGAGTTTGATAGTTTCCTTGAGAAGGCTGCAACATATACAAGTGTTGAATAAGAGAAACGAACAATCATCGGAAACGATGGTTGTTTTTGCATGCAAAAAGAATGGAGTAAGTGAGCCACACCCCAAAAGTTAGACAGAAAATTGGGGTCGGTTCAATACTCCATTTTTTACAGATAATTATTTCACACGCTCTAGATAGAAACTGGTCAAACGTGGTACAGTAATTCTGGCTCCATTTTCATCGGGATAGAGGCTAAATGTGTCTATTGGAATAGCATTAGATGAGAAGACAAGTTTATATTCGCTGTTAGCTGGCAAATCCAAGTGTACATCAAACAGTTCTTGATCATTAAAGTTATGAATAGTCAAGATTTCTTGCTCATCACTAGTGCGAGAAAAAACATACAGGCTTGCTTCTTCATCTATTTTTACCCAATTAAATCCTTTTTCATAGGCTTGGTAGTCATATTTCCAGAAAGCATCATGTTCTTTATAGAAAGTAGATAGTGTTTTCATCATTTGATAGAAAGAATGGTGGATTGGAAATTGTAGTAGTCCCCAGTCCATTTCTGTATATTCGTGCCATTCACGGATGTGACCCCATTCATTTCCCATGAAGAGTAATTTCTTTCCAGGATGGGCAAAGTAGAAGCTGTAGTAGACTCGAGCCAGATGGAACTTATCTTCGTAGTCGCCATTCATCTTCTCGATAATGGAGTGCTTCCCATGAACAACTTCGTCGTGCGAAAGTGGTAGTAAGAATTGCTCGTTTTGGTTATAGTACATACCAAAAGTGATTTCATTTGAGTGATATTTTCGATAAATAGCAGGGCGTTCCACGAATTTTAGTGTATCATTCATCCAGCCCAGATCCCATTTCATATCAAATCCAATACCGCCATCTTCTAGAGGATGTGTGACTTTAGGGAAGCTTGAAGAGTCTTCAGCAATCATCAGGACTCCCTTATAGTCGGTATGGACCATGGCATTGACACGTTTGATAAAGTCAATTGCGGCATGATTTATCTTATCTTCATCTGTTTCACCACGCCAATAGAGGAGATAAGATAGTGCATCAACACGGATGCCATCAAAATGGAAATATTCCAACCAGTATTTTAAATTAGAAAGAAGGAAAGAACGAGTCAGTCCTTTTCCAAGGTCAAAATTAGCAGTCCCCCACTGGTGGTTTTCACGGTCTTGTTCGTAGGAGTATTCGTATAGCCAACTACCATCAAACTGGTAGAGCCCGTGAGCATCTTTACAGAAATGAAGTGGTACCCAGTCAAGGATCACTCCGATTCCTGCTTGGTGACATTGGTCAACTAAATACTTAAGTTCATCTGGCTTGCCATAGCGACTAGTTGGACTGTAGTAGCCTGTTACCTGATAGCCCCAAGACGCATCGAGAGGATGCTCGGTAATTGGCAATAATTCAATATGTGTGTAGTTATTTTCCCTGATATGTTCGATGAGAAGTGGAGTAATTTCCTTATAACTATTGAAAGCTTCTACAGGAGCTCCTTCTTCATTTTTATTAGCAAATTTTTGCTTCCACGAACCTAAGTGCACCTCGTAGATGGATACTGGCTGTTCTTTAAAATCATAGTTAACACGATTATACATCCAGATGTCATCTTTGAATTTATAACGCGAATTGTAGGTTGTAGAGGCAGTGTCTGGACGAACTTGGCTGAAAAATGCATAAGGGTCAGCCTTATATATTTCACGCCCATCGTGTGTGATAATCAGGTATTTATAATCTTCAAGGGATTTTAATCCGTCTACATAAAGTTGAAATACTCCATCAATTTCACGCTCCATAGAGTGACTGCGTTGCCACTCGTTAAAGTTGCCAACTAAGAATACTTCTCTGGCATTTGGGGCATAGACACGAAATTGGGTTCCGATAATTTTGTTTCGTTCTTTTATAATATGAGCACCCATTTTTTCGTAAAGAGTGGTATGCTCACCAGCATTCATATAATATAAATCTAGGTCAGTAAATTCTGTCATAGCAATCTCCATTGCCGAAAAGGAGTGGACTAGGGTCACACTCCGATTCAGTTTATTTTTTCATCTTATTTCCTAACCACTAATTTCACGGTAGAGCCAGATGTATTTCTCTGCCGAAGCTGTCCAACTAAAATCACGCTTCATAGCTTGTTCAACCATGGCATACCAGTCATCGGGACGGTCATAGTAGGTTTGAAGGGCTAAATCATAGACTTGTCGCATATTGTAAGCGTCACGCCCTCCAAAGCTAAAACCAGTTCCTTCCTTGGTAGACATATTGTATGGTGCTACAGTATCAACCAAGCCACCTGTTTCACGCACTAGAGGGAGTGTTCCGTAGTGCATTGAAATCAACTGGCTAATGCCGCATGGTTCAAACATAGAAGGCATGAGGAAGAGATCACTTGCTGCATAAATTTGGTGGGCAAGTGGTTCATTGTAACCACGGTAGAATGCAAATTTATCAGGATAAGCGTGTTTAAAGTGATTAAAGGCATTTTCAATGTCTTCCTCACCATTACCTAAGATAACAAATTGGACATGGGCTTGAAGAAGATGGCCAAGTACCTCGGTCAAGAGGTAGAACCCTTTTTGCCATGTCAAACGAGAGACAATACCTATCAATAGGACATTCTCATCTTGTGGAAGGGCAAATTGTGCTTGCAGGGCCAGTTTATTAGCCTTTTTACTTTCAATAGTTTCAAGACTATAATTTCTCACAAGGTACTGGTCTGTTTGACTATCCCAACTGTCATAGTCGATACCATTGACAATACCAACCAAGTCATATTTGCGCAACTCTAGTACATGTTGCATGTTTTCGCCGAATTCTTCCGTTAGGATTTCGCGAGCATAAGTTTCAGAAACTGTAGTAACCTTGTCAGCGTATAGGATACCAAGCTTCATGAAGCTGATACATTCATCATGAAAACGTGCAATGCCATCCAAATAGTAGCTATAGTCCATGCCAAGCGCTGACCAAAGTGCTTGTTTGTGGAAAATACCTTGAAAAGCCAAGTTATGAATAGTGAATACATGCTTGATATTGCGGAATTCTTCGCGGTAGCTATAGAAAGTACGGCAAAGGAATGGAAGGGCAGCAGTGTGCCAGTCATGTGTGTGCATGACATCCGGGAAGAAATGAAGTGCTTCTAACAGACGACATGTAGCATGTTGGAAATAGCCAAAACGCATGGCATCATCGTCGTACCCATATAGTTCATCGCGTTCAAAGAAATCGCGGTGCTCAATAAAATAGAATGTCACTCCATCAACAACCTGACTGTAAACATTTGCCATAGATTGGATGTCGCCAGCCCGCACATCAAAACTTGATACGTAATCGAAATCAGAGTGATTGTTTACTGCAATTTTTTTGTAGAGTGGTAGAACAACTCGGACATCTAAACCCTGTTTTACCAATTCTTTGGGTAAAGAGCCAATAACATCAGCCAATCCGCCAGTCTTGATGAAGGGAAGTCCCTCGGATGCTACAAAGAGAACAGATTTTTTTGTCATGTTAGCTCCTAAATGATTTGGTGTGGTTTCAAGTATGAAGGCGAAGTTTCGCTTCCCTTGATGTCAATTGGGTGAATAATTTTAGTTGCTTTATCGATAATTGCATTTTCAATATTCGCCCCACTCTTGATTGTCACGCCATTGAGAATGATTGAGTTTTTGATAACAACACCTTCTTCAATGATAACATCGCGGTCAATGACTGAATTTTCGACTTGACCATTGATGTTCGCTCCATTTGAAATCAGGCTACGTTTGACTTCTGCCAATGGACCATACAAACATGGTGAGCTATCACTTGTTTGAGTATGGATTGGCCAATCATGTTTGAAGAGGAGTTTGCGGGTATCTTGGTCAATCAATTCAATTTGAGTATTGAAGTAGGAAGCGGTCGTATTGATACATGCGACATAATCACGATGTGCATAGCCCATAATCTTGTACTGGTCAACTGTATCACGTAAAATATCTTTTAACCAGTAGAGAGACGACACTTTGTTAGCACGTTTAATCAAGTCGATAAATGTAGTCCGTTTCATAATGTAGGCTTCAAGGGAAACGGGACGGTTTTTATATTTACCGTGGTTTTCCTCAAAAGCTACGACACGACGGTCTTCACCAAATTTGAGAGTTTGGCAGCCGATGAAATTTTCTTTAGCATCTGAAACGTTTTTATAAAGAACGGTAATATCAGCATCCGTTGCGATATGGTCATCCATGACTTTTGAAAAATCCTGGCTATAGATGAAGTAAGATGGAGCAACTAGCACATAATCTTTTGTAGAATTTTCGATGTAGTGGATGTTTTCTGTGAAGGCATTAATATCGTGACGATAGACACTATTTGGGTCTGTTGCGCTATTGAGCAAGCGAAGGGTACCGCGTTTGCTGTTGATATTATAGTGTTTTCCTGTACCAACGTGCTGAATTGTTGAACGCATTTCGGCAGGCATGTATACTTGGAATTCTGTAATTCCAGAGTTTGACATATTGGATAGAGCAAAGTCGATTAGGCGATAACGACCTAAGAAACCGAAAGCTTGTACGCCACGGTGCTTCATCACGTCACCAAAATGTACGTTGTTTCCTTCAATATTTACAATTCCGAGAGTATTTCTTAGCATAGCAGTCCTTTCTTACTTGGTCACATTCTTGTCAATCAAGAGGATATGGTCGATGTCTCCTGTGAGTTTAACTCCGTCGGCAATTTTAATATTTTCAGCGACGATGACGTAGTCAAGTTCAACCCCCTCGCCGATAATAGCACCAGGTAGGATGACAGAATTTTTTACTACGGCATTTTGGTTGACTTGCACATCTGTTGAAATAACAGAATGTTCTACAGTACCATCGATGATTGCCCCTTTATCAATATAGGCAGATTTAACCGTTGCAGTTGCACCGATCACCTGAGCAGGTGAGCCCTTGTCTTCTGAATAGATTCTCCATGAGCGGTCAGAAAGGTCCAAATCTCCAGCGTGATCAATCAAGTCCATATTGGATTCCCAGAGGCTGTTAACGGTACCTACGTCTTTCCAATAACCACGGAATGGATGGGCAATGAGAGTGCGGCCATCTTCTAAGTATTTCGGAATGATGTCGTGCCCAAAATCGTGAGATGAAGTATCCAATTTGTCATCTTCTTGAAGGTACTTTTTCAAGGTCTTCCAAGTGAAGATATAGATACCCATTGATGCTAAATTGCTCTTAGGATTTTCTGGTTTTTCTTCAAATTCTTCAATACGGTAATCTTCGTCCGTATTCATGATACCAAAACGTGAAGCTTCTTTGATCGGAACTTCGATAACCGCAATCGTGGCATCTGCTTTTTTCTGAATATGTGTATCAAGGAGTTTGTCGTAGTTCATCTTATAGATGTGGTCACCAGACAAAATCAATACGTACTCTGGATCGTGAAGATCAATGAAATCAATGTTCTGTGTAATAGCGTCGGCTGTACCTTTGTAAAGTCCGAAACCTTCGATTTTTTCACTCGGTGGTAATACAAAGACGCCAGATCCTTGTACATCAAGTCCCCAACGTTGAGACTGTGCAACGTATGAGTTCAAGAGAACAGGCTCATACTGAGTCAAAACTCCGACAATATCAATACCTGAGTTTGCACAGTTACTGAGAGGAAAGTCAATAATGCGGTACTTTCCGCCAAATGCGACCGCTGGTTTGGCGACTTTTTTTGTCAACCCTTCTAGGCGTGTTCCACGTCCACCAGCAAGAATCATAGCTAACATTTTATTTTGAGCCATCTAACCACTCCTTAATATATATGATACATGTATTATAGCATAGAATACAAAAAAATGAAAGCGTTTCCTCAAAGAAAAGTGAATTACTTTCATTTTTCTTTTCAACGTCTTTCATAAATGTATCGTAACATATTGTATTTTGTTTGTCTATATAAAATTGTATTTATTTTTGGTCGAATTTTACCTCTTCAAGTAGGTAATTGATGAATTTTTCTCCCATATCGGACAGCAATGCCTTTTCGTGTTGAATATAGACCAATTCGATTTCATCATCAAATTCCAGAGGAATTGATACAATATTATCTCCGTTAAGATTTGAATTGAGGATACCTGTTGCGATTGTATAGCCATCTAGACCGATTAAGAGATTGAAGAGTGTGGCACGGTCAGATACGACAATCGATTTTTTATGGTGTTCCTGGGCTAGAATTTCTTCTGCAAAGTAGAAGGAGTTGTGAATACCTTGCTCGTAGCTGAGATAGGGGAAATCTACCAAATCATCGAGAGTGATTGACTTTCTTTGTGCCAAAGGATTGGTTTTGCTGACAAATACATGTGGTTTGGCAGTGAAGAGAGTTGTATAGGATAGTCGATTGTCATCCAAAAGTTTCAGCAGAACATCACGGTTGAAATGGTTGAGGAAAAGCACTCCGATTTCTGAGCGAAAATTCTTAACGTCATCAATGATTTCCCAGGTCCGTGTTTCACGTAGGAAGAGTTCATAATCTTCCATCTCAGTTTCTTTCAAAAGCGAGACAAAGGCGTTAACCACAAAGGCATAGTGTTGGGAAGATACGCTGAAGAGTTGGCGTTTTGCATTAGGATTTTTATAGCGATCTTCCAATAGTTCGGTCTGCTCAACAATTTGACGAGCGTAGGAAAGAAACTCCATGCCATCCTTTGTCAGGGTAATGCCCTTAGAATTACGGAAAAAGATTTTAATTTTCATTTCTTTTTCCAGGTCTCTTACAGCGTTGGAAAGGCTGGGTTGGGTAATGAAGAGTTGTTTGGCAGCCTCATTCATACTGCCTGTTTCTGCAATTTTGATAATATAGTATAATTGTTGGATTCTCATACCTCTATTGTAACATGATTTGACAAATTATTCTAAAAAATGTATAATGCTGAAAATATATCCTTTAACTGAGTCCAGAGAGGCGAAGAAGGGAACGTGATAAATAGGGCAAATACTGCCTTCTTTTCGTGTAACCTTGCTAGCCAGCAAGGTTTTTTCTCTATATCGACTTTCTTGTTTTCTGTGTCATTGTTATATAGAATAGGAGAAAAGATGATTTTAAAAGAACAGATGTTACTGGTGGATCAAGTCCAACTAGCACCACGAATTTTTGCTATGATCTTGCAGGGTGATATGGTCCAAGATATGAAAATGGGACAATTTATCCATATTCGTGTGCCGGATGATTCCATGCTCTTGCGGAGACCGATTTCTATTTCCGAGATTGATCGGAATAAGTCTCAATGTCGGATTATTTACCGAGTGGAAGGTCAAGGGACGGAAGTCTTTTCGAAAATGACTGTTGGGCAGTATTTGGATGTTATGGGACCGCTTGGGAAAGGATTTGAAGTAGACTTTCTTAAAGCAGGTGACCGCATTCTCCTCATTGGCGGAGGAATCGGTGTTCCTCCCTTGGTGGAAGTGGCCAAACAGGCTGCGCTCCGTGGTGTCAATGTCACGTCAGTCATTGGCTTTGCCACCAAAGAAGTCGTCATTTTGGAAGAGGAATTAGCTAAGTATGGTCAAGTTTATGTCACAACGGCTGATGGTTCCTATGGGCGTAAGGGGAATGTCGCAACGGTCGTTGAAGAGCTGACAAACGAGTTTGCAGCCATTTACTCATGTGGGGCGCCAGCTATGATGAACTATGTTGATCAACGCTTTCAGGAACATCCTCATGCCTACATTTCACTGGAGGCTAGGATGGCTTGCGGGATGGGGGCGTGCTATGCCTGTGTTGTCAAACCCAAAGAGGGACAAGAACACGAGAACAAGCGTGTCTGCAAGGAAGGTCCAGTCTTTGCAACTGGTAGTCTGATTTTATAGGAGGTTGAAATGACAAAACGATTAGCGATTTCCTTACCAGGCTTGGACTTGAAAAATCCCATCATTCCAGCCTCTGGTTGCTTCGGTTTTGGTCAGGAGTATGCAGATTATTATGACCTTAACCAGCTTGGATCCATTATGATTAAGGCGACTACCCGTCATCCTCGTTATGGCAATGCGACTCCCCGTGTAGCCGAGACACCAGCAGGTATGCTCAATGCCATTGGACTTCAAAATCCGGGTGTTGAGGCGGTCTTATCCGAAAAATTACCATGGTTAGAGAAACATTTCCCAGATTTGCCCATCATTGCCAATGTAGCTGGCTTTTCCAATGAGGAATATGCCTATGTATCAGGGAAAATTTCAAAGGCTCCAAATGTAAAAGCCATTGAACTAAATATTTCCTGTCCCAATGTGGACCATGGCAACAATGGTTTGCTAATTGGTCAGGTGCCAGAATTAGCCTATCAAGCAGTAAGAGCAGCAGTTGAAGCCTCATCTGTACCTGTTTACGTTAAGCTGACACCAAGTGTGGCAGACATAACCCTGTTGGCCAAGGCTGCTGAGGATGCTGGAGCGACTGGCTTGACGATGATAAATACCTTGGTTGGTATGCGTTTCAATCTTAAAAATCGCCAGCCAATCTTGGCAAATGGTACAGGAGGAATGTCAGGTCCAGCAGTCTTTCCTATTGCCCTCAAACTCATTCGTCAGGTAGCTCAGATGACCAACCTTCCTATCATTGGCATGGGTGGTGTGGATTCGGCTGACAAGGCTTTAGAGATGATGATTGCAGGAGCTTCAGCGATTGGAGTTGGAACGGCCAATTTTACAGACCCATTTGCCTGTCCAACTATTATCAAGGATTTACCCGAACGCATGGATGTTTATGGGATTGACACCCTAGAAAATTTACGCCGAGAAATTAGACATAGCTTGGGTAAGCGTTGACAAAGGTAAAATAAAAGAGTAATATAAAGAAAATATCTCCTTTAATTAAGTCCAGAGAGGCTAGGAAGGTGTCATGTAATATGCTTGAAAGGTGATTTTCAAGCTGAATTCGTGCACATCCCTGACCGATTTGGCAGGGATTTTTGTGTAAATGAAAGGATTTTATGAAAGAAACAAGACCAATTATTGCCCTTGACTTTGCAGGTAAAGAAGAAGTTCAGTCTTTTCTGGAACAGTTCCCACCAGATGAGAAACTCTATGTAAAGGTTGGAATGGAGTTGTATTATGCGGAGGGACCAGGTATTATCAATTATTTGAAAGGCTGCGGTCACAGTATTTTTCTAGATTTGAAACTGCATGATATTCCTAATACCGTCGAGTCTGCTATGAAAGTCTTGGCAAAACTCGGTGTGGATATGACCAACATTCACGCTGCTGGTGGTGTTGAGATGATGCGGGCAGCACGAAGGGGATTGGGTAAGGATGCTGTTTTAATAGCGGTCACTCAGTTGACCTCTACCTCAGAAGAGCAGATGAGAACGGACCAGAATATACAGACTAGTTTGCAGGAAGCAGTTGTTCATTATGCTCAAAGAGCACAAGAAGCTGGTCTTGATGGGGTGGTTTGTTCAGCGCATGAGGTGGCTTTGATTAAAGATGCTACGAGTTCTGATTTTGTGTGCCTGACGCCAGGGATTCGTCCGACTGGCGGTGAAGTAGGCGATCAGAAACGAGTTATGACACCAGCAGATGCTGCTCGAATCGGTAGTGATTACATCGTAGTAGGTCGCCCGATTACAAAATCAGAACATCCTTACCAGACCTATTTGTCTATTAAAGAGGAGTGGAATCGTGGATAAGATTTATCAGATTATAATCGATAGACCTATCGGGTATATTGATAAATTTGGCAACCAGTACCCCATTAATTACGGCTACGTCCCAAATCTATTGGCTGGAGATGGTGAAGAGCAAGATGTTTACATCATTTCCAAAGCTGTTCGGCAGCCCTTGACAGCTTTCGAGGGGAAATTGGTCGCGATAATACATCGCAGAGATGATGTCGAGGATAAATGGGTTCTGACAGGTCTTGATGAAAAACTTACCGTGACAGAAATAAAAGAGAAAACCAATTTCATTGAACAGTATTTTGATTCATGGATTGAAATGGTGGACTAGGAGAAGTCTGTAAGAATTCAACAGGGATAAATATAGTTTTTTATAGGGTTCATAGATTGAACCAGTACTTTAGGAGTGACAGGCCATTCGGCGGGATGGTCATGTTGGAATGGTACGCATTTAGAAGGAGGTCTATTATGACACTAGCAACAGAAATCGCATCACACTTATTGGATATTAAGGCAGTTCATCTGCGTCCAGAAAAGCCATTTACATGGGCATCAGGTATCAAATCCCCTATCTATACAGATAATCGTATTACACTATCTTATCCTGAAACTCGAAATTTGATTGAAGATGGCTTTGTTCAGCGTATCGAAGAAGAATTTCCTGAGGTTGAGGTGATTGCCGGAACTGCCACAGCAGGTATTCCTCATGGTGCTATCATTGCAGATAGGATGAATTTGCCATTTGCATATATCCGTAGCAAACCAAAAGACCATGGTGCAGGGAATCAATTAGAGGGTCGCATCGTCAAGGGACAAAAAATGGTTGTCGTTGAAGACCTGATTTCTACTGGAGGGTCTGTTCTAGATGCCGTAGCAGCAGCTGAGCGTGAAGGCGCTGACGTTATTGGTGTTGTGGCAATCTTTACCTATGAATTGCCAAAGGCAGATCGTAATTTTGATAATGCTGGTGTGAAATTGGTGACGCTTAGCAATTATTCAGAGTTAATCAAGGTCGCAAAAGTACAGGGATATATCAATGCAGATGGTTTGAATCTGCTTAAAAAGTTCCGTCAAAATCAAGAAACTTGGCAGGAAGACTAGATTTAAAACGAGCCAACGCACGATTTCTGGGAACTTATCCTGTAAAATGGTATAATAGTCTTTAACGTATTTTGAGAATACAATAATTGACCGTATGAGGAGAAGAACATGATTTCAGTTATCGTGCCTTGTTTTAATGAAGAAGAGGCAATTCCCTATTTTTACGATGCTATGGAAAAAGTTCGTAAGGAGATGGGGGAACAATTTGAGTATATTTTTGTCAATGATGGTTCAAAAGATAGGACATTAACGGTTTTACGCCAATTGTCTGGTCAAGACCGAGCTGTTCTCTATCTTTCCTTTTCAAGGAATTTCGGGAAAGAAGCTGCTCTCTATGCAGGTCTACAAGCTGCGCAAGGTGAGCTAGTGACTGTCATGGATGTTGATTTGCAAGATCCACCTGAAATGTTGATGGAAATGAAGGCTATGTTGGATGGAAATCCAGATTTAGATTGCGTTGGAACCCGTCGTGTCAGTCGTGATGGTGAACCTCCTATTCGTAGCTTTTTTGCAAAATTATTCTACAAATTGATGAATAAAATCAGCCAGGTCGAGGTAGTAGACGGTGCCCGTGATTTCCGTCTCATGCGTCGTCACATGGTAGATGCCATTCTATCTGTGTCTGAATACAATCGCTTTTCAAAAGGAATTTTTGCTTGGGTTGGATTCGAAACAGAATACTTGCCCTATGAAAATGTTGAGAGGGTCGCTGGCGAAACTAGTTGGTCTTTCTGGAAATTGCTTTCTTATTCTATTGAAGGAATCATCAATTTTTCAGATACACCTTTGAATATTGCCTCCTATACAGGTTTCTTCACCTTCCTGTTGTCGCTAGTTCTAATGGTCTTTGTGGTTTTCAAAACCTTGGTGTTCGGAGATCCTACAATTGGCTGGCCGTCGACTATTTGTATCATCCTATTTTTGGGAGGTCTGCAGTTGATGACCATTGGTATTCTCGGTAAATATTTGGCAAAAGTTTTCTTGGAAACGAAGAAACGTCCGATTTATATTGTTAAAGAGAAAAGTTCAAACTAGGAGCAGTTTATGGAACATTCAGCTTGGCACGAATTGATAAAGGCACAGTTGCCAGAGCATTATTTTGGTAAAATTAATCAGTTTTTAGGTCATGTTTATGCTGGTGGAACCGTTTATCCGCCTCGTGAGAAGGTATTTGCTGCCATTCAAACAACGGATTTGGAAGAGGTTAAAGTAGTTATTTTGGGACAGGATCCCTATCACGGACCTGGTCAGGCACAGGGCTTGTCATTTTCTGTTCCGAACTCGGTACCAGCTCCGCCATCTCTTCAAAACATCTTAAAAGAATTGACGGATGATATTGGCGTCAAACAAGATCATGATTTGACAGCATGGGCGGAACAAGGTGTGCTTTTGCTCAATGCTTGTTTAACTGTTCCAGCAGGTCAGGCAAATGGACATGCAGGGCAAATCTGGGAGCCTTTTACGGACGCTGTTATTAAGGTGGTCAATAGCTTAGACCAGCCTGTTGTCTATATTCTTTGGGGTGCTTATGCTCGCAAGAAAAAGGCGTTGATAACCAATCCAAAACATCTGGTTATCGAATCTGCTCATCCAAGCCCTCTTTCAGCCTATCGAGGTTTCTTTGGAAGCAAGCCCTTCTCACAAGCAAATGCCTACTTGACTTCACAAGGCAGAACAGGAATTGATTGGCTGCGATAGTAGATGGCAATGGCTTTGGTACTACAAAGGAGAATATGAATGTTATTAGTGAAAAATGGTCGAGTATTGGATCCGCAATCCGGTTTAGACAAGGTTTGCGACATCTTGATGGACGGAAGTAAGATTGTTAAGATTGCGGAGTCTATTTCAGAAGATGTTGAGCAAGAAGTGATTGATGCGACAGGATTAGTCGTTGCTCCTGGTTTGGTCGATGTTCATGTGCATTTTCGGGAGCCAGGTCAGACCCATAAAGAAGATATTCATACAGGAGCTCTTTCTGCAGCAGCGGGTGGTTTTACTTCTGTTGTCATGATGGCAAACACTAATCCGATGATTTCAAATGTTGAAACCTTAAAAGAAGTATTGGATTCTGCTAAAAAAGAAGCTATTCACATTTATAGTGTGGCAACCATTACAGATCATTTCGATGGGCAAAATCTGACCGATTTTCCTGCTTTGCTAGAAGCTGGAGCGGTGGCCTTTTCGGACGATGGTATTCCTTTGACAAATGCTGGCGTGGTTAGAAAAGCTATGAAATTAGCCAAAGAGCAGGGCTGTCTCATCAGTCTGCATGAAGAAGACCCTGACCTGAATGGTGTCTTGGGACTCAACGAGCAAGTAGCTGAAAAACATTTTCATGTTTGTGGAGCAACTGGCGTAGCAGAATACAGCATGGTCGCTCGCGATGTCATGATTGCCTATGAAACGGGTGCGCGTGTTCATATCCAGCATCTATCCAAAGCCGAGTCGGTCAAGGTGGTTGAATTTGTTCAAGGTCTCGGAGCAAACGTCACGGCAGAAGTAGCACCACAACATTTTTCACGGACTGAGGACTTACTTCTAACAAAAGGTGCCAATGCTAAAATGAATCCGCCTCTACGATTAGAAAGTGATCGCTTGGCTGTGATTGATGGGTTGAAATCTGGTGTTATCTCTGTCATTGCGACGGACCATGCACCTCATCATGCAGATGAGAAAAATGTAGAGGATCTTACGCAAGCTCCTTCAGGAATGACAGGTTTGGAAACTTCGCTTTCACTTGGTTTGACGCATCTGGTGGAAGAAGGGCATCTGACACTCGTGCAATTGTTGGAGAAAATGACTATTAATCCAGCCAAGCTCTATGGTCTTGATGCTGGCTATCTTGCTGAAAATGGCCCAGCTGATCTTGTTATTTTTGACCCAAATGCAAATCGGTTGGTCACAGCGGATTTTGCCTCGAAGTCTGCAAATTCTCCGTTTGTTGGTGATAGTCTGAAAGGACAGGTCCTTTACACCATTGCAAATGGACAAATAGTATTTGGTAAATAGGAAATGAGCGGATTAGATAGCTAATTCGCTTATTTCGAACCTTTTTGACATGTAAGCGATTTTAATGTTTTTGTTTTTTGATAAAAAGTGTATAATAGAGATATAAAAAATGCCGAAGAAAGGTCTGTTTATGAAAAAGAAAAAAATCTTGTTGCCTGTAATGTCCACACTCTTGTTGGCTCCATTTGTTTTAGCTCAACAAGTACAAGCTGCTGAGACAACGACTGCAGCTACCACAACCAATCAGCCAGCAACGACTGATGCAACTGCTACGGTACCAGCAATGTCAGTTGAAAACGTAGCAACGGAGGAAACTGTTGTTCCTGCTGCGGAAGAAACAGTAGAGGCAGTCATTATCCACACAAATGACGTTCACGGTCGCATTCTTGAAGAAAAGAATGTCATCGGTGACGCTAAGGCTGCGGCAGTCATTGAAGAAGAACGTGCCAAAGTAGAAAATACAATTGTAGTAGATGCTGGTGATGCCTTCCAAGGGCTTCCAATTTCCAACTCTACAAAAGGTGAAGACCGCGCCAATATCATGAACCAAGTCGGCTATGATGCAATGGCTGTTGGTAACCATGAATTTGACTTTGGGATGGATCAAGCAATCAAGTACAAGGAAACCTTGAACTTCCCGCTATTGAGTGCTAACACTTACGTTAATGGTGCTCGTGTTTTTGAAGCTTCAACTATTGTCGATAAAACTCCAACTGTTGTAGGCGATGAATTTGTAGTTATCGGTGTAACAACACCTGAAACTGCTACAAAAACCCATCCGAAAAATGTTGAGGGAGTAACGTTTACCGACCCGGTCACAGAAGTCAATAAAGTGATTGACGAAGTGGAAGCACGTGCTCTAGCAGATAATCGTGTTTACAAGAACTATATCATTCTAGCTCACCTAGGTGTCGATTCTACAACGCCTGTTGAATGGAGAGGTTCAACTCTTGCTGAAGCACTTTCTAAAAATAGTAAATTAGCTGGTAAACGTGTTATTGTTATCGACGGTCATTCTCACACGGTAGAGGCGACTACCTATGGAGATAACGTTACTTATAATCAAACAGGCTCTTACTTGAACAATATCGGTAAAGTAACCTTGAAATCCGATAAATTATTGGGTGAAGCTAGCTTGATTTCTGCTGCGGATACTAAAAACGTGACACCAAATGCTAAAATCGCAGCCTTGGTTGATGAAATTAAAGCAAAATATGAAGCTGAAAATGCTCAAGTAGTTATCGAAAATAACCCAGTGGAATTAAACGGAGACCGCTCAAATGTGCGTGTTCGTGAAACCAACTTGGGGAATGCAGTGACGGATGCGATCTATGCCTATGGTCAAACAGGATTTTCAAACAAAACTAGCCTTGCTGTGACTAACGGTGGTGGTCTACGTGCAACAATTGCTAAAAATCAGCCTGTTACAAAAGGTGATATTATTGCAGTCTTGCCATTTGGTAACATTGTTTCTCAAATCACTGTGACTGGTCAGCAAATTTATGATATGTTTACCAAGTCTTTATCATCTACATTGCAAGTGAATCCAGAAACTGGCGAGATGCTTTTAGATGAAAATGGCATGCCGCTCTTTGAAGCTAGTGGTGGATTCCTACACATTTCAGGAGCAAATGTATTCTACGATCCAACTCTTCCTGTAGAAGAACGTGTTCTTCTTATCGGTATTCTTAATCCAGAGACTGGCGAATATGACGCCTTGGATCTTGAAAAAACGTACTATTTAGCAACAAATGACTTCCTTGCTGCTGGTGGTGATGGCTACACAATGCTTGGAGGAGCACGTGAAGAAGGTCCTTCAATGGACAGCGTCTTTGCTGAATACCTAAAGACAGCTGACTTATCAGCTTATGAGGTTGTCAACCCATATTCACGTATCATTCCTGTAAATTCAAGCATTGATACGGATGAAGATGGCTACCCAGACTTTATCGAAATTTTATTGGATACTGATCCAGAAAATCCAGCCTCAAATCCAGAAACTGTTCCAGCCGAAAATACGGATTCACCATCTAATCAAGTACAAAATACTTCAGCAACGGACAAGAAGGCCCCAGTTGATTCTCCAAAAGTAGGAGATAAAAAAACAGAAGTAGCAAGTCCAGCAAAAACTACAAAAGCAGGAGTCTTGCCAAATACTGGTGATCAGATGAATCTGACGCTCAGCCTGTTTGGTTTAGGTCTTGCAGGACTGGCCATGGCAGTAGGTCGTAGAAAAGAAAATTAATCAATCATCTGAAAACAGGGTCTTCGGACTCTGTTTTTGACTGGAGGAAACATGCAAACTGTATTTCAATATCAAAAAGAGGGGGATCGTGAGCAGATTAGTTCTTACGTTCTACTTAGCAACTCCCCGCGTCGTAAACAATTATTGGGATTTTTACAACCACAAATCGCATCAGTTGAAGTGGATGAGCGTGGTATCGAAGAACATTTTATGAAACAATTCGCTACAGACGATTTTCTCACTCGAGCTGCAAAAACCTGTTGTGAAATTTCCAAAGCCAAATCGGACATGGATTTGGTAACTGGTCATCTCTACATTTCTGCGGATACAATCGTCGTGTCAGATGGGCAAATTTTTAACAAGCCTCAAGATTTGACAGAAGCTGAAACCATGTTACGTTCCTATTTTGGAAAGAGTCATCACGTTGTAACATCTGTCTGCCTACGGACAAGACACTCACTGGATGTTTTTTATACGGTTGCACAAATTGATTTTGTCGACTATTATCCAGCCCTTGAAGAGGTTATTCAATCATATATCCGTGAAAAGCAGCCACTCGACAAGGCTGGTGCCTACGGTATTCAGGAGCTTGACCCACGCTTTGTAGCAGGTATTTCTGGGGATATTCACACCATTATTGGTCTACCTGTGGCCGAAGTTTCCCGCAGGATTTTTTCTGAAGAAGGTTTTGAAAAATAGCAAAGCTCAATAGCTAGTTTGTGGTATAATAGTGGTCGAAAAGGAGAGTTTATGACCGTCGACATTGAAAGATACAAGCAATTGGCCCAGCAGAAGCAAGGAGAACACCGAAAATTTCTAGCAAATTTGAAGAAAAAAGCACCTAAAAATTTGGATAGAATTGTTCAAGATATTCATGCCGAAGTATTTTCTGAAATCGACTGTACAGAGTGTGCCAGCTGTTGTAAAACATTGGGACCACTCTTTACAGAAGCAGATATTACCCGAATTGCCAAGCATTTGCGCATGAAACTTCCAGTTTTTGAGGATATGTATTTGCGTGTGGATGAGGACGGAGATAAGGTATTTCAATCCATGCCCTGTCCCTTCCTTGGAGGCGATAATCTATGTAGTATCTATGATGCTCGCCCCAAAGCCTGTCGAGAATTTCCGCATACTGACCGCAAGAAGATTTATCAAATCAACAATTTAACAATAAAAAATACTCTGATTTGTCCCGCAGCCTATCTCTTTGTCGAAAAGTTACGGGAGAGAATTTAAGAGGAACAAGTAAGACAAAATATTGATTTTCTGCTATAATAATAAAAAAACAAGCCGTTTTTACGGCTTTTTTCAATGAATCATATTTAGGAGGACCCCATGGCAACTATTCAATGGTTGAATTATTACCATGGTTTGAGTGAAAAAGTAAATCAACGATAAAATAGAGTTGCTAACCATGTAAAGCCTTGATTAATAAGGCTTTTTCTAATTTTTAATACAATTCTATTTTTTATGATATTTTTCTTTGCTATGCAATAATGTGCAATGATAATCAATATTTGCCCAAAATTTTGCCCAATTGAAGATTAAAATAAATGATGTATTGAAAACTGCAATACATCATACTTAACCTATTCAGTAAATTTATAAATTATATACTTTTTATGATCTATTTTTTTCCATCTATCGAGTATTATTTTTTCAATGGTAGTGCTTTTAGTTCTCGAAGAGAGAAGGTCGTTATAGATAGCTATCCTTGTCTTGCTGTTAAATGGTTTTAGAGATATTACTTTCATTCCCACATCATTGAAATTTTGATTGGCAGTTGTTGATTGAATTTCGTCACAGTAGATGTAGCAGTTCATAATTTTTAATATTATTAAGGTTTGCCACGTTATCATTTTTGAAAGTATGTACTTCTTGTCTTTACTTTGAATAATGCATTCATTAATCAATTGTCTTCTAATCCTACTTTTATTTTTAGGAGATTTTATAAACGGTAGTTTTAAATGACAAAAAATTTCCTCATCTAAAGCAATTGCCATTGATTTTTCTAATGCAGGAGTTAGAATACCAGAGAAAAAACGATGAATATAATCACGATTGCCAAACTCTTTAAAATAGTAATTCAATGTGCTGTCAGTTAATTGTACAGATTTTTTTATTTCATGAATGAGATTGATAACAGCTAGATTGATCTGCTCATTAAAAAAATTTTTTATGGTTTCGTCTGTAATATCAGATAGGATTCGTGAACCAAGCAATTCAGTAATTTTCCCTTTCTTAATTACAAACTCAAGTCTATAAATTCTATAACCATGATTTTTAATATTCTCTAATTGATTGTCCGATTGTGCTTTTGCTGATTTATCATATAAAACTATCGAATAGTTGTATCCTAATTTTGCTGAAATGATGTGATGATCAAATGGATCGTCTTCTATTCCCGCATACCTAGATTTATTTGGCTGTTCAACTTTTGAGAATATTCTTAGTAGAAGTAGTCTTGTTTGATATGAAATTTTTTCTAACGTAGAAAAGGTGTATGCAATCTCAATTCCTTGAATTATGATATCTTCTTCAGTTGGATGTATAATGTCAATATTTGAAAAGATGGTTATACAGGTTAATACGTTTTTTAATTTTGACATTATTTGTTTCATTGTAGAAGTTTTTACATTTAAGTCACCTAAAATAAGTCGAACGAAACATTTGCACTTCATATCAAAATTAGAATTATTAAAACGAAAAACAATTTTCCCAAAATTTGGAGATAGTATTTCAATTTCTTTTATTCTGCCATCTTTATTATAAGATGAATTGATATCTAATTCAAAAAAGTTATCAGCAAAAGTAGTAATCGAAATACTATCGACGTTAGTGACTTCCGTCTCAAATTTTATGTCAATTCCATCTATACCTAAAAATCCAGGATTTTCTTGAAAACATTGTCTGATGATTGTTTCATTCCTAGTATATTTTTCTGAAATATTATTAAACATAGTTTACTCTTTTCTTTTCTCAAAGTATATTATGACAGAATATGACATCGTAAAGAGTATTTTTGGTAGATTATATGTATATCATCTGATTATTCCAAAATATTATTTATTGTTCATTATAAAATGTAATTAGTGACCGTGACTGATAAACGCCAGTGAGATAAGTTTAATACTGATACAGCCATGAGGGCAAGTCTGTTATATACAATTGGCATTCCGGACGCTATTGCTTTGGATTTGTTTGTGCCGCGTAGAATATATAATTCATCGCGTAGATCATAAATAAAATTTCTACGCTGCCTGTCGTATTGTTTTGGCGATTCTTGTTTTAATTTCTGATGGCCTTCTTCCCAACGTGTAATTAATAAATGTGAGAGTGCGTATCTCATTCTTGGATTAGCTTGAATTTTTTCTAGATAAAAGAAATAGCTATCGCGCGCATGCTGCGCGCGTAATCCATGTAGATTGATCTGATTTTTCATCTCTTCATCTGAAAAAACTGGCTCATTTTCTCCTATCCCAGCAAAAGTCTGTTTTACGAGCACGATGTCATTCGGCAGAATATATTGCATTTGTTTTTTTCCGCCTTTACCACGTTTCACGAAAATATAACAATTGCCATATTCATCATATTTTAAATCTTGACCTTTTAGATTTTTTAGTTCGTTCCTACGAATTCCAACTACTTTCTGAAATTGTACGATGCGAGAGAAGCGAGAGTTCAATTCTTGTCTTTTCCCTTGTTCGTTTGACTCGGGTTTTCGTCCACGAACAATTTTATCGCTTGTCCTTTTTTGTTTTCGAATTCGGTTTAAATTAATTCCTGCTGCTTTACAAATTGGTGCAAGGTATGTATGAATTGTTGCTGCGGTATATCCTTTTGGATCATTTTTTAAATCGTCGTGATATGCTTGAAGAACTTCTTCTGTAATATCAGAAATTTTCTTTATTCCATTTACCTTAGCCCATTTTACAAAACGTGTTGCGGATCTTTTGTAAGAAGTTCGTGAAGTATTATTTGTAACATCTTTTGTTGCTGCGACGAAGATATCGTGCTTTAATGAATTCCTCTTTCGTGGCATTTTCTTTCTCCTTTCATTTTTTGCTTATTATTGGTAAACTGCCTCACACCCTTTTTGATGAGCTGGGTATGCTCGGAAAAATACACGTTGAGGCTGCCTGTTAGGACTAACGTTTTAAGTAAGATTCAGTAATCACCGTTTTCTTATCTAATGTATTTTTCTTTGTCATTGGATTGGTTATTTTTCAAATTTACTTATTACTTTTTATTACTATTAAACACTTATTTTTGTACTATTTTTCTTGATAAATGGTTATTCTGTACGTCATTTCATTCCGTAGAATAACCATTTATTTCACTATTTTTTCACACTCTCATCTTGGTCAATGACATCCAAAACGAGAGAAGTTCACATCATTTGGAAACCTATTTTTTCACCGAGCCCAGTGCGGCACTCAAATGATAATGACATTACCACCTTCTTCCTCTAGTAATTCAATTTTTTTCAATAGTATTATGTCTCTTTTTCAAAAAAATAAAAAAACGTGTAGATATCCTTTGCTAACTTGTAAGGACTCTCACACGATTTTTTTTTTGTTCTGGAAAAAGTGGCATACTAATAATGAATCAGATTGGAGGTTAGTCTATGGAATAAAATATTTTCTAAATACATAACGGGAAAAAAGAAAAGGAGAAAAGTATTATGATTGATGAAATTCTCATTGAAAAAATAGTATCAATTATTGTTGATGTCGAAATGATGTGTAAGAAATTCCTGGTATTAAAAGGATATTGTATTGATGTAATCAGTGATTATTATTACACTGAAGAAGAATTTGCTACAATTTGTTTTTCAAGAAATAATGATAAATTGACAATCCGAATTGAAAATCAAGAATGCCATGTGAGTGTAGAAAACCAGTTAGTTGAGAAGATTGAAACACACTTGGATAAAGAGGATATTGAAATTCAAATTGAAATTTTGATGAAACAGCTCATGTTAGGTAAATGGAAAACATTTTTGTATGATGCAAAAAATAGTTCACTACTTGATGCTGTTCAAAAACATGGATTTGATGATTACTCAGATGGTCCTGATTCTGTAATCTATTACTAGCACAATTAACAACAAGCTAGTAGAAAATACAGAGCAATTTGAAAAAAATTCTCAAAAAAGCCGAATAAATAAAAATAGATAAATAGAAAAACGCGTAAATCCTAAGACATTGAATCTATATGATTTTGCTTTGCATGAATATATAACATATTATCTTATGTATACTAAAAGATTATCAACTTTAATTTTTCCATGCGTACGGCCTGGTATTTTTGAATATAATTTTACTAGCGTTTTAAAAAGTAGTATAATATAAAAAGATATATTGTACTAGTATTTGCAAATTATAAGAAATTGCATCAAATAAGAGTTTACAACTGTATATGATGACAATCAAGAACAATAATATGAGGAGGAAATAGATGTTGGAAGTAAAGATTACCCAATTTTCTTATGGCGAGAGAACTATCTTAAAGGATATTCATCTGGAGTTGAATCATTCACAAATTATTGGTTTGATTGCACCTAATGGGACAGGAAAATCAACATTAGTGCGAATTATTTCCGGTCATATTCAGTCAGGTGGTACGCAAGTAACTTGCAATGGGAAAAGTTATTCAAAAGACACCCAATATATGCGTCAACAGATTGTCAAAATGCCTGACCAGTCTGATTTATATGATGAGTTATCTGGTTTACATCATCTAGACTACTATGCAGCTATGTGGGGTATTGCTTCTACTTATGTAGAAACAGTGGTTGGTCTCTTGCATATGGAAGGGTATATAAAGAAAAAGGTTGGCACCTACTCATTGGGGATGCGTCAGCGACTTTGTTTTGCCCTGGTACTTGTTACCCAAGCTAACTTTATGCTCTTGGATGAGGTAATGAATGGCTTAGATCCTGATAATGTTCAGTTAATTTCAGATATTTTAATAGAGTTGAAGAAGCAAGGCAAGACTATGATTATCGCTTCACACTTATTGGATAATTTGGACAGCATTGCAGATAAAATATACTTTATTAAGGACTGTCGTTTCCCGATTATTTATCAGCCTCAAAATCAAGATTTGGAAACCATGTTACTTACCTTTCATTCAAACAGTCTCATGAGGGATTTCGTTGCTGAATATGGTGACGGTATAAATGTCGACAGGGAAAATAGGCAAATTTTGGTAGAAATTGGGGAGTCTGAAGAGAAATTAGTCAATCTATTGGCTTGGGTTTCAGGACATTTAACAGACTTACAAGAAATAAAGGTTGGCAAAAAGGGAAGTTATCAACTCTATAAAGAACTTTACAATTAATTATTAATTTTAGACCAAATTTATGCTTAAATGTAATGAGATAAAGCAGAATTTTGTCGCTTTTTGAAAACGCTTACTTTTGATTGCTTATTCATTTGGTAAATGACATAGACAAGTGTGAGTGAGGATACTTTCCAATTTGCAATTAATAGGACTAGAACTTTATGGAAAAATGATTAAATCTTAATGTAAGCAATGTTAATTTGGCAGGGAAATAAATCGTTGATTAGGAGGATTTTTATGCGGACACTTAAAAGTCAGCTATTACTCATTCTTAATAATCGCTTAGTGAGAATCCAGGCTTTAGGCCTACTATTTTTGTTACCTCTTCTCATATTATCCATTCATACAAATTTATCTGAAAGATCAAATCAACTATTGGTAGATTTAGAGGCACAGGCTCAAGATGTAAATTATGTCAAAAAATGGAATGATGCTAACATTGATAAATTTGATGAGCGAGCAGTCCTTGAAAATCAAGGAGTTGATGCATTTAACTTAAGTTTAGATTATCTTAAACATAGGAATTATAGGTCCTATCTAAATGAATATACAACCTATATGATAACAGGTCTCTTGATAAGAGAAAAGTTCTAACTTATTACTCAGACATTTTTAATCGTTATGTAGCTCAAGATAGCAGGAATGAGGAATTATTACTGTGGCGTTCTGAAAAGCAAAGTGTTTTCCACTCTCAGCAGCTTTTAGAACTTTCACGTGACATTACAGATTCTGAAGTCACTAGAACGACTTCAACAGACGTTTTATTTTCTTGGTTAGACTATTCAACTCCTGGTATTTTTTACGTCCCTCTGTTCTTTGTAATCACCTTATTATTTGCGAGTCCAATTTTCTTAGACGATAAAAAGCATAAAAGTCTTTTGGAAATTAAGCCTATAAGTCCATATAAGTATTTATTGGATAAAGTCTTAAGTTATTGGATTATTATAACTGGATTTGAGCTAATGATTTTGGGAATTATTTTATTCGGTGTTTCTTTCAAATTTGGCTTAGGAGATTTGTCTTTGAATATTTTAATATTCAATGGAGAAGAAGAATTGATGATTTCCCAGTTGGAGTTTTATGGAAAAGCTGGATTATTTTTCTTGCTTATTAATTTCTTCTTAACTACTTTATTAAGTTTGACCAATTTCCTATTTTCAAGCAAGCCTTTGTCTTTCTTAATTGGTGTTTTTGTTCTTTTTCTAGAGCCAATTTTGCGTTTTTTACAGGTTAATCCGATATTTTCAGATAGTTTACCAACCAGCTATATTAGTTTTGGACCAGTTCTTCACGGTTTGAAAGAGCAATTTTTCAAGTATGGTAGCTTCACATTTGAAAAAGGGGTTGTGGTCTTGATAGTAAGTAGTCTATTCTTTTTAATCCTAACTTGTTTGTTTATGATTTTGAGAGATAGGTGGTCTCAGAATAGGAGGTTTGTATGGGCATTACGAAGATAGATTGGAAATACCTATGCTCCAAGCATTATATTATCAAACTCTTTTTTTCCATAGGAACCCTATTTTTACTTTTTGTCAGCTATTCCCTTTTGTATCCGAATCCAGCTCCGAAAGAAATTCTTGATCAACAGTATGAAACATTGGATTATCTATCCCTTATTTATAAAGATGATTCAACCTTGGATGATGGGGAGAAAGAAAAGATAAAAGACCAAATATATGAACTGTTAATGAATTTGGGCAAGGAAAATACGATTTACATTATGAATGAGGCTACTGATGATTTATTGCCCATTTATGAAGAAAGGATAGAATTATTGGAGGGCTTAGAGGGGATTTTGCCAGCAGACTATCAGACATATTTGATAGATAAATCCTATGTTCAAAATGAAGTCAAGATTTTACGTTATCTGGTTGATTACAAGAAAGATTATGTTGTTTACAAAACTCAGGGTCCATTTTTAGCAAGAATCATTTTATTTTTGGGTTGTGGTGGAGGACTAATTCTGTTTTGTTTATTAACAGGTTCATACTTCAACAGGAAGCTTTCTCATCAATCTCTGTTTGAAATTATACCTATTAATATTTTGGGAGAGGTCAGGACTGAACTACTCTATACTGTTCAACTCTTTTATTTGCTACCAACTATTTTTATTGTGATATTTACTGCCTTATATTCTCTCCTAATTGTGAAATCAAATCTGTTTACGTATCCCATGTTTTTGAATGTAGATCAAGAATATGTTGTTTATTCTATGAATGATTTGCTTTTATCATTATTAACTTTCTTCATCGTTGCGAGTATTTTTATGTTTTTTGTTCAAAGCTATTTGATATCCTTAGTGAGAGATTCAACTATAACCACATTATTTATTTACCTTCTCGCTGGCGTATCAGTTGTGAGTAGGCAATTTTGGCTTCCATTTGCACATCTTTTCCCTATTCCGATTTTACAATCAAATGGGAACTTATGGCTTAGTTTAGGAGTTTTAATCGTTTCAATCTTTATTTTAATGCTAGGTAAAATCACTAAGCAAAAGATTGTAAGATAGATTTATTATATATGTTAATATATTTTTGGGTGGTTACACTTATTTACTATAAAGCATGGGATGGAAAACGAGCAACTCCGAATTGGAACTGCTCGTTTTTTACGCGAGAAGCTAGTTTTTCCCAGCCTCACAACTTTTTGAAACATTTATTTTTGGAATGATCGAAAATCCTATCAAGAACCAGTCTACTTGCTCGGAAGTCAGGGTCTTTACCTCCTCTTCATTGCTTGACCGGGTCAATTTTCTTTTCCAAAGCGTTTATAAAGCAACCAAAATCCTTGTCCATCCCAGAAAGAGCTTTGAATCGGTCTTTTCGACCTCCGCAGAAGAGATACACCTGACCTGAAAAGGGATTCAGATTGAATTGACTTTTAACAAGTTAGGCGAGAGAGCAATAATAACAAATAACAGACCAATTATTTTGGCCTGTTTTTTGAAATATGTGTCATCGTTGAATCGTAACAGTATAGCCTAACTAGATTATTATCTCGTGAAGGTTCCACATTGAACATAAAATAATGGTCACGATGGTCTTTCGAATTTTCCTTATTTAGCTTAAAATATTGTTGCAGCAATTTGTCTTTTCTTTTTCATTGCAAAGACTTCTGTTAAATTTACTTGTTTTGCAATTGATTTCGTTGCAATATTTATCTATACAATTTATCTTTTACACGGACCAATATCTAGTAAAATTGCAAGCGGAAATATGATTTATTTTTGGGATGTTTTATTTGGAGGAATTCTATGGAATATTATTCGATTTTTATAGGATCTGCTCAAAAGGAGATGTTTCTCTAATTACAAAAAAATTTAATAAATAACTACTCAAGGATTTAGTTCTGTAAAGCATGGGATTAAATCCTTTTTCTTTAGTTTTAAGGTTCTATATTTTGTAATACTTAAGATTACTGATTTAACTTTATGGAAATTGACTTCAAGTTCTGAGGACTATAATATATTTGCCCTGTGTAGAATCAGTGATTTTCGTCTGTAAGTTTATTTTTTGTCTATATATAAATAATAAGAATCACTGCCAATTGAAGCATTTTATATCATCTATTAATCTTTATTTAATCACTTCTATGTAACTTTTTTTCATCAGAAAAAAGACTTATTGTTATTTTTTGTCTAAATTTCACTGCGATTGTGGCATACTATTTTTGAGTTAAGAAAGTGGATCAGTTTATGAATTCAAAAAATAGTAAGTATCGCAATGATATGAATTTTGGTATCGAAAGTGGCTGGGGTGATAAGAAAACCATTTTGAAAATTTGGTCTGGGTTGTCTATACATACTTTGAACAGATGGCTACGTGAAATGAAGAAGAGTAAAAAATTTCGAGATGCAGTTATTAATCCATCCCATAAAACATTGTTTGTTCAAATTGACCGATTTGAAGAATTTCTAAGATATAAGGACAAAAAGAAAATTAAACAATGAAGACGAAAATTAAAAAAAATGGTAGAATAGATGAGTTAGCTATCTATTTTATCGTTTTTAACGAAAGGAAAAAATATGTATTTAGAAACGAGAATAGATAAAAATGGCAATGAAACTTATGTAGTAATAGAACGGTATAAAGATCCATTTACAAATAAGACAAAAAGAGCTTCCGTCTCATTTAAACAGAATAATCCCAAAGCTATTCGACAAGCAGAACGCGAACTATTGGACAAGATTGAGAAAATCATAAATGATTCTGAATCAAAATATAAATCAAAAAAAATAATAACTTTCGGGGAATTAATTGAACATTGGTTTTCAACTTGGTCTACAACTGTCAAACCTAACACCGTTAAACGTGAAAGATTGGTATTAAACAGACTTTCCGAGATGCTTCCTAACGACATACTTTTAGAAGTTATTACTCCACTTTTAATAAGAAATAGTTTAGAAGAATATCGAGTTAAATATAATGCTAGTCATTCAACGATGCAACATATTAAATCAACCTTAAATAAAATTTTCGATTACGGAGTGTTGCATTCAGTTGTTCCTTATTCACCATCTAGGGTAATTAAACTTTATGCTTCAATTTCAGATAAGAAAGAACGAAAAGAACGTAAAGAAGCAAAGTTTTTGACAGAAGCAGAAGTACAAGTTCTATTTACAGAACTAAATAAGCGAAGGAATAAAAATTACTTTGATTTAGCAATTTTTCTTGTTGGTTCAGGTTGTCGAATTGGTGAAGCCTCCGCGTTGCGTGAAACAGATTTTGATTTTGATAAACAAAGTGTTGAAATTTCAAAGTCACTTCAATCTCATGACTTGAAAGTTGAAGATTTTTATGATGATTCAACAAAAACTACAGCTGGTGAGCGGACAATCTTGCTACCAGATTTTGTTATGGAGGCAATTCAACGAGTTTCCATTCGTAATAAAGATTTTCAAACACATATGACCACCCATCCATCAGAGGCATTTTGGGAAAATGATTATCTTTTTAAGACGGAGTACGGTTCACCAATTACCTCGCAAAGTTTTCGAGCGATACTGACACGAATCAATAAAGATTTACGAAAAAACTGCGAAGCTCGGTATGGTTTTAAATGGAATAAAAACGTGGTTCCACATAGTTTTCGTCATATTCACATTTCAGCTTTGAGAAATAATAATGATGTACCTTTAAAAGAAATTCAATTAAGAGTTGGACACGTTGAAGTAGAGACAACTAATGGATATACACATCTTGAAGTTGGGACTCAGGAAAAATCAGTTCAAGCAATCACAACTTATTTTAATAAGCTTGATTTTGCCCAATAACTGCCCATTTCTTATAAATAATATCAAGTTAGGCTCACAAAAGCCCAAAGTAAAGGAGTTTTAATCCCATGGCAATTATTCAATGGTTTCCGGGCCACATGTCAAAAGCTCGCAGGCAGGTGCAGGAGAACATCAAGCACGTTGATTTCGTGACCATTTTGGTCGATGCCCGTCTGCCCCTATCCAGCCAAAACCCTATGCTGACCAAGATTGTCGGCGACAAGCCCAAGCTTATGATTTTAAATAAGGTTGATTTGGCAGACCCTGTTCGTACAAAAGAATGGCAGAGCTACTTTGAAGGTCAGGGAATTCGCACCCTTGCCATCAACTCAAAAGAGCAAGCGACGGTGAAAAAGGTGACCGACGCAGCCAAGAGCCTCATGAAAGAGAAGATTGAACGCCTCCGCGAGAGAGGTATTCAAAAAGAAACCTTGCGGACCATGATTATCGGTATTCCAAACGCTGGAAAATCCACTCTTATGAATCGTCTGGCTGGAAAGAAAATTGCCGTTGTTGGCAACAAACCAGGTGTGACGAAAGGTCAACAGTGGCTCAAATCCAATAAAGATCTTGAAATCCTTGATACACCAGGTATTCTCTGGCCTAAATTTGAGGACCAGGAAGTCGGTCTCAAGTTGGCTCTGACAGGAGCCATTAAGGATCAGCTCTTGCCAATGGATGAAGTGACCATTTTTGGTTTGGACTACTTCAAAGCCAACTACCCAGAACGTCTAGAAGAGCGATTTAAGGGTATGGATTTAGATCAGGAAACGCCTGAACTCATCATGGACTGGACAAGAAAACTAGGTTTCCGTGATGATTATGACCGTTTTTACAATCTCTTTGTCAAGGACGTTCGAGATGGTCGTTTAGGCACTTATACATTAGACAGGGTGAGTGACTTAGATGGCAACGATTAAGGAAGTGACTGCTCTGCTAGCTCAGGTGGACAGTCTGGACAGTTCTGTCTGGGGCCAACTGGCTCAGGATGAGCGAGCAGGGGTTCAGGCTGCCATTAAGAAACGCCAAAAGGAGTTGGAAAAAGAAGCAGCAGAAGACGCTCGCTTAGAAGCTATGCTATCTTACGAAAAAGCCCTTTATGAAAATGGGGTGGAGTTCATCGCTGGTATCGACGAAGTCGGCCGGGGGCCTCTAGCAGGTCCGGTGGTGGCAGCAGCAGTGATCTTGCCCAAGGGCTGTAAAATCCGCTACCTCAACGACTCCAAGAAAATCGCCAAGTCCAAGCACGAGTCAATCTACCAAGAGGTCATGGAGCGGGCGGTGGCAGTTGGAGTGGGAATAAAAGATGCAGCTGTCATCGATCAGGTCA
This sequence comes from Streptococcus suis, assembly GCF_029616525.1. Classification (GTDB taxonomy): domain Bacteria; phylum Bacillota; class Bacilli; order Lactobacillales; family Streptococcaceae; genus Streptococcus; species Streptococcus suis_AF. Next base: position 8,421 of record NZ_JANFME010000005.1, on the reverse strand, counting down.
ACATCTACGAGGCAACCAAATTAGCCATGTTGGAAGCTTTGGGGCAGTTGAGCCAAGAGCCTGAACACCTTTTGATAGACGCTATGAAGTTGGATACACCCCTACCGCAAACTTCTATCATCAAGGGAGATGCCAATAGTCTGTCTATCGCAGCAGCCTCAATCGTTGCCAAGGTTACGCGGGATAAGATGATGGCAGACTATGACAAGGAGTTTTCTGGCTATGGTTTTGCCAAGAATGCCGGTTACGGAACAGCAGAGCATTTGGACGGTTTGAACAATATAGGAATAACGCCTATTCACCGTAAGACCTTTGAGCCCATTAAGTCTATGGTAGCAGGGGGGAACTAGTCTTGACAGTCTTTTTCTGGCTTTTACTAGCTTCCATCGGATTATTTGCCCTTCTTTATTTCTGGGAGCGACGGTCGATTTTTATCTCCCTATTTGCCTTGAACATCCTTGTCTGGGCTTTGGCTTGGATTGTTTCAACAGGTATTTTAGAAACCAATGAAATCTTGCGGTTGTTGGCAATCGCTCTGGCAATGGTATTGGCTCTAGCATTCTTAAGTGGTCCATTTGTCTTGTTGATTACCCTCTATCTGAACGGTTTTCGGATTTTGAAGCGAGAAGGTGTCCGTTTTCATAACTTTTTATCATTAGGATTGGCTATCGGCTTAACTTTCTATCTCTTTATCGCTCCGTCTGTAGCAAGCACCCTTTCTGGTATCAGTTTTTTCAATATGGTGTTTGTCTATGTTGGATTTTTAGTGTCCTATGCCATTATCATCAGTATGCTTTATACGACATCTAGCTTTGTCAATTTGGTCAATCTTTTCCCTGGGAAGCTTGATTATGTGGTGGTGCTTGGAGCTGGATTGATTGGTGATAAGGTGACGCCACTTTTGGCTTCGCGGATTGAAAAAGGCATAGCGATCTACCAGAAACATCCTGGCAGTAAGCTCATCATGTCAGGCGGACAAGGACCTGATGAACTCATAGCTGAAGGTCAAGCTATGGCAAATTATGCCTTGGAGAAAGGAGTGCCTGCTGAAGACATTCTCATCGAAAACCAATCAACCAACACAGAAGAAAATTTGAAATTTTCCTATGCCCTGATGAAACCTGGTAGTCGATTTGCCCTTGTAACCAATTACTATCATGTTTTCAGAGCTCTGCTATTGGCCAGAAAACTGAAAATCAAATGTATCGGCTATGGCGCAAAAACCAAATTTTACTTTAGCCTCAATGCCTTCATTCGGGAATTTGTAGGCTATGTTGTCATGAGCCGAAAGGCGCATTTGGTGTTTTTGAGTATCGTGTCAGTTCTTTACCTGATCGGAGTGATCATCAGTTTAATGCATTAAAAACAGCCTCTAGGTGACTAGAAGCTGTTTTCTTATAACATAAAGTAGACAATGGCGATGTACTGCAGTGCTGAAGCCAATAGGATAAAGAGATGCCAAATCATGTGGAAATAAGGCTTTTTCTTGGCGTAGAAGAGGGCTCCAATAGTATAAGATAATCCGCCAGCCAGCATGAGAATGCCAAATGCCATTCCAGTTTTTTGAAGAATGGCTGGCAAGATCAAGACAATCAACCAGCCCATAAAGAGATAGAGAAATAGGCTGAATTTTTCATTTATTTTTTTCGCAAAAATTTTATAGAGTATACCGAAAATAGTCAATCCCCACTGCAAACCTACAATCAGATAGCCCAGCCAACCACCGACTAAGGATAGGGCAACAGGTGTGTAACTTCCAGCGATGGCAATGTAAATCATGCTATGGTCGATAATCCTTAGGATGTATTTGTGGGTAGAAGCATAGGGCATGGAGTGGTAGATAGAGGATGACAGAAACATGAGAAAAAGGCTGATGACAAAAATAGACATACCAATCACAGCGGTCAGGTTATAATCTTGATAGGAATGAATAGCAGTAATAGGGAGTAAAATCAGCATAAGCAAGGCCCCAACTGCATGTGTCACACTATTTGCGACTTCTTCACCAAATGAAAGTTTTAGACTTAATTTCAAACTAGGATTCATGGTGACTCCTTTCTAACTCCATAGTGAGTTGACGGGTTTTGTAATATAGTTTAACAGACTGACAGGCATAACGAATGATTTCAGGCGTTTCTTCATTTTCCTCGTTTCGCATGCAGTCAACAAAATGGTTGTATAGTATTTCAGAACTGTTTGTCTGGAGAAGAAGTTGTAATGTATGACTGATTTCTTGAATAGAAAAGACATTTTTTAAGATAGTCAAGGCAATCAAGCGGGCAACTTGCTGTTTTTGATATTTTTTCTTAACAGGTTTTTCAAGCTGCTTGTGCTTGACATAATTGTTAATCATAGCAGCAGTCAATACTCTTCGAAAATCAACATTATCCGTTATCAACTTGCCTTGATGAACCCCAGTTCTATCATCAGCTTCGTTTCCTAGGCTACTGTTGATTTTCATTGAGTATAAACAATTCTGTTCAAGGCTTTCCTGAGAATTGACTACTTGATTAACATACAGCAGAACTTGGTCCAAATACAAATCTAAATCAGGTAATTCATGCCAGTAGGGGATGGTCTGTTTCATAATTATCTACTCTCTTTTATCTAGTAATGATAACTAGATTATATAATTTTTAAAAAATAAAGTAAAGAAAAAGGATGCTTCCTTTCCGAAATACCCTTATTTCACAATCAATCCGTCCCAAGCATCCATGCCACCTGCAATATCATTTGCCTTAAATCCCTTAGATGACATGATTTCTCTGGCCAGCTTGCTACGTTTTCCGCTCTTACAGATGAGGAGATAGTGTTGGTCGACTGGTCCATCAAATGCGGCAATCCGATCCATGGGACAATTAATAGCACCACCAATATGACCAGCTGAATATTCTTCTGGGTCGCGAACATCTAGTAATTGCACCGATTCAGTTTGTATCAACTCAAGCAATTCTGCAGCAGTCAAAGTTATAGTTTGTTCATGTTTTTCTTGCATGATTCCCTCTTTCGTTGGTTTAAATTAATAAGTACGATACCAAATCTTAGCTGGACTTGTCAAGAAAGATTGACTTTTAGAATAAGAAATCCTATGATATGTATTAAGAAGAAAAAAGGAGCAGAAGTATGCCAACAGAAAAAGAAAAGATGATAGCTGGGCAATTTTATATGGCAGCAGATGCTGAATTGAGAGAGATGCGAACCTTTGCCCGCCAACAGATGAAGAAATTTAACGATGAACTTGATGGTAAGGTTCGTTCGGAGCAATTGAAAAACTGGTTTGGAACTACGGGCCAACGCATCTACATGGAGCCAAATTTCTACTGTGACTACGGTAGCAATATTCATGTTGGTGAGGATTTTTACGCAAATTTTAACTGTACGATGTTGGATGTTTGTCCCATTACCATTGGGAAAAATGCCATGCTTGGTCCAAATGTACAGTTGCTAACTCCTCTTCATCCACTGGACCCTGATGAACGGAATTCTGGTTTGGAATATGGAGCTCCTATTACCATTGGTGATAATTTCTGGGCTGGTGGTGGTGTGACAATCTTACCTGGCGTGACCTTGGGCAACAATGTGGTTGTTGGTGCTGGTTCCGTTGTGACCAAGTCTTTTGGTGATAATGTCGTTTTAGCAGGCAATCCTGCGCGTGTTATCAAAACAATACCTAAAAAATAATTCTTCTTCGGGAGAATTTTTTTCTTTCCCTTGCGAATAGACTAGATGAGGTGAAGAAAATGAATAATTTTGAATTGTTTAAATGGAAAAAAGCAGGTCTGACCAATCTAAATATTAATAAAGTTTTGACCTATCAAGATTTACATAGTAAAAAATTGACCTTGCGAAATATCGCTGTCGTATCCGAATGTAAAAACCCAGTGTTATTTATGGAAAATTATAAGAATCTAGATACAAAAGCCTGTCGCGAGGAATTTAATAAGTATCCATCATTTTCAATTTTAGATGACATCTATCCTTTGGCGCTCAAACAGATTTACAATCCACCTGTACTTTTGTTTTATCAAGGGGATTTAGAATTGCTAGAAAAATCAAAGCTGGCAGTTGTTGGTACCCGAAATGCCAGCAAGAATGGCGTTCAGTCTGTGCAGAAGATTATCAAAGAACTCAATAATCGCTTTGTCATTGTCAGCGGTTTAGCAAGAGGAATTGATACAGCGGCCCACATCGCCAGTCTGAAAAATGGAGGCCAAACCATTGCTGTAATTGGAACAGGTTTGGATAAGGTCTATCCGAAAGAAAACAAGGACTTGCAGACCTACATTGGCAAACACCATCTGGTACTGACAGAGTATGAACCTGGTGCCCAGCCACTCAAATACCATTTCCCTGAACGGAATCGGATTATCGCTGGTTTGGTAGAAGGTTTGGTGGTTTGCGAGGCAAAAATGCGGTCTGGTAGCTTGATTACTTGCGAACGTGCCTTGGAAGAAGGAAGAGAAGTTTATGCTATTCCAGGTTCTATTTTAGATGGAAAATCAGATGGTTGTCATCATTTGATTCAAGAAGGTGCAAAGTGCATTACATCGGGCTTAGACATCCTTTCGGACTATCAATTATAAAATAAGTTTTCCTATAGGAAAATAAATATCTTGACACTGACTGAAAAATAGTATATTCTTTGTGAGGTTAAAAATATTTGTAAGGTATAAGAATGGCTACAAAAACAGTTAGTAAGAAAAAAACGACAACCAAGAAAAATCTCGTTATTGTAGAGTCGCCTGCTAAGGCAAAGACCATTGAGAAGTATCTTGGTAAAAACTACCGAGTTGTTGCTTCAGTAGGTCATATCCGTGATTTGAAAAAATCCAGTATGTCCATTGACTTCGATAACAACTACGCACCTGAATATATCAATATCCGCGGAAAAGGTCCGCTTATCAATTCCTTGAAGAAAGAGGCAAAAAATGCCAAACAAGTCTTTTTGGCAAGTGACCCGGACCGTGAAGGAGAAGCGATTTCTTGGCATTTGGCTCATATCTTGGGACTAGATGAAAAAGATAAAAACCGTGTTGTTTTCAATGAAATCACCAAAGATGCTGTCAAAAATGCCTTCAAGGAACCACGTGCTATTAATCATGATTTGGTTGATGCCCAACAGGCTCGTCGTGTTTTAGACCGTATCGTTGGATATTCGATTTCACCCATTCTCTGGAAGAAAGTCAAAAAAGGACTGTCAGCAGGGCGAGTACAATCCGTTGCCCTCAAGCTCATCATTGACCGTGAAAATGAAATTAACAATTTCAAGCCAGAGGAATATTGGACTATCGATGCCACCTTTAAAAAGGGTACTAAGAAATTCCAAGCCAGCTTTTATGGCTTAGATGGAAAAAAAGTCAAGGTTGAAAACAATGAGCAGGTTAAAGAAATTCTCGCCCGACTTGATGGGGATGATTTCTTAGTAGAACAGGTTGAGCGTAAGGAACGCAAACGAAATGCACCTCTGCCTTACACAACTTCTACTATGCAGATGGATGCGGCTAATAAAATCAATTTCCGTACTCGTAAAACCATGATGGTTGCCCAACAACTTTATGAGGGTGTCAGTCTTGGCACAGGTGGTACCCAAGGTTTGATTACCTATATGCGTACGGATTCAACACGTATTAGCCCTGTTGCACAAGCACAAGCTGCTGACTTTATCACGGAGCGTTTTGGTGCTACCTATTCAAAGCATGGTAATAAAGTAAAAAATGCCAGTGGTGCACAAGATGCCCACGAAGCCATTCGTCCATCAAATGTTAACTTAACACCTGAATCAATTGCAAAATATCTGGACAAGGACCAGTTGCGACTATATACACTGATTTGGAATCGTTTTGTCGCAAGTCAGATGGCTGCAGCAGTTTTTGATACCATGAGTGTTCGTTTGGGTCAAAATGGTATTGTCTTTGCTGCTAATGGTAGCCAAGTAAAATTCGATGGTTATATGGCTGTCTATAACGACGCTGATAAAAATAAAATGTTGCCAGATATGGAACAAGGTGACACGGTGGTGCGCGCGTCAACAAATCCAGAACAACACTTTACTCAGCCACCAGCTCGCTACTCTGAAGCAACCTTAATTAAAACATTAGAAGAGAATGGTGTAGGTCGCCCGTCAACCTATGCACCAACGATTGAAACCATTCAAAAACGCTATTATGTTAAGCTTGCGGCTAAGCGATTTGAACCAACTGAACTCGGAGAAATTGTTAATAAGCTGATTGTTGAATTTTTCCCAGATATTGTCAATGTCAAATTTACAGCTGATATGGAGCAAAAATTGGATGATGTAGAAATCGGGAAAGAGCAGTGGCAGAAGGTCATTGACGGTTTCTATCAGCCATTCAAGGTAGAATTATCTAAGGCAGAAGAACAGATGGAAAAAATCCAAATTAAGGATGAACCAGCTGGCTTTGACTGTGATGTTTGTGGACATGAAATGGTTATTAAATTAGGACGTTTTGGGAAATTCTATGCATGTAGCAATTTCCCAGACTGTCGCAATACCAAGCAAATCACTAAAGAAATCGGTGTGACTTGTCCAGTTTGCCAAAAAGGGCAAGTGATTGAACGCAAGAGTAAACGCAATCGTCTTTTCTATGGTTGCGATCGCTACCCAGAGTGTGAATTTACTTCTTGGGACAAGCCAGTCGGGCGTTCTTGTCCGAAATGCGACCACTATCTCGTTGAGAAAAAAGTTCGTGGTGGTGGTAAACAAGTTGTCTGTCCAAATGGTGACTACGAAGAAGACAAGATTAAATAAGATTAAACTGCTATTCTCAAGGGAATGGCAGTTGTTTTTTAGAGTCATGTTTAGTTTATCTTAGCTTACTTCGACAAGCGAGGAAACTTCGTTTCCTTATTTTCAACTTTAAATGAGGCTGGTCAAAAAGTTCAAAGTCACTTCTCAGTGCAGTGGTTGATTGGGTTTAACAGGCCAGTGGAGTGAAACTGTTCAGTGAACTGTTTCATCCTGAGCTTAGAAATGAAAAAATCGAGGTAAAAAGGTTGGAGATAAGATTTGCGAAGCAAATCACAGCAATTCGTGTTTCACATTCCAAGTCTGATCTCTACAACTAAAACGAACTAAACGGCAATGCTGCTTGAAAAAAATATTAAAAAAATAGGAGAAAAGTCTTGCATTATTGAAAATACTGTGTTATGATAATTAAGGTTTGAAAAAACTGACCTAAGACAGTAGGGGAGCTGGACTCATAAACATCCTACCGAGGCACAAAACGATTATTGAGATAAACGTATTTGTACTTTCGTGTCTAGGTTTAGGTGCGATTTTTTTTTGTGCCTAGCCCAAAATAAAAACGGAGGTAAAAAAATGAGTGAAGCTATTATCGCTAAAAAAGCGGAATTAGTAAATGCCGTTGCTGAGCAAATGAAAGCTGCAACATCTATCGTTGTTGTAGACGCTCGTGGTTTGACAGTAGAACAAGATACAGTTCTTCGTCGTAACTTGCGTGGTGCAGAAGTTGAGTACAAAGTTATCAAAAACTCAATCTTGCGTCGTGCTGCTGAGCAAGCTGGTCTTGAAGGTCTTGCAGAATTGTTTGTAGGTCCATCTGCAGTTGCATTCTCAAACGATGCAGTTGCTCCAGCTAAAACAATTTACGATTTCGCGAAAACTGCTGATGCTCTTGAAATCAAAGGTGGTGCTGTAGAAGGTAAAGTTTCTTCTAAAGAAGAAATCGAAGCACTTGCTACATTGCCAAACCGCGAAGGCATGCTTTCTATGTTGCTTTCTGTACTTCAAGCGCCAGTTCGCAACGTTGCATACGCTGTCAAAGCTGTTGCAGAAAAAGAAGACGCAGCTTAATGCGTCAGAGCGTAGCTGCTTAGTGCTACAAACTATTTAAAAACCTAAATTGGAGGAAAATCACAATGGCATTGAACATTGAAAACATTATTGCTGAAATTAAAGAAGCTACTATCCTTGAGCTTAACGACCTTGTTAAAGCTATCGAAGAAGAATTTGGTGTAACTGCGGCTGCTCCTGTAGCTGTTGCTGCAGCTGGTGGTGCTGCTGAAGAAGCTAAAGATTCATTCGACGTTGAATTGACATCTGCTGGTGACAAAAAAGTTGGCGTTATCAAAGTTGTACGTGAAATCACTGGTCTTGGTCTTAAAGAAGCTAAAGAGCTTGTTGACGGTGCACCAGCTATGGTTAAAGAAGGCGTTGCAACTGCAGAAGCTGAAGAAATCAAAGCTAAATTGGAAGAAGCAGGCGCTTCAGTTACTCTTAAATAATAGAGTTTCCAATCAAAATAAAAACCTATCACTTAATGTGGTAGGTTTTTTCGGCTCTTTGTCAACTGTAGTGGGTAGATGAAAAGCTAACACCTAGAGATGACGAACTTCGTTCTCTCTTTCTTTATGTTCAAAGCAATCAAAATCCGTTTTTTA
>NZ_JANFME010000049.1:0-1344 GCF_029616525.1 Streptococcus suis | reverse complement strand
GTCGAGTTCTTATACGAAAACTCAAAAGAATGCAAAAACTCCCTCCCTATGATATAATCAAAGCGAAAAATTTTTTATGTTAGGCTACTAGCTCGTCCCTAGTAGTCTTTTTCTGTGCTAAAAATTCAGGATACGTTATCTGCTCTTTTAAAAGGATATAAGCTATTTTTAATAATTGATGTGCGAGTGCAATTGTTGCTTTTTGTGAACCACGCCGACTTTGAATCTGATAAAATCGGTCTGCTAGGGGACTACCTTTTTGTTTTTTGATAGCGAAAGCGGCTTGGCATAAACATTTCTTCAAATATGAATTTCCGTGTCGAATCTTGGTACTTCGTTTTTTACCAGCACTCTCATTATTACCTGGACAGAGTCCAGCCCAAGAAGCTAAATGTCCAGATGTCGGAAACTGACTCATGTCAACACCAACCTCAGAAATGATAACAGAAGCTGTAATGACATCAATACCTGGGATGGAATCCAATATTTCTACATGGTTTTCATATTGTGATAGATAGACATTCATTCGCTCTTCCAACAACTCAATCTGCTTCTGATAAAAATCATAAATCTCTAAGGACTGCTTTAACATAAAGCGGTGATGGTCAGAAAAATAGCCATCCAAGGCTTCCAGAAGCTGCGGCACTTTCTTCTTCAAGCTGGTGTAAACCGATTGATGGACAATGCGAGGTGTAATAGGCGTCCCATCAACCAGTAGCTGAAGGAGATTGCGACCAGATAGCCCCATAATATCTTCAATATAGGTTGTTAGCTTGATACCACCTGACTGAAGAATTTTATGGATACGATTGGTTTCTCGATTACGACTTTCCACATAATGTTTTCGTTGTCTGGTCAACTCCCTCAATTCTTGAATGGTTTCATCGGGAACGAAACTCCGAGGAAGCAGACCAATCCGTGTTAATTTGGCAATCCAGTGAGCGTCCTTCTTGTCGGTTTTCTGACCTGGGATAGCCTTCATATGAGCTGGTTGAGCGAGTATCAGCTCGAAGTCATCACAGAGAGCATGCCAGACAGGTCGCCAATAGACACCGGTGCTTTCCATACCAACAGCTTCCACATGAAATTGACTGAGAAAATCGTGGCAAGCACGTAGGCCTTTAGTCGTTGTATCAAATGTAGCCATCTCACGCTTTGGACGAGTTGAGGTGAGTGGTCCATGTAGGATACAGACGACAATATTGGCTTGATGGACATCAATACCTGCACAAGATTGATAGAGAACATCCATGATAATTCCCTCCTTCTAAAAATTAGAGAGCTTATCTACCGAATTTTAGTCGTATTTTTATACTCATGCCTATCGCATATTTTGGGGTGCTC
>NZ_JANFME010000048.1:0-1347 GCF_029616525.1 Streptococcus suis | reverse complement strand
ATGGAACACAAGACTGGTATTATAACGAAAAAGGAGAAATACTGCATTTCCCGGTGGACAATTATTATTATGAGGGCAAACGGACAGCTATGTTTTTGGAAGAAAAGGTTACAAAATATCATAGAACACTGACCACATATCTAAATACACTGCTTTCAAATAGTTTTATAATAAATCAGATTGTGGAGCCACAGCCGCCAGAGAACATGATGGATATTCCGGGGATGGCGGATGAAATGCGACGCCCAATGATGCTGATTGTATCGGCAAAAAAGAAGATGTAATAATATAGAAAAAATAAACGAGGAGTATGTAAATGAGATCAGAAAAAGAAATGATGGATTTAGTACTTTCTTTAGCAGAACAGGATGAACGTATTCGAATTGTGACCCTTGAGGGGTCACGCGCAAATATTAATATACCTAAAGATGAATTTCAGGATTATGATATTACATATTTTGTAAGTGATATAGAACCGTTTATATCTAATGATGACTGGCTTAATCAATTTGGGAATATAATAATGATGCAAAAGCCGGAGGATATGGAATTATTCCCACCTGAAGAAAAGGGATTTTCCTATCTTATGCTATTTGATGATTACAATAAAATTGATCTTACCTTATTGCCCTTGGAAGAGTTAGATAATTACCTAAAGGGCGATAAATTAATAAAGGTTCTAATTGATAAAGATTGTAGAATTAAAAGGGACATAGTTCCGACTGATATAGATTATCATGTAAGAAAGCCAAGCGCAAGGGAGTATGATGATTGCTGCAATGAATTTTGGAATGTAACACCTTATGTTATTAAAGGATTGTGCCGCAAAGAGATACTGTTTGCAATCGATCATCTGAACCAGATTCTACGGTTTGAACTACTTAGGATGATGTCGTGGAAGGTTGGGATAAAGACAGAATTTTCATTAAGTGTTGGGAAAAATTATAAGTATATTAACAAATACATTGATGAAGATCTATGGAATAGATTATTATCTACATATCGCATGGATTCCTATGAAAATATTTGGAAGTCATTATTTATATGCCACCAATTGTTCAGGGAAGTGTCCAAAGAGGTAGCAGAACTACTGGGGTTTGATTATCCAGAGTATGGTAAGAACATAACAAGATATACCGAGGACATGTATAAAAAATATGTTGAAAATGACTATTTTTAAAGATTAGCAAAGATTATTAACCATAAGCAAGGGGTGTAAATGTATGGAAAGTACTGATGTTATAAATGAAATTAGAGGTATATTACCTCGTAACTCAATTGGAAAATATGATTTACTAACTATTTTTACACATAAAACCGTTTTTGATAAAATTGTAAAAGTACTAT
>NZ_JANFME010000047.1:0-1417 GCF_029616525.1 Streptococcus suis | reverse complement strand
CCGGCTCTTTGTCAACTGTAGTGGGTAGACGAAAAGCTAACACCTAGAGAGGACGAAATTCGTTCTCTCATTTTTGATGTTTAAAGCAATATATATCTTTGTTTTAAAGTTCGTAAAGTTTCTAAAGCCGAACGCTTGCCTCTTGATGTCTTTGATGAGTTTATTGGTCGCTTCCAGCTTAGCGTTGGAATATGGAAGCTCCATGGCGTTCGTGATGTACGTTTTATACTTTAGAAAAGTTTTAAAAACAGTTTTAAAGGCAGGATTGACAAGATCCAGATTGTCTTCTAGAAGCTCGAAGAAATATTTCGAGTTCATCTCTTGGAAATGGAAGAGAAGGATCTGATAGAGTTCGTAATAGAATTTCAGTTCCTCAGAGAAATTCAATGTCTTCTGGACAACCTCTCTCGGTGTTACTGTTTGCCCAAAAGTGCGAGAAAAGAAGCGATTCAAAGACAGTTTTCGACTATCTTTTTGGAGAATACGCCAGTGATTTTTCATGGATCGATAAGGTAGGGAACGCGTATCGAAAGTCTTCATAATATCAATTCTAGTCGTCATCATAGCACGGCTCAGATGTTGGATAATGTGAAATCTATCAAGGACAATTTTAGCTCTTGGAAATAGTTGTTTGATGATGGGAATATAGCTACCCGACATGTCCACTGTTACGACCTTGACAGTTTCTCTGACCTCCCTAGGATACTTGTAGAAATAGTTCTTGATGGTGGTTTGGCGGTTGTTGTCAAGAATGGTCACAATCGATCTCGTCTCAAAATTCTGAGCAATAAAGGCGAGTTTTCCCTTGTTCCGACTAAATTCATCCCAGCTCAAGACTTTTGGTAATGTCGTAAAATCATGCTCAAATTGAAACTGAGCCAGTTTCCTCTGGACGACCGATACGGAGATATGTAATCTCCTAGCGATGGCTATATTGGTCATGTTTTCTGTATGGAGTTGTGTCACTTTGTCCCAAATAGGTTGGGAAATCTGACAGTTTTTCTTGACTAGAGCTGTCTCAGCTACAGTCACTTTTTGGCAAGATTTGCATTGAAACCGTCGTTTCTTAAGCAAGAGGAGGGTCGGAAAGCCCTGACAATCCAAAATCGGAATCTTTGACGACTTTTGAAAGTCGTACTTGATACACTTTCCTTGGCAATGAGGACAACCAGGGCTGTCGTAATCTAGCTTTGCCCTGATTTCTAGATGGGTCTGATGTTTCAAAATGAAGAGAATTTTGATGTTTTTGTCTTTGATTCCAATTAGTTCTGTGGTATGATAAAGTTGTTCCATATGAGTCTTTCTAATGTGAGTGTGGTTGCTTTTCATTATAGGTCATATGGGACTTTTTGTATATACTCAAAAAGGCTCCATAATCTCTACAGTGGATTTACCCACTACAGAAATTATAGAGCCT
>NZ_JANFME010000046.1:0-1633 GCF_029616525.1 Streptococcus suis | reverse complement strand
TTAACCTAATTTTTTTCAAAAATTAGAAAACTCATTAAATATTCACAGCGTTTTCGGTTTATTTTCTTGTTACTATTTCTATACGTACTTTTACATACGTTTAGGAATGTTTGATAGATATTCAATTTTCAATGGACAAAATCTTAACAACTTCCGTTGTTAATGGAGCCTAGCGGGATCGAACCGCTGACCTCCTGCGTGCAAAGCAGGCGCTCTCCCAGCTGAGCTAAGGCCCCACAAGACCTCTCAAAATTAAAGAAGACTGACGTACAGGTTCCATTTCCTTAGAAAGGAGGTGATCCAGCCGCACCTTCCGATACGGCTACCTTGTTACGACTTCACCCCAATCATCTATCCCACCTTAGGCGGCTGGCTCCTAAAAGGTTACCTCACCGACTTCGGGTGTTACAAACTCTCGTGGTGTGACGGGCGGTGTGTACAAGGCCCGGGAACGTATTCACCGCGGCGTGCTGATCCGCGATTACTAGCGATTCCGACTTCATGTAGGCGAGTTGCAGCCTACAATCCGAACTGAGACTGGCTTTAAGAGATTAGCTTGCCGTCACCGACTTGCGACTCGTTGTACCAGCCATTGTAGCACGTGTGTAGCCCAGGTCATAAGGGGCATGATGATTTGACGTCATCCCCACCTTCCTCCGGTTTATTACCGGCAGTCTCGCTAGAGTGCCCAACTGAATGATGGCAACTAACAATAGGGGTTGCGCTCGTTGCGGGACTTAACCCAACATCTCACGACACGAGCTGACGACAACCATGCACCACCTGTCACCGATGCTCCGAAGAGAAACCCTATCTCTAGGGCGGTCATCGGGATGTCAAGACCTGGTAAGGTTCTTCGCGTTGCTTCGAATTAAACCACATGCTCCACCGCTTGTGCGGGCCCCCGTCAATTCCTTTGAGTTTCAACCTTGCGGTCGTACTCCCCAGGCGGAGTGCTTAATGCGTTAGCTGCGGCACTGAGTCCCGGAAAGGACCCAACACCTAGCACTCATCGTTTACGGCGTGGACTACCAGGGTATCTAATCCTGTTCGCTCCCCACGCTTTCGAGCCTCAGCGTCAGTTACAGACCAGAGAGCCGCTTTCGCCACCGGTGTTCCTCCATATATCTACGCATTTCACCGCTACACATGGAATTCCACTCTCCCCTTCTGCACTCAAGTTTGACAGTTTCCAAAGCGTACTATGGTTAAGCCACAGCCTTTTACTTCAGACTTATCAAACCGCCTGCGCTCGCTTTACGCCCAATAAATCCGGACAACGCTCGGGACCTACGTATTACCGCGGCTGCTGGCACGTAGTTAGCCGTCCCTTTCTGGTAAGATACCGTCAAGTGAGAAACTTTCCACTCTTCTCACAGTTCTTCTCTTACAACAGAGCTTTACGATCCGAAAACCTTCTTCACTCACGCGGCGTTGCTCGGTCAGGGTTGCCCCCATTGCCGAAGATTCCCTACTGCTGCCTCCCGTAGGAGTCTGGGCCGTGTCTCAGTCCCAGTGTGGCCGATCACCCTCTCAGGTCGGCTATGTATCGATGCCTTGGTGAGCCGTTACCTCACCAACTAGCTAATACAACGCAGGTCCATCTCATAGTGAAGCAATTGCTCCTTTCAAG
>NZ_JANFME010000045.1:0-2087 GCF_029616525.1 Streptococcus suis | reverse complement strand
TGCTGAAATTGCTTTCCTTTAAAATGATTCATCGTCATTCCTCCTGCTATCTTTTTCTATTATTCTACCTTATTTGATAGTAGATTTAAAACTTTGCAACAGAACCTTATTTTTCATTTTTTTAAACTATTTAATACTAATGTCTTTTATAATAGCTTTTCATATATTATATAATCAATCTTTATAAGTCCTTTTATAAATTTCTTTTCTACCATTTTCGATAAATTCCTGTTTAATATTTTTAATTCCATAAACAATAGTTTCAATAGGATAATATTCTTCAACTATATCTTGATATTCTTTTGCTTTCTCAATATCTATATTTCCATACATTCTTAATATATCTTCTCCAAAATTTGTTCCTATTTCTTCTTCACTATCTTCAAGTAAGTATATAAAATCACAATATTCATCTATAATTCCAGAATCTCCAAAATCAATTATTCCAGTTAATCTATTATTGCCATCTAACAATAGATGATTACAACTAAAATCATTATGGCATAAACACTTTTTACCCTCAAAAACTGTTGTTGCATTTAGTCTTTCCATAAAACTTTCTATATAATCTTTTTCTATATCAGTTAAATCATTATAAATAGTTTCACGCAACAATATATACTCTTCTAATACATTTTGTTTATTATCAATAGTACATTCACTAATATCTGTATAATCTAAACCGTGCATTTGTCTTAAAAAACTGGCAATATCTCGTTTTAACAAATTTTGTTCTTCTTCTGACATAGTAGAATAAATTTCTGGTGTTAAAAAAGTTCCTTTAATTTCTTTATAACCTAGTATAGATAATTCATCACTAATATACGAATATTCAATATTAGGAATTTTTACATTAGTTTCTAAATTTGTATTTAAAAAATTATATATTGCTTTTTCTTTTGCATAACCTTTTTTCTTATTAGTACTAAATTTTGTTTTAAAAATGTATTCATTATTAACTAAATATGCCACACTATCATAACCACTACCGATTATTTCAATACTATCTACTTTGAAATTATCAAAGTAATGCTCAATTAAATATTTCATTGCCTTAACATTTGTGGCATTATCATCATATCTATATTCCATTAAATAACAATCTTCTTTTTTGCCCTCGTGTAATTCATGTTCTGGCAAATCTTCAATAATTCTAAAACCAGATTTTTGGTATGCCCTTATTGCTCTTGGATTATTTTTATGAGGGTCTAAAATAACTGCATTAGCATTTCTTTCTTTTTTCAAAAATTCAAAAATCAATTTAATATATCTTGTACCAATTCCTTTACTCCAATAATTTGGCTCTCCTATAAATTGATCCATACCATAGACTATCTCATCAGTTTTTGGATAATGATAATCAGTATATAACTCATCATACATTTTATATATTTGTCCATATCCAATAGGAACATTGTTATATTCAATAATTACTCTAAAAACTTCATCTTCCCAAGGCTCTGTATAATGTTTTTTTAATGATTCTAATGTATATTTTTTATCTCTACCACCATAAAATTCTAATACTCTTTCATCAGTTAACCATTTTAACATCAAAGGAAAATCATCATCTATTAAAGTTCTTATACATATTTCATTTTCAACTATATTCATTTATTTATCACCTTTTTCATAATCATATACATATACTATTTCATCTTTATAATCATTTTTACCACCTAATTTTTCATATACATGGCAAGCTCTAGGATTACCTTTATCAGTTATTAAAAACATTTCAGAACAACCAATCTCTTTAGAATATTCCTTAATAAAAGATAATAATTTTGAACCATAACCTTTGTCTTGATAGTTAGGTAACATTCCTATTGAGTGTAAATAAAACATTGTTTTTCCATCAGGTCTTAAAAGTGTATAGCAATATGCAAATCCTATAATTTTATTATTTTCTTTAGCTATAAACCCAAATGAACTGGTATCATTAAGAAATCCTTTTAAATTATCAATATCAAAAACCATATAGTACTTTTACAATTTTATCAAAAACGGTTTTATGTGTAAAAATAGTTAGTAAATCATATTTTCCAATTGAGTTACGAGGTAATATACCTCTAATTTCATTTATA
>NZ_JANFME010000044.1:0-2561 GCF_029616525.1 Streptococcus suis | reverse complement strand
TGGTTGAACACTTTTCATTATAGGTCATATGGGACTTTTTTCTATACTCAAAAAGGCTCCATAATTTCCATGGTGGATTTACCCACTACAGAAATTATAGAGCCGTTTTTTCGTTCTACTATTGCAAACGTTTTCGTTGTGGGGTATAATATAAAAAATGCTGTCTAAAGATTAGGAGAAAGACATGAAAAGTTACAAAAACTATATCTTCGATTTTTATGGTACATTGGTTGATATTCGTACAGATGAGAATAAACTAGAGGTCTGGAATCAGCTAACACAGATTTACAATGCTTTTGGTTGTTCCTATCGACCGCGCCAGTTGAAAAATGCCTATCATCGTTTTGTAGAAGAGGCAGAGAGATCTCTCGCGGAAACAGTGAGTTATCAATATGTCGAAATTGATTTAGAAACAATCTTCATTCGTCTATTAACGGATGCACCAAATGAAAACCAAAGTACCAATAAGCCGACTGATTTAGAGACTTTTGGGCAAGTAGTAGCCACGATTTTCCGCGTGCTTTCACGTGAAAAGTTAGAGGCTTATGAAAATACCCTAACTAGTCTACAGACATTAAAGGATAGAAAAGCGCGATTATTTATTCTCTCCAATGCTCAACGAATTTTTACTCGGGCAGAAATTGAACAGACAGGTTGTGCGGATTTGATGGAAAAAATTTATATCTCTTCTGACTTTAAGATGAAGAAGCCTGAACCAGCATTTCTTCAACTGGTTTTAGAGGAAAATAATCTTGATGTTGAGGAAACGGTTATGGTTGGTAATGATTTGACATCCGATATAGCTATTGCTCATGAATTGGGAATGGATTCCATTTTGCTGAATACTTTCCCGTATAGTCAGGAAGAAATCGACTCTTATAGGAGACTTGGTTGGAATTTTGAGGTTGTTGGAGATATAGCGGAGCTATTGTAAATAAGCGATAGAACAGCAAATGATATACATAAAATATATTATGTAAAAAACAAAACTACTTTCATTTCAATGAAGGTAGTTTTGTCTTTTCTAGCCATTTTCTGGTATACTAGATAGGTATAAAATTTAGAAAGGTTCTGTTTTGGGGTATTCCCAAACAGTAGTCAGATATTCTGGCTAGAGGTATTAGTTTCATGTCTCAAACCCACATTAACGTTATCGGAGCTGGCTTGGCTGGCTCAGAAGCGGCTTATCAGATTGCCAAGCGTGGTATTCCTGTCAAACTCTACGAGATGCGTGGTGTCAAACCAACGCCCCAGCACAAGACGGACAAGTTTGCGGAGTTGGTTTGTTCCAATTCATTCCGTGGTGATAGTTTGACCAACGCTGTCGGTCTTCTCAAAGAAGAAATGCGTCGTTTGGATTCCATTATCATGCGTGCTGGAGAGGCTCACCGTGTTCCTGCTGGAGGTGCCATGGCCATGGACCGTGAGAATTTCTCCCAAGCGGTGACGGATGAGATTCACAACCACCCACTGATTGAGGTCATTCGTGGCGAGATTACAGAGATTCCAGAAGATGCGATTACAGTTATTGCGACGGGACCTTTGACATCTGACGCCCTGGCAGAGAAGATTCACGCTCTTAATGGTGGCGACGGTTTTTACTTCTACGATGCGGCAGCACCGATTGTGGATAGCTCGACCATTAACATGGATTTGGTCTATCTCAAGTCCCGTTATGATAAGGGAGAAGCTGCCTATCTCAATGCTCCGATGAACAAGGAACAGTTCACCGCTTTCTATGAAGCTTTGATTTCAGCTGAGGAAGCACCGCTCAACTCCTTTGAAAAAGAAAAATACTTTGAAGGCTGTATGCCGATTGAAGTAATGGCCAAACGCGGCATCAAAACCATGCTCTATGGCCCAATGAAGCCGGTTGGTTTGGAATACCCAGAAGACTACAAGGGACCTCGTGACGGCGAATACAAGACACCTTACGCAGTTGTCCAGCTCCGTCAGGATAACGCAGCAGGTAGCCTTTACAATATTGTTGGCTTCCAGACTCACCTTAAGTGGGGCGAGCAGAAGCGGGTCTTCCAGATGATTCCAGGACTCGAAAATGCTGAGTTTGTCCGCTACGGCGTTATGCACCGCAATTCCTACATGGATTCGCCAAACTTATTGGAACAGACCTTTGCGACCAAGAAAAATCCAAATCTGTTCTTTGCAGGTCAAATGACAGGAGTAGAAGGCTATGTTGAGTCTGCAGCTTCTGGTTTAGTTGCCGGTATCAATGCTGTTCGCCGCTTCCATGGCGAAGAGCCGGTCATCTTCCCGCAAACAACAGCTATCGGAGCTCTGCCATTCTACATCACCCACACAGAAAGCAAGCACTTCCAGCCTATGAATGTCAACTTTGGCATCATCAAGGAGCTGGATGGACCGCGGATCCGTGACAAGAAGGAGCGTTATGAGGCAATCGCAGAGCGTTCCCTCAAGGACTTGGAAGAGTTTTTGGGTTCTGTTGCAAAGTTTTAAATCTACTATCAAATAAGGTAGAATAATAGAAAAAGATAGCAGGAGGAATGACGATGAATCATTTTAAAGGAAAGCAATTTCAGCAG
>NZ_JANFME010000043.1:0-3025 GCF_029616525.1 Streptococcus suis | reverse complement strand
GGGTTTTCGGTCTGTACTGAAATCAAGGTATTATTGGGAATCCCAGCTTAAATCATAGATACCGTAAGGGATTTTATTCTTTATTTAAAACTTTGCAACAGAACCAAGTTAATACTGTTGCAGGATAAGCTACATATTCATATTTATCAAAAATACTAGACAAAATAATCACTCCTTTTTTGTATATTTACATGGTATCATTTGCCACACACAAAATCAACATTTACTTAACATTTTTATAACATATTTCAAAAATATATGATTACATATTATTATCTGGGTATATTTATATAAACTCTTTCTACCTTGTCGCTATAACAAGATAGAAAGCTTTTTAAGGGGTATTAGCACTACTGACACACTAAATACTATACAAGCTATAAAAAGCTCTTAAAACCGAAATAGAAGCCTTAAAAGTTGCAATTAATAAAATTAGCACTTTATGATATAATGGCGTTGTTATAAAAAAAATAATAGAAAGGAAAGGAAGGCAGATGAGATAACAGATCAGTTACTTTACTTTTACCAGAAAGGGTGTAAGCTAAAACTTAGGCTAGCCATTGCGCTAGCGACTTGGTACAATAAGGTGGCAATTGAATTATATTAATAATCGATAGGAGGTAGAAGCAAATGAAATCTACAACTATAGTAACATTTAAAGAACTCCATGTATAGGTGGCTGTGACAAGCTTTACATGGAGTAGAATAATTATTGTCCAAAGCCACCTTTGCAATTGCTAGTACTAACGCAAAGGAGGATATGAAAATGCAATACAAAATAATTAATGGTGCCGTTTACTATGATGGTAATATGGTGTTGGAAAACATCGGTATTGAAATCAATGATAATGAAAAGATTGCTATTGTTGGTAGAAATGGATGTGGAAAAACAACCTTGCTAAAAGCTATTATAGGCGAAATTGAATTAGAAGAAGGAACTGGTGAAAGTGAGTTTCAAGTAATAAAGACCGGTAACCCTTATATTAGCTATTTAAGACAGATGCCTTTTGAAGATGAAAGTATATCAATGGTGGATGAAGTCCGTACGGTATTTAAGACGCTTATTGATATGGAAAACAAGATGAAACAGCTGATAGATAAAATGGAGAATCAATATGATGATAAAATCATCAATGAATACTCTGATATCAGTGAAAGGTATATGGCTCTTGGAGGTCTAACCTACCAAAAAGAATATGAAACGATGATTCGTAGTATGGGTTTTACTGAAGCAGATGATAAAAAACCCATTTCTGAATTTTCAGGTGGTCAGCGAACTAAGATAGCTTTTATAAAAATACTTTTAACAAAGCCAGACATTCTATTACTTGATGAACCTACTAACCACCTTGATATAGAAACAATACAATGGTTGGAGAGTTATTTGAGAAGTTATAAATCTACATTGGTTATTATTTCCCATGATAGAATGTTTCTTAATCGAATTGTGGATAAGGTTTATGAAATCGAATGGGGAGAGACCAAATGTTATAAAGGTAATTATTCAGCCTTTGAGGAGCAAAAACGAGAAAATCATATCAAACAGCAAAAAGATTACGACTTGCAACAGATAGAAATTGAAAGGATTACACGCTTGATTGAACGTTTTCGTTATAAACCTACGAAAGCTAAAATGGTGCAATCTAAAATTAAATTATTACAGCGTATGCAAATATTAAATGCACCAGACCAATACGATACAAAAACTTATATGTCTAAATTTCAACCGAGAATCAGTAGTTCAAGGCAAGTATTAAGTGCTTCAGAACTTGTGATAGGCTATGATACTCCTCTTGCAAAGGTTAATTTCAACCTTGAAAGGGGACAGAAGCTTGGAATTGTTGGGAGTAATGGTATTGGTAAATCCACGTTGCTTAAAACACTTATGGGTGGTGTGGCAGCATTGTCTGGAGATTTTAAATTCGGATACAATGTTGAAATTAGCTATTTTGACCAACAGCTTGCTCAAATCAGTGGAGATGATACACTATTCGAAATTTTTCAAAGCGAATACCCTGAGCTAAATGACACAGAGGTCAGAACTGCTCTTGGCTCATTTCAGTTTAGTGGAGATGATGTTTTTAGACCGGTGTCCTCTTTGTCAGGTGGAGAAAAGGTTAGATTGACATTATGTAAATTATTATATAAACGTACTAATGTTTTAATCTTAGATGAACCGACAAACCACATGGATATTATTGGAAAAGAGAATTTAGAGAATATCTTATGCAGTTATCAAGGTACAATTATTTTTGTGTCACATGATAGATATTTTACTAATAAGATTGCTGACAGATTACTTGTTTTTGATAAGGATGGTGTAGAGTTTGTACAATCTACTTATGGTGAGTACGAGAAAAAAAGGATGAATTCTGAAAAGCCATTTAATAACATTAAAGTTGAGCAGAAAGTAGAGAAAAATAACACAGTAAAAGGCGATCGTAACTCCATTGAGAAGGAGAAGGTTAAGAAGGAGAAACGAATTGAAAAGCTTGAAGTGTTAATAAATCAATATGATGAAGAATTAGAAAGATTGAATAAAATCATTTCTGAACCAAACAATTCTTCTGATTATATAGTACTGACGGAAATACAAAAATCAATTGATGATGTTAAAAGGTGTCAGGGTAATTATTTTAATGAATGGGAACAGTTGATGAGAGAATTGGAAGTTATGTAATTTTTGAGTTATGCAATAAGGATGTAAAAGTGTTAATGATACATTCTGGTTGTTGAAAATGTAAAAAAATTAATGAATTTTTATTAGATATAATCGCTATGTGAAGACCTTTTGAGTTTGCCGCATAGCGGTTTTTATTATCTATACTTTGGAATTGTCAAGAAAAGTGTAGTCGTATAAACTCACTAAATTTCCTTTGATTGTTATGCTGCCAGAAGTTGTTCTTCCAGTAGCCCTCTGTAGGTTCTGTTGCAAAGTTTTAAATCTACTATCAAATAAGGTAGAATAATAGAAAAAGATAGCAGGAGGAATGACGATGAATCATTTTAAAGGAAAGCAATTTCA
>NZ_JANFME010000042.1:0-3109 GCF_029616525.1 Streptococcus suis | reverse complement strand
TGCTAAGCGACTACCGTATCTAACAGGGGGCAACCCCCAACTACTTCAGGCGTTCTAGGGCTTAACTGCTGTGTTCGGCATGGGTACAGGTGTATCTCCTAGGCTATCGTCACTTAACTGTTGAGTTTTGTCAACTCAAAATTGAATATCTATATTCTAACAAGAAACCGATCGCTTGTCAATATTGACTCTAGTTTATTTCTTTGGATAAGTCCTCGAGCGATTAGTATTGGTCCGCTACATGTGTCGCCACACTTCCACTTCCAACCTATCTACCTGATCATCTCTCAGGGCTCTTACTAACATAAAGTTATGGGAAATCTCATCTTGAGGTGGGTTTCACACTTAGATGCTTTCAGCGTTTATCCCTTCCCTACATAGCTACCCAGCGATGCCTTTGGCAAGACAACTGGTACACCAGCGGTAAGTCCACTCTGGTCCTCTCGTACTAGGAGCAGATCCTCTCAAATTTCCTACGCCCGCGACGGATAGGGACCGAACTGTCTCACGACGTTCTGAACCCAGCTCGCGTGCCGCTTTAATGGGCGAACAGCCCAACCCTTGGGACCGACTACAGCCCCAGGATGCGACGAGCCGACATCGAGGTGCCAAACCTCCCCGTCGATGTGAACTCTTGGGGGAGATAAGCCTGTTATCCCCAGGGTAGCTTTTATCCGTTGAGCGATGGCCCTTCCATACGGAACCACCGGATCACTAAGCCCGACTTTCGTCCCTGCTCGAGTTGTAGCTCTCGCAGTCAAGCTCCCTTATACCTTTACACTCTGCGAATGATTTCCAACCATTCTGAGGGAACCTTTGGGCGCCTCCGTTACCTTTTAGGAGGCGACCGCCCCAGTCAAACTGCCCGTCAGACACTGTCTCCGATAGGGATAACCTATCCGGGTTAGAGTAGCCATAACACAAGGGTAGTATCCCAACAGCGCCTCGGTCGAAACTGGCGTCCCGACTTCGTAGGCTCCTACCTATCCTGTACATGTGGTACAGATACTCAATATCAAACTGCAGTAAAGCTCCATGGGGTCTTTCCGTCCTGTCGCGGGTAACCTGCATCTTCACAGGTACTAAAATTTCACCGAGTCTCTCGTTGAGACAGTGCCCAAATCATTACGCCTTTCGTGCGGGTCGGAACTTACCCGACAAGGAATTTCGCTACCTTAGGACCGTTATAGTTACGGCCGCCGTTTACTGGGGCTTCAATTCAGATCTTCGCTTGCGCTAAACCCTCCTCTTAACCTTCCAGCACCGGGCAGGCGTCACCCCCTATACATCATCTTACGATTTAGCAGAGAGCTGTGTTTTTGATAAACAGTTGCTTGGGCCTATTCACTGCGGCTGACCATAAGTCAGCACCCCTTCTCCCGAAGTTACGGGGTCATTTTGCCGAGTTCCTTAACGAGAGTTCTCTCGCTCACCTGAGGCTACTCGCCTCGACTACCTGTGTCGGTTTGCGGTACGGGTAGAGTATGATACATCGCTAGAAGCTTTTCTCGGCAGTGTGACGTCACTAACTTCGCTACTTAACTTCGCTCCCCATCACAGCTCAATGTTATAGATACAAGCATTTGACTCATATCACACCTCACTGCTTAGACGGGCACTTCCAATCGCCCGCTTTAGTTAGCCTACTGCGTCCCTCCATCACTTCATACTCTAGTACAGGAATATCAACCTGTTGTCCATCGGATACACCCTTCGGTCTCTCCTTAGGTCCCGACTAACCCAGGGCGGACGAGCCTTCCCCTGGAAACCTTAGTCTTACGGTGGATGGGATTCTCACCCATCTTTCGCTACTCATACCGGCATTCTCACTTCTATGCGTTCCAGCACTCCTCACGGTATACCTTCTTCACACATAGAACGCTCTCCTACCATAACACTAATGTGTTATCCACAGCTTCGGTAAATTGTTTTAGCCCCGGTACATTTTCGGCGCAGGGTCACTCGACTAGTGAGCTATTACGCACTCTTTGAATGAATAGCTGCTTCTAAGCTAACATCCTAGTTGTCTGTGCAACCCCACATCCTTTTCCACTTAACAATTATTTTGGGACCTTAGCTGGTGGTCTGGGCTGTTTCCCTTTCGACTACGGATCTTAGCACTCGCAGTCTGACTGCCGACCATAAATCATTGGCATTCGGAGTTTATCTGAAATCAGTAAACCGAGATGGCCCCCTCATCCAAACAGTGCTCTACCTCCAAGATTCTCAAATGTCGACGCTAGCCCTAAAGCTATTTCGGAGAGAACCAGCTATCTCCAAGTTCGTTTGGAATTTCTCCGCTACCCACAAGTCATCCAAGCACTTTTCAACGTGCCCTGGTTCGGTCCTCCAGTGCGTCTTACCGCACCTTCAACCTGCTCATGGGTAGGTCACATGGTTTCGGGTCTACGACATAATACTAATTCGCCCTATTAAGACTCGGTTTCCCTACGGCTCCGTCTCTTCAACTTAACCTCGCATCATATCGTAACTCGCCGGTTCATTCTACAAAAGGCACGCTCTCACCCATTAACGGGCTCGAACTTGTTGTAGGCACACGGTTTCAGGTTCTATTTCACTCCCCTTCCGGGGGACTTTTCACCTTTCCCTCACGGTACTGGTTCACTATCGGTCACTAGAGAGTATTTAGGGTTGGGAGATGGTCCTCCCGGATTCCGACGAGATTTCGCGTGTCTCGCCGTACTCAGGATACTGCTAGGTATAAAGAATATTTCAAATACGAGGCTATTACTCTCTTTGGCCTACCTTCCCAGGTAGTTCTTCTATACTCTTTAAGTCCACATTGCAGTCCTACAACCCCGAGGAGTAAACTCCTCGGTTTGCCCTCCTGCCGTTTCGCTCGCCGCTACTAAGGCAATCGCTTTTGCTTTCTCTTCCTGCAGCTACTTAGATGTTTCAGTTCACTGCGTCTTCCTCTACACTACCTTAACAGTAGTGAGTGACAGGCATTACCTGCCGGGTTCCCCCATTCGGACACCCCTGGATCATTGCTTACTTACAGCTCCCCAAGGCATTTCGTCGTTAGTCACGTCCTTCATCGGCTTCTAGTGCCAAGGCATCCACCGTGCGCCCTTATTAACTTAACCTT
>NZ_JANFME010000041.1:0-3675 GCF_029616525.1 Streptococcus suis | reverse complement strand
CTTACTGATTCTGATACAGACTCAGAGATGGACTCTGATGTAGATTCAGAGATAGATTCAGAGACTGACTCGCTGACTGATTCTGAGATTGACTCTGATACGGATTCTGATACTGACTCTGATACTGATTCAGATACAGACTCAGAGATGGACTCAGAAACTGATTCTGAAATTGACTCTGATACTGATTCAGAGATTGATTCAGAAACTGATTCTGATACTGACTCTGAAATTGAGTCTGATACTGAGTCTGATACTGACTCTGAAATTGATTCTGATACCGATTCAGATACTGACTCAGAGATAGACTCTGATACAGATTCTGAAATTGATTCTGATACAGACTCAGAGATGGACTCAGAGACGGATTCAGACACTGGCTCGCTTACTGATTCTGAAATTGATTCTGATACTGACTCGCTTACTGATTCAGATACAGACTCAGAAACTGATTCGCTGATTGACTCTGATACTGATACTGATTCAGATACGGATACGGATTCAGATACAGACTCAGAAATTGATTCAGATATAGACTCAGAGATTGACTCAGAGACGGATTCGCTGATTGATTCTGATACTGACTCGCTTACTGATTCTGATACAGACTCAGAGATGGACTCAGATGTAGATTCAGAGATAGATTCAGATACTGACTCGCTTACTGATTCTGATACAGATTCTGAGATTGATTCTGATACAGATTCTGAGATTGATTCTGATACTGATTCGCTGATTGATTCTGATACTGACTCAGAAATTGATTCAGATACAGATTCCGAAATCGATTCGCTTACTGACTCGGAGATGGACTCTGATGTAGATTCAGAGATAGATTCTGATACAGATTCTGAAATTGACTCACTTACTGACTCAGAGATAGACTCTGATGTAGATTCTGATACAGATTCTGAAATTGATTCGCTTACTGACTCAGAGATGGACTCTGATGTAGATTCAGAGATAGATTCTGATACAGATTCTGAAATCGATTCGCTTACTGACTCACTTACTGACTCTGAAACTGACTCTGAAGTTGATTCTGATACAGATTCTGAAATCGATTCGCTTACTGACTCAGAAATTGATTCTGATACTGATTCAGAGATTGATTCTGATACTGACTCGCTTACTGATTCAGATACTGATTCTGAAATCGATTCAGACACTGACTCACTTACTGACTCAGAAATTGATTCTGATACTGATTCAGATACAGACTCGCTTACTGATTCAGATACGGATTCTGAGATTGATTCAGATACAGACTCAGAGATGGACTCTGATACTGATTCTGAAATTGATTCAGATACAGACTCGCTTACTGATTCAGATACGGATTCTGAGATTGATTCAGATACAGACTCAGAGACGGATTCGCTGATTGATTCTGATACTGATTCTGAAATCGATTCAGACACTAACTCGGATACAGATTCTGAAATTGACTCACTTACTGACTCAGAAATTGACTCTGATGTAGATTCAGAGACTGACTCGCTGACTGATTCTGAGATTGACTCTGATACGGATTCAGACACTGACTCGCTGACTGATTCAGATACAGACTCAGAGATGGACTCTGATACGGATTCGCTGATTGATTCTGATACTGATTCTGAAATTGACTCACTTACTGACTCTGATACGGATTCAGATACGGATTCAGATACAGACTCAGAAATTGATTCTGATACTGATTCAGAGATTGATTCGCTTACTGATTCTGATACGGATTCTGAGATAGATTCGCTTACTGACTCGGAGATAGACTCTGATACAGATTCAGAGATTGATTCAGAAACTGACTCGCTTACTGATTCAGAGATGGATTCTGATACTGATTCAGACACCGATTCTGATACTGACTCAGAGATTGACTCTGATACAGATTCTGAAATTGATTCAGATACAGACTCGCTGACTGATTCTGATACGGATTCTGAGATAGATTCGCTTACTGGCTCGGAGATAGACTCTGATACAGATTCAGAGATTGATTCAGAAACTGACTCGCTTACTGATTCTGAGATGGATTCTGATACGGATTCTGATACTGATTCAGACACAGATTCTGAAACTGACTCAGAGATGGATTCAGAAACTGATTCAGACACAGATTCTGAGATTGACTCTGATACTGATTCTGAAATTGATTCTGATACTGACTCAGAGATTGATTCAGATACAGACTCAGAAATTGATTCTGAGATTGATTCTGAAACTGATTCAGACACAGATTCTGAGATTGATTCTGAGATTGATTCAGATACTGACTCAGAGATTGACTCTGATATTGATTCTGAAACGGATTCAGACACAGACTCTGATACTGATTCTGAAATTGATTCAGATACAGACTCAGACACTGACTCGCTTACTGATTCTGAGATTGATTCAGATATTGACTCACTTACTGACTCTGATACTGATTCAGATACGGATTCAGATACAGACTCAGAAATTGATTCTGATACAGACTCAGAGATTGACTCAGAGACGGATTCGCTGATTGATTCTGATACTGACTCAGAAATTGATTCTGATACTGATTCTGAAATCGATTCGCTTACCGACTCAGAGATGGACTCTGATGTAGATTCAGAGATAGATTCTGAAATTGATTCGCTAATTGACTCTGATACTGATTCTGAGATTGACTCTGAAACTGATTCAGACGCTGACTCGGATACAGATTCTGAAATTGACTCACTTACTGACTCAGAGATTGACTCAGAGACGGATTCGCTGATTGATTCTGATACTGACTCAGAGATTGATTCAGAAACTGATTCAGACGCTGACTCTGATACAGATTCTGAAATTGACTCACTCACTGATTCAGAGATAGACTCAGATGTAGATTCAGAGATAGATTCTGAAATCGATTCGCTTACTGACTCGGAGATAGATTCAGAGACGGATTCTGAAATCGACTCGCTTACTGACTCAGAGATGGACTCTGATGTAGATTCTGATACAGATTCTGAAATTGATTCACTTACTGATTCAGAGATAGACTCAGATGTAGATTCTGATACAGATTCTGAAATTGATTCACTCACTGATTCAGAGATAGACTCAGACGCAGATTCTGATACAGATTCTGAAATTGATTCACTTACTGACTCTGAGATAGATTCAGAGACGGATTCTGAAATCGATTCGCTAACTGACTCAGAGATGGACTCAGATGTAGATTCTGAAATCGATTCGCTGACCGACTCGAAGATAGACTCTGATACGGATTCTGAAATCGACTCGCTAACTGACTCGGAGATAGATTCAGAGACATATTCTGAAATCGACTCACTCACTGATTCAGAGATAGACTCAGATGTAGATTCAGAGATAGATTCTGATACAGATTCTGAAATTGATTCACTTACTGACTCGGAGATAGATTCAGAGACGGATTCTGAAATCGATTCGCTAACTGACTCAGAGATAGACTCAGATGTAGATTCTGATACAGATTCTGAAATTGATTCACTTACTGACTCGGAAATTGACTCTGATGTAGATTCTGAAATCGATTCGCTTACTGACTCAGAGATGGA
The DNA here is from genome assembly GCF_029616525.1 of Streptococcus suis. Lineage (GTDB taxonomy): Bacteria > Bacillota > Bacilli > Lactobacillales > Streptococcaceae > Streptococcus > Streptococcus suis_AF. The sequence goes on along the minus strand of NZ_JANFME010000041.1, from coordinate 115 downwards.
CTCTGATGTAGATTCAGAGACGGATTCTGAAATCGATTCGCTTACTGACTCAGAGATAGACTCTGATGTAGATTCTGATACAGATTCTGAAATTGATTCACTTACTGACTCGGAA
>NZ_JANFME010000040.1:0-4792 GCF_029616525.1 Streptococcus suis | reverse complement strand
GAACAAGGTCATCTAAACTGTAGAAACCAAATTGACCGCGATTGTAGTCTGGATTTTCTTTGTGTAACATAGCGATTCTCCCTCTGCTTATTAGCTAGTATTCCTATATCTATTATACTATTTTACATATGAAAAGCCGTTAGAATTACAATTCTAACGACTTTGTCTTCAGTCTGAAACAACGAGGTTCCCCCGTTGCTTATTGTATTTATTGCTTAGATAACAACCAGTCTTAGTATCTACATTTAAAGAGTCAGTAGAATCTAAACTTATCGTATCTTATTTTTTGAGAATATATCTATTTGGAGAATATGGTGTACGGTCAAAGTTTGTTTCTTGGTTGAGAATTTCTTTAGCAATTTGCCAACCGATAATTGGGCCATTTGTCAGACCGGTGGAGCCTAGACCACTAGCTACCCAGACATTAGGCATATCCTCAATATTTCCGTAGAATGGTGAATAAGTTGAAGTATAGGCGCGCGTTCCAATGCGAGTTCTGGCTACAGGATAGTTTGCCAAATCAGGCATGAATTCAGCTATTTTATCATGCATGGCTTGGATTTTTTCAGGGTCTAGTTCTAAATCGTAGCCCATATCATCTTCATGAGTTGCACCAATAATGATTTTTCCATTTTCAAATGGTAGGATGTCAATCTCTCCGTAGGGCATACAAACTGGCCAATTGTCGGTATCGAATTCTGTATCTAATTCGAACAATTGTCCTTTTTGTGGTCGAACATCCACTTGATAACCAAGAGGTTCAAGAATATGTGGCAACCAGGCCCCTGTGGCTAAGATAATATGGTCAGCAGTAAGCACCTGATTATCTACTTCGACAGTATGGTTGTCGAGCAGTTTTGCTTGTCCGTAGATACGTGTACCACCATTTTTCAAAAATTGTTCCTGAAGAATATCAATCAAACGCCCACCATCAATACGACCGCCACCTTCTAAATGGATACCAAAGTAGTCTGGCTTAAGTAGTGGCAGGTACTGGTTAATTTCCGAGCCTATAAGCGGAGTAATTTCGCCAATAGTCGGAGTATCTACGCGACGTTCCCCGGCAATTTTTTGGATTTTATCAAGTAGTTCAGGCTTACTTTTTAGGCCGATGGTTCCAGTCTGTTTGAATGGAATTTCAGTAGCACCCGATTTTTCCAAATCGGCTACCAATTGACGGTAGAAAACAGCACCATCGGAAGTCAGCTTATACCAGTCTTTATTTTTTTTCTGAGCCATCCATGGGCAGATGATACCTGCGGCAGCTCGTGTGGCTGTTCCGACACCTGAATCAATGAGAGTAAGATTGACTTGTTCTTCTTGGGAGAGATAAAAGGCTGCAGTAGAGCCAACAATTCCTCCACCTATAATAATAACTTGTTTTTTCATAAGTTAATTATATCACAAATTCAGAAGTTTATTTATTTTTTTCAACATGATACAATAGAAAATAAGAAAAATTAAGGAGTTCGTGTGTCAGATATAATGTATCCTGAGGTCCTAACCGTTGGAAGTGGGGCCGTAAAAGTTGCAACAGTCGGAGATAGTTTGACTTATGGATATGGCTTGGAGAATCGGGAAAAAGATGCCTATCCTTGTATTCTAGCTGAGAAACTTGGGCATCACTATCAAGTTTCAAATTACGGATTGAGTGGGCGTTCACTTCAGTCAACTGCAGATTTTCCTTACTTTAAAGAGAAGAATGCCCAACTTTCACTTGAGAGTGAAGCAGATATTGTCATCATCATGATTGGTAGTAACGATAGCCGAGGACCATATTGGAATAGGGAGAGGTTTATTCGAGAGTATAGGGAAATGGCAGAGCAGTATATGGATTTACCAAGCCAGCCGGATGTTTATTTAGTCATCCCGCCTTACGTGCCAACCAGTCGTTTTGGATTGAATAATCAAATTATTGAAGATGAATTACAAAAAATTATCCCAGCTATCGGAAACGAACTTGGTTTACCAGTTATTAACCTTTACACTGTGACGGAGGGACATCTTGAATACTATAGCGATGGTCTTCATTTGACACCGCTAGGAAATCAAGTTATTGCTGAAGAGATTTACCAGCATCTCAGACACTAATGGCTCTAAATTGTGGTATAATACTAGTGAAATGGAGAGATTATGGTAAAAAGAGATTTAATAAAACAAATCAGTTTATTAGTCTTATTGATTTTGGGAATCATTGGCCTACGATTTTGGTTACTTGAGCCAGTCACGATTACCCCTGAGATGGCAAATAGTTATTTGAAGGAAAATGACTTTATCATGACGGTGCGAAATGTCCGCCCGATTCATGGAGATTTTATTTTGTATAACCATGAGGGAAAAGAGTATGTGAGTCGTGTGATTGCATTGGAAAACGAGACGGTTACCTATATGGACGATGTTCTCTATCGTAATGATATTATTGTTACAGAGAACTATTTAAAAACGCCTCATTCACAAGAAAGTTATACAGATGACTTTACATTGGAAACCTTGACAAATGGAAAGTACAATGTCATTCCAGAGGGGCACTATTTGGTGTTGAATGATGTACGAACGAATCAACAGGATAGTCGTAGTTTTGGTTTGATTTCTAGTGAGGCTATTGTTGGTAGACTGACTTTTCGGATTAGTCCACTTTCAGAATTTGGTTTTATTAAGACAGGGCTGGTTCAGTAGAATCAGCTTTTTTTATTGTGTTGAGATGACTGGAACTGTATTTTGAAATCAGACTAGACCAATTAAAATGTTGACAAGGATAAAAACTTGTTATATACTGATTTTACTGGTCTTTTTAGATATAAATTAGACTAGACCAATTTTTAAAGAAATGAAAGCCGATGTTAACAAACATCGTAGGTGATATGTATGTGTGGAATCGTTGGTGTTGTAGGAAATACAAACGCAACTGATATTTTGATTCAAGGACTTGAAAAATTAGAATACCGTGGTTATGATTCAGCAGGTATTTTTGTGACGGGTGGTGAGCAAGCTCATCTTGTGAAAGCTGTTGGTCGCATTGCAGAATTGTCTGCAAAAGTTGGCGATAAGACTGAAGGGACAACAGGGATCGGTCATACTCGTTGGGCGACTCATGGTAAGCCAACTGAGAACAATGCTCACCCTCACACTTCTCAAACTGCTGGACATATCCTAGTTCACAACGGTGTGATTGAAAACTACGCAGAAATCAAGGAAGAGTATCTTGCAGGTCATGACTTGAAAGGGCAGACAGATACAGAAATTGCTGTACACTTGATTGGTCAATTTGCAGAAGAAGGTTTGTCAACTCTAGAAGCCTTCAAAAAAGCATTGAAGATTATTCAAGGTTCATATGCCTTTGCCTTGATTGATGCTACGGATGCAGATACAATCTATGTTGCCAAAAATAAATCTCCACTTTTGATTGGTCTTGGTGATGGCTATAACATGGTCTGCTCAGATGCCATGGCTATGATTCGTGAGACAAGTGAATACATGGAAATTCACGATAAGGAATTGGTTATCGTGAAAAAAGATAGTGTTGAAGTCATGGACTATGATGGCAATGCGATTGAACGTGGTAGTTATACAGCTGAGCTTGATTTGTCAGATATTGGTAAGGGAACTTATCCATACTACATGCTCAAGGAAATTGATGAGCAGCCAACTGTTATGCGTAAATTGATTAGCGCCTATACAAATGAAGCTGGTCAGGTAACAGTTGACGCGGATATTATTAAGGCAGTACAAGAAGCTGACCGTATCTATATCTTGGCTGCTGGAACTTCCTATCACGCAGGATTTGCCTCAAAAGACTTCTTGGAAAAATTGACAGATACACCAGTAGAATTGGGTATCTCTTCTGAGTGGGGCTATAATATGCCACTTTTGAGCAAAAAGCCACTCTTTGTCATGATTAGCCAGTCAGGTGAAACTGCTGATAGCCGTCAGGTATTGGTTAAAGCTAATGAAATGGGCATTCCAAGTTTGACTGTAACCAACGTTCCTGGTTCTACCCTATCACGTGAGGCAACTTACACCATGTTGCTCCATGCAGGACCAGAAATTGCGGTAGCTTCTACAAAAGCCTACACTGCACAGATTGCGACTTTGGCAATCTTGGCTAAGGCTGTCGGTGATGCCAATGGCAATGCCTACGCGAAAGAATTTGACTTAGTGCATGAATTGTCCATCGTTGCCCAATCTATCGAGGCCAGCTTGTCAGAAAAGGATGTGATTGCTGAAAAAGTTGAAAAACTCTTATCAACCACTCGCAACGCATTCTATATCGGTCGTGGTAGTGACTACTACGTTTCTATGGAAGCCAGCTTGAAATTGAAAGAAATTTCATACATCCAATGTGAAGGCTTTGCGGCAGGTGAATTGAAACACGGTACCATTTCATTGATTGAAGACGGTGTTCCTGTCTTGGCCTTGATTTCAAACCATCCACACCTTGCAAGCCATACTCGAGGCAATATTCAGGAAGTAGTGGCGCGTGGTGCCAATGTCTTGACAATTGTAGATGAAGCAGTAGCTAAGGAAGAAGATGACATCACTGTTACAACTGTTCATCCATTCTTGTCAGCGATTGCTATGGTGGTTCCGACACAGTTGATTGCATACTATGCGACATTGCAACGCGGTTTGGATGTTGATAAACCACGTAACTTGGCTAAGTCTGTTACTGTTGAATAAGAAGAAGGGGCTCTTTGTCAACTGTAGTGGGTAGATGAAAAGCTAACACCTAGAGATGACGAACTTCGTTCTCTCTTTCTTTATGTTCAAAGCAATCAAAATCCGTTTTTTAAAG